>CAYLIK010000068.1:0-15756 GCA_964383565.1 uncultured Sphingomonadaceae bacterium
GTCGCCGTTGAGCTCACGGATGATGACGAGGTCGATCGCGCTGGCAACTTCCGGCCTGAGCGCTGATGCGTCGGCCAGCTCGGGAAACAGCTTCGCCGGCCTAAGATTGGCGAACAGCGTCAGTTCCTTGCGCAAACCAAGGATAGCCTGCTCCGGACGCAGCGCGCGCTCAAGCGAATCGCAGTCCGGATCGCCCACGGCGCCGAACAGGATCGCGTCGGCGCGTCGGGCCAGCTTCAGCGTCTCGGGCGGCAGCGGATGACCCTTCGCCTTGTAGGCCGCACCGCCCACCAGGCCCTGCTCGAACGACAGGCGTTCGCCGCAGACATGACGCAACACGCGCATGGCTTCCGCCGTTACCTCAGGCCCGATGCCGTCGCCCGGCAATACCGCTATCAAAGTCATGCAATATCCTTTCGCGGCGGCGCTCTTGCCCTTCCCTGTGGCCGCTTGCAACTATCCGACGATCCGCTGCAAGCGTTCGACGAGCCGGATACGCGCATCGAGCACCAGCCCGCGTCGCTCCGTAAGCAGGTCGCGGTCGAGGAAATAGCCGGTCAGGCGCAGGCCATCGAGGATTTCCGGCCAGCTTTCCTCGCTGCCGCCTTCGACAAGGAATGCCGGCAAGGGCAGCAACTTGTCGGCATAGGGCGCCCCGGCCGCCGCACTCACAGCGCCCCCGCTCTTGGGTGATACCCAGCGCAACTGCTCCAGCGCCCCCGTCGCGACGCAGGCTGAAAGGTCCAGCCCGAAACCAAGCTCGGCCAGCAGCAACAGCTCATAACGCGCCAGCGCGACCGCCCAGCCCCGCGCCGCCGGCGCAGCCTCGATCGCATCAAGCACCCCCGAAAGCGCGCTGAACAGCCGCGGATAGGGCTGTGCTTCGGGCAAGGAAACGGCGGCGAGCGCGGTCGCCCAGTCGATCGCCGCGACCGCCAGCGCCTCGCTCAGCAGGGGCGCCCGGCTGTGGACCAGTTCGAGCGTCAGCGAGGCCAGCTGGCTGTCCGTCCGCGCGCGGAGATCGACCTGAACGATATTGCCCGGCATCAGCACCGGCCGCAGCGCCCGCGACCGCCCGCCCCGCACATAGCCCGCCTGCAACCCGTCTGCCGGCGTCAGCACGCGCACGACCGCCCCATGCTCGCCATGCGGCAAGACAGCGCAGACGATCGCTTCTCCGGTGATGTGCATGGCGTTGTGCCTATTACAGGCTGGGGGAATGCGCTACCGCCGCAACGCCTTCAACCAGCCGAAGCCCTGCGCCCCGCTGAGCTGTTTGAGCCAAGCAACGGCCCCGTCAAAGCCTTGCAGCGCCCCGATCAACAATCGGTTGCCCATCGTAGGGCGCAACAGCAGCACGTCCGCGCAGGCAATACCCCCGGTGGAGAAGAGCCGCTTGTGCTGCCCCTCGCCCTCTGTGAAATCGAGGCGCCCATAACGCCCCTCCTCCGCCAGTATCCGGATCGCCTCGACCTGAAGCACAGTGCCCGGCGAAAGCTCAGCCTCCTCCGGATCATAGCCAAGATAGGCGTAGATCAGCGTGTCCTCCGTGACCGGCATGTAGAGATAGGCCGTCGCCCGGCCGTCCCGGAACAGCAGGAAAGCCCGAACCTGATCGGCTTCAGCCAGCTTCGCCATATCCGCGCGGGCTGCATCATCATCTGGTAGCCCGGCATCAAGCAGCCGATGCTGGTAGCTCTTGCGTGACACCAACGAGGCGGCATCCACAAATCCCGGCATCTCGTCTGCCGTCCGATACGACCGCACATCGAGGGCTCCGCCCGAAAGATCGGCGTACCGCTTGAGCTTGCGCTTGAGTGTCGCACGGCTCTTGCTGGAGAAATGCGACATATAGGCGTCGAATCCCGCGCTGAAATCCGCGAAATAGCGCATGTACCGCTGACGGACATGGACCAGTAGCCCCCCGATGCGCAGCCCGTCGATCAGGGATTCGGGAATTGAAGTGACGACATATCCCGCCGCCTTTCCGAGCTGCGGCAGCTTTGGCGTCTCCGCCGCCCCGGCCCCGTCCAGCGTATAGGCGATCCGGATCAATGGACGGTCAATCGCGAACAAGGTCCGCGCGCCAACCTGAAACTTGAGCGGATAGCGGACCACCGAGTCCATCAGCCGCGTTCCTCGACATAGTTGGACCAGGCCTGCGCCACCCGCCGCGTCAGACGCCGGGGCAGCGTATTCCGAAACGCCCGCGCCTCGAAGTCGAGAGGCAGTTCCTCAAGATCGGCGAAAGTGCATGTCGGCATCTCATCCCGATTTTGGTCAAGGAAAGCACCGAGCTTATCGAAACGGCCGAGATGCACACGGTTGGCGCGACGGCCGTTCCGTGCAGCCAACTCGAAACTGTGGCCGACGATCGTCACCACCGGATGCGCCTGATCCGCCGCATGGCGAAGCGCAGCGCCCATCTCGGAATAGGATAGCGCACAAATCTGCATGTGCCGCAAACCGGCAGGCTCGGCGATCGTCGTCACCGGAATTTCGATCACGCCTTCATGTGCGACCGGCGCGATTGCTTCCACCGGCAGCGAAATGATGCTGGGCCAGGGATGCGCTGATCCATTGTGGCTCGAATCATAGCGCACACCGAGCGAGGCAAGCGCGCGCAGCGTCGCGTCATTCGCCCCATAGCTGCCCGCGCGGAAGGCGGTTGGCCGAGGTGCCCCCGCCTCCATCAGCAAAGCGATACCCCGTTCGAGCAGATCGCGTTGCTCGTCCTCGCTGTAATCGATCAGTTCGAAGGAACGGGTCGGCTTGCCGTCCTCCAGACTGGCCCATTGCGGGTGGAGGTGAAGCTCGACGCTCTGCCCCGCCTCAAGGATCGGCCCGATCATCCGCTTGACTGGCTCGATCCCGAAATGCAGCGCTGGCATCGGATCGACGAAGAACACGGCCTTCAGGCGATGCTCCGCCAGCTTGCGCAACTGATACGGCACGCCAACCCCGGCTGGGTCATAAGAACGCGCGAACATATCCTGCCAGCTGGCCCGCTCCACATTGGATCGCCAGATCAGCTCGGTATCGATCGTCAAAAGGACATGCGTCGCCATGAGGCGGCCTTAGCGGCTTCCTCGAAAATAATCGTAAACCGTGCGCGCGGTCGCCTTCGAAACCCCCGGCACCTTTTCGATATCGGCCAAGGAGGCCTCCCGCACCGCCCTCGCCGTGCCGAAATGCATCAGCAGCGCACGTTTCCGGGCCGGGCCGATGCCGGGCACCTCGTCGAGCGGGCTGGCCGTCAGCGTCTTCGCCCGCTTGGTCCGATGCGCGCCGATCGCAAAGCGATGCGCCTCGTCGCGCAGCCGCTGGATATGGAACAACAGCGCAGAATTTGGCGGCAGGGTGATCTCGCGGCCATCGGGAAAGTGAAAATGCTCGCGCCCGGCATTACGGTCCGGGCCTTTCGAAACGCCGATCACCGCCACATCCTGAACGCCCATATCTTCAAGCGTTTCGCAAACCGCGCTGATCTGCCCCTTGCCCCCATCGATCAGCAGCAGGTCAGGCCATTCGCCCGATTGCCGATCGGGATCCTCGCGCTCCAGCCGCGCGAAACGACGCCCCAGCACCTCCCGCATCATCCCGAAATCATCACCGGGGACGGTGTCAGGATTCTTGATGTTGAACTTGCGATAGGCATTCTTGCGGAACCCCTCCGGCCCCGCGACGATCATCGCACCAACCGCATTCGTCCCCATGACATGGCTGTTGTCATACACCTCGATCCGCTGCGGAATCTTCTCCAGATCGAAGGTCTCGGCGAGATCGGTCAGCACCTTGCTCTGCGTCGCGGATTCGGCGAGGCGGCGGTCCAGCGCCTCCACCGCGTTTCTCTGGGCCTGCTCCAGAAGCCGCTTCTGATGCCCCCGCTGCGGCTGCTTGATCTCGACCTTGCGGCCAAGCTGCTCCGCCAACGCCGCGCACATCGTCGCCTCATCCTCCAGCGTCCGATCGACGAGGATCAACCGCGCCGGCGGCACCTCGGCATAGAATTGCGTCATGAAGCTGGCGAGAATCTCACCTTCCGGCACATCGGCGGTATGGCTTGGAAAGAAGCTCCGATGCCCCCAATTCTGCCCGCCCCGAATGAAGAAAGCCTCGATCGCGACCAGCCCGCCCTTGCCGTGCATCGCGAAGATATCGGCATCGCCGACCCCTTCGGCATTCACCGCCTGGCTGCCCTGGATGAAGGTCAGCGCCCGGAGCCGGTCGCGATAGACAGCCGCCAGCTCGAAATCCATCGCATCCGAAGCCGCTTGCATCGCCGTACCAAGCTTTGCCTGCACCTGAGTCGACTTGCCCGTCAGGAACGCCTTGGCGTCACCGACCAGCTCCGAATAATCGCCCTTCGAGATGCGGTCGACGCACGGGGCCGAGCAGCGGCGGATTTGATAGAGCAGACAAGGCCGGTCGCGATTGGCGAAGAAGCTGTCGGTGCAACTCCTGAGCAGGAACAGCTTCTGCAACGCATTGAGCGTCTTGCGGACTGATCCCGCCCCTGCGAACGGCCCGAAATAATCCCCCTTGGCCCGCCGCGCGCCGCGATGGAGCTGCACGCGCGGGAAGTCATGGTCCGCCCGCAACAGGATGAACGGAAAGCTTTTATCGTCACGTAGCAGCACATTGTAAGGCGGCCGAAAGCGCTTGATCAGCTGCGCTTCGAGCAGCAGCGCCTCGGCATTCGAGTTGGTCGTGATGATCGTCATCGACCGCGTCTGCGCCACCATCCGCTGGAGCCGCTTCGAAAGCCGCGACACCTGCGTATAATTGGTCACGCGATTGCGCAGCGCCCGCGCCTTGCCGACATACAGCACGTCGCCCCGCGCATCCTCCATCCGGTAGACACCGGGCCGCGCGGGCAAGGTCTTCAGGACATTGCGGATCGCGGCCACGCCAATGTCGAGGTCCGGCTTGTCCGAACCCCGAACGGCGAAGGTGGCCCGTTCCTCATTGAAACGATCGATCTGCTTGTTGTCGCTCACGCCTCTGATCTAGGGCGTGACGCGACGAACGCCAATCCTGCGATCAGGCCGCTTCAGCAGGTTCCTTGGCAAGCTCGGCCTCGATCGCGGCAATCAGCGCAGGATCGTCGGGCGTTGTGGTGGGCGCGAAGCGAGCGGCTATGCCGCCATCGCGGCCAATCACGAACTTCTCGAAATTCCAGAGAATGCCCGGCGCGGGATTCGGCGTCATGCCATAGCCTTTGAGCTTCTCGCGGAAGCCGTCGGCGTCGCCAGTGACCGGCACGCCCGATCCGGTCAGTTCGCGATAAAGCGGATGTATGTCATCCCCCGTCACGACGATCTTCTCGAACATCGGAAAATCGACACCGAAATTGGTCGTACAGAACTCGACAATCTCTTCGTGAGTGCCGGGTTCCTGCGCGCCAAAATCATTGGCCGGGAACCCAAGCACCACCAAACCGCGATCGCGATATTGGGCGTACAACTTCTCCAGCCCCTCATATTGCGGGGTCAGCCCGCATTTCGAGGCGACGTTGACGACCAGCGCCACCTTGCCGGCATAATCGCCGAGGCTGGCATCGGCGCCCTGGATGGTCTTGAGCGGAATATTCTGGATCGGGGCGGACATAGGGGAGGCTCCTTCACGAAGGTTCGCATTGACGCGGCTTGGCTCCGCGCGGCAAAGCGGCGGCATGAAACGCTATACCGGACAGAATCGCAAGATCACCTCCCAGTGGCGGCCAGCCACCCAGGCCGTCCGCGGCGGCACGGCGCGCTCCGAATGGGGTGAGACGAGCGAGGCGCTCTTCCTCACCTCCGGCTACGCCTATGATTGCGCCGGGGACGCCGCCGCGCGCTTCGCCGGCGAACAGCAGGGCATGACCTATTCGCGGCTGCAGAATCCCACCGTGGAGATGCTTGAGCAGCGCATCGCCTTGATGGAGGGCGCCGAGGCCGCGCGCTGCACATCCAGCGGCATGTCGGCGATGACGGCGGCTTTGCTCTGCCAGCTCAAGACCGGCGACCATGTCGTGGGCGGCCGGGCGCTGTTCGGCTCATGCCGCTGGCTAACCGACAATCTCCTGCCGCGATTCGGCATCCAGACGACGATCATCGACGGGCGTGACAATGATGCCTGGAAGGCTGCGATCCGGCCCGAGACCAAGCTCTTCTTCTTCGAGACACCGGCCAATCCCACGCTCGACATCATCGATCTGGAAGCAGTGTGCAGGATCGCAAGGAATGCGGGCATCACGACCGTCGTCGACAATGCCTTCGCCACCCCGCTGCTCCAGCGGCCGCTGGACTATGGCGCGGATATCGTCGCCTACTCGGCCACCAAGATGATGGACGGACAAGGCCGCGTGCTGGCGGGCGCGGTGTGCGGGACTGAGGATTTCATTCTCAACACACTGTTGCCGTTCACCCGGAACACTGGCCCGACGCTCAGCCCGTTCAACGCCTGGGTGGTGCTCAAGGGGCTGGAGACGCTCGACCTGCGTATCCAGCGGCAGAGCGAGAATGCGCTGAAGGTGGCGCGCTTTCTCGAGGCGCGCGTGCCCCGCTTGCTCTATCCGGCGCTTGGCAGCCATCCCCAGCATAATCTCGCCATGAAGCAGATGACGGCGGGCGGGACGATCATATCGCTCTATCTCGATGGCGGGCGGGCACAGGCGCATGGGCTGCTTGATGCGCTCCAGCTGGTCGACATCAGCAACAATATCGGCGATTCCCGATCGCTGATGACTCATCCCGCCTCCACCACGCATAGCGGCATGACAGCGGAGGCACGCGCCGAGATGGGCATCGACGAAGGCATGCTGCGGCTGAGCGTTGGGCTCGAAGATCCGGACGATGTGACAGAGGATTTCGATCGCGCGCTGAAAGCGGTAGGGCTTTAGTGATGAACGCAGCCACGATGAACGCGCTGTTCCCGCACAGCACTCGCACCCGCGACGTCACCGTGCGCGTTTCCGTGAGCTTCCTTGCCGATCAGTCCGAGCCTGGGCGCGGTCACTGGTTCTGGGCCTATCACATCCGGATCGAGAATGAGGGCAAGCAGCCCGTCCAGCTCATGACCCGGCACTGGACGATCACCGACGGACGCGGCGCGCGACATGAAGTGCACGGCGACGGCGTGGTCGGCGAACAGCCAGTGATCGCGCCGGGCGAGAGTTACGACTATGTTTCAGGCTGCCCCCTGCACACGCCCACTGGGGCGATGGAAGGCAGCTACCATTTGGTGGTCGCGGACGGTTCGTCGTTCGACGCCGCCATCCCGCGCTTCCCCCTGATCGGGCCAGCGGTGGCGCGGTGAAACGCACCCATCTCCCTCTGAACGGCCTGCGCGTGCTGGACGCAGCGGCCCGGCATCTGTCCTTCACCCGCGCGGCGGATGAGCTGGCAGTGACTCCGGCAGCGGTGGGCCAGCAGATCAGGGCGCTGGAAGATACGCTCGGCGTCGTGCTGTTCCGGCGCACGGCCAAAGGCCTGGAACTGACGCCAGAGGCCGAATCCGGCCTCGCTGCGCTCCGGGACGGCTTCCTTCAGTTCGAGGAAGCGGTCCGCGCGATGCAATCGCAGCAGACATCAAAGGTGCTGACGATCGCAGCGCCCCGCGACTTCACGGCCAAGTGGCTCGCCCCCAAACTGGCGGACTATGCGAAGAGCGACAGCGAACTGCGCTTCCACCTGATCGCAGCCGAGGGCGACATCGATTTCACCGAAGCCAATCTAGACCTTGCCATCATCTGGTCTGAGACCAGCAACGGCCATGAAGGTGTCAAGCTGGCCGAAGGCGCGACGGTGGAAGTCGGTCAGGGGCCGCACATCGCTTGGCCCGGCGACCCCGCCGAAGCCGGCAGCGCCACGCTGACCGTCGTGGATGCCGGTCTTGCGCTCGACGCAGCACTCGCCGGACTGGGTCGCGCGAAGGTGCCGGCCTTGCTCGCTGGAGCGGAAGGCGGCGAACCTTCGAATCGCGCTTATTGGCTCGTGGCCCCGACCCCGCAGTGGCGGCAGAAAAAAGTACGCGCCATCGTGACGGCGCTGACGGGTCAGAGCTGAACCCGAAAAACGTGGCGCTTATAGTTGTTCGGAATTTGTAGCTGAACGCCGCCTCAATTAAGGCGCGCGCTGGTTCCGATACCGGAGATGGCCTGGTCCACCAGGGCCTTATCGGCAGTGGCATCATGCCCCTTGGAGATAAGCGTCGCCGCAGCGGTCGCGGCAGCATCAGCCGCCTTGGCGCGAACCTCGGCGATCGCGGCGCGCTCTGCGGCGGCGATCTTGTCCTCGGCCATGCGGCCGCGGCGTTCGATCAGGTTGGTCGCGTCGGTCTTGGCCTTGGCGACGATCTGGTCGGCCTCGTCCCGCGCATGGGCAAGGATAGCCTCGGCGTCCTTGGCGGCCGCGGCGGCCTTAGCCTGATATTCGGCCTTGATCGCTTCGGCTTCGGCACGGAGGCTCGCAGCTTCATCGAGCTGGGCACGGATGCCCGCAATCTTCTTGTCGAGCGCGGCGCCGATCACGGCCGGGACCTTCTTCCACAGCATGATCCCGATCACCGCGAGCATCGCGATGGCGACCCAGCCGGTCGCATCGAAACCAAGCGCGGACGGCGCAGGTTCATGATGACCGGCGGCTTCGGTGTGAGCCGTGCCTTCGACAGGAGCGTGGGTTTCAGTTTCAGCCATGGGCCATCGCCACCTTCACCGCATCGAGCGCCGCATCCTGCGAAACGGCGGTTCCGGATACCTTGTTGACGATGTCGAGCGCCGCTTCGGCCGCAACCGTTTCGATGCCCGACAATGCGTCCGCCTTGGCCAAAGCGAGCTTCGCTTCGGCTTCGGCAATCTTCTGGGCGAGTTCGGCGTCAGCCGCCTTCACCCGCTTTTCGGCTGCTGCGGTCGCCTTCGCCTTGGCGGCTGCTGCCGCTTGCTGGGCGTCCGCATGCGCGGCGTCGATCTTGGCGCGATAATCGGCCTCGATCTCGTCCGCAGTCGTCCGGGCGCGGCTGGCCTCGGCCAGATCGTCCGCGATCTTCTTGTCGCGTGCTTCGACGACGCCAGCGACCTTCGGCAGCATCGCCCGCCCGATCCCGAAATAGATCAGGCCGAAAACGAGGATGAGCCAGAAGATCTGCGAGGCGTAGGTCTCGGCGATCTGGGCAATTTGAGGCATGGCCGCTTATCCCGGACTGGAGTCGGTTAGGCGACGAAGAGCAGGATCATCGCGACGACGAAGGCCAGCAGGCCCAGAAGTTCCGCCGCGGCGAAGCCGATGAAGAGGCGGCCCTGCTGGCCGTCGGCTGCACCCGGATTGCGGAGCGCGCCCTGGAGGAACGAGCCGAACACATTGCCCACGCCGAGGGCGGCGAGGCCGACACCGATGGCTGCGAGGCCCGCGCCGAGAAGCTTTGCTGCTGCTGGATCCATGATAATTTCCTTCTTTCCCTAGTAAGGTTCGACAATAAACTCAGTGCAGGTTGATCGCGTCGTTCAGATAGAGCGACGTCAGAAGCGCGAAGACATAGGCCTGGATTGCGCAGACCAGCAGTTCCAGAGCGCTGATGCCGATCATCAGGATGAAGCTCGGCACGCTGACGATGAGCGCGATCCCCGGCCCGGCATTGAAGCCGTTCACGACGAAGCCCGCCAGCACCTTCATCAGGATGTGCCCCGCCGTCATCGCAACGAACAGCCGGAGACCCAGGCTGAACGGACGGATGAGGAAGGAGAACAGCTCGATAACGAAAATGAGCGGAATCATCGGGAGTGGCGTGCCGTGCGGCACGAACAGGGAGAAGAAGTGCAAGCCGTGCTTCAGGAAACCCACTATCAGCACAATGGAGAAACTGACGATCGCGAGAACGCCAGTGACGGTCAAATGACTCGTGACCGTGAATGCATGCAGGCCCGGCACGATCCCCAGCGGGAACATGCCGACCATGTTGGCGATCAGGATGAACATGAACAGCGAGAAGACATAAGGCGTGAACGCCTTACCCTTCGGCCCGATATTCGTGTCCATCATGTCGGAGATAAAGCCGGTGAAGCCTTCCACCGCCGCCTGCCAGCGGCCGGGGACGAGCTGGCCCTTCATGCCGCCAAGCATGAACAGCCAGATCAGCAGGAGCGTGACCACCATGAACAGCGCGCTGTTCGTGAAGGCGATGTTATAACCGGCGAGCGACCAGTTCTCGGTGCCGAACATCGGCTCGACGAGAAACTGGTGCATCGGATCGATCTTGCCGCCTGCCGCCACCTTGCCGAACCCCCTTAGCTACACCAAAAAGCGTCCGGATCACTCCGGGCGCTCGTTCGAAATCCTGATAATATTCCGGAAGGCGACCGCTATTCCGAGGAACAACGACACCAACAGGGCCACGGGGGCACTGTCCAGCCAGCGATCAATAAGCCAGCCGATCAACGCACCGCCGACAAGTCCCGCGAGCAGTTCGGCCAGCACGCGATTGCCCTGGGAATATCCCTTGCTGGGCTTCTTGTGCTTGCTGCCGGTCCTGACCGCTTCGGCTTCGTGGGCGGCCTTCAACCGCTCTTCGAGCGATGTCAGGCGCGCATCCTCTGCGCCGGTCGGGTCCTGCCCGGGTTCGTCCGCGTTCATGCCGCACCGCTCCCTCTTCAGGGGGAACGCGCACAATCACGCCCGCGAGCGATCCCGCCAAGGCGAGGACCCTTTAGGAAGGGGTCCTGCCCGAGTCAACTGAATGGTGCACCGCATCAGACGGATGCGGTCAGCCGCAAACCGGCGGCAGGCTGATCGGCCCGCCGCCCTTCACCGCCCACGCGCCATTGATGCTGTAGGCCTCGCCCGTCTTCACGCGCGTCGCGAGCTGCTCGCATCCGCGCGCGGTGGCGACTTCCTGCACCGTCGCATTCTGCTTGGCGGCGATATCGGTGTAGATCGCGCGGCGCTTGATGTTGATCGCATCCACCGCCGACTTCACGTCAGCCGGCGGCGATTTGGCGAAGCCGAGATAGCCGTCGAGCTGTTCCCCGACGATTCCCGCCGCGCGCGCCTGCGCCACGGCTGGCGCCTCCTGCGCGATCGCCACGCCGGCAAGCGCCACGGCCGCCGCGCCGCCAAGCGCCGGAAAGATTTTCGAACGGGTCTTCATCAGAACACTCCCGGATATTGCTGGTCGAGATTCTTCACATCCTCGCGGAGGCTGACCACAACCTCCTGCCGGATATTGACGTTAAGATTGATCTCGATCGGCTTTTCAGGTGCCTGCACCTGGATACAGCCGGCGAGCCCCGCCGCCATAACCATAAGGAAGATACCCTTTGTCATGGCGACCTGCCTCGCATTCGAGCGATCCGTCGTCAATACGGGTGTGTTCATCGCACTTTCTCGCTTTCTTCAGGCTGAACGGATTTTAGAGTATCTTGCGCGCGCTGCTGCTGGATCGCGCCCTGCACCAGCCCGCGCGGATCGTTGATCGACTGCGCCGAATTGACCAGCGAGCGGAACGGCGCGGTGATGGTGATGTTGAACTTGAACGGCAAGCCGACCAGCCCGCCCAGCAGCCCCTTCTGGGTCTCGATCGGCGCCTCGTTGGTGCCGGTGAAGATCACCTTGCTGACTATCTCGCCATCAAGCGAGCCATTCAGCTCGATCGCCAGATTGCGGTAACGGATCGCTTTGAGCGCATCGAACGCCATGTTGCCGAAACGGCCGAGCTGCTCGTTGCTGATCTCGCCGACATAAGCGAGCGTCCCGCCCGCCTCGCGCACCGCCAGCCGGCCATTCTCGATCCGCCCGCCATGTACGTCGAATATCATCGGCAGCACGCCGTCGAACGCGCCGGTGACGGCGATGTTCTTGAACTCGAACTGCTCGATGAACTGCGCCGCGTCCATGCCGACGACGCGGAAGGTCATGTGGCGGTCGCTCGGCTTGCCGAAATCGAGCAACGTCGGCTCAAGCACGAGCTCGCCGCCGGCGAAGGGCCAGCGCCCCTCCTCGACCCGCACCATCTGGTCAGCCAGAAGCTGATAGCGGACCACCCCATTTTCCACATTGATGCCGGGATTGACCGACGCGATGGTGACAGTCTGCCCCGGCGGCGTTTCCATGCCGAGCAGGTCGGAGAAATGGATTTTGCCGGCCAGCCCCGTGACCGGACCGAAAGCGGCGGCGAAGTTCATCGCATCGGTCGAAAAATCGCCGCTGCTCCGCACGCCACGTTGATCCCAGTCGATCCGGCCAGCGCCCGCGACGGAGCCCTCGGCGTTGGCGACGACGCCAAGCGTCAGCCGGGTCAGCATTTCGGGCTGGAAACCACTGTCGAAACGAATGCCGGGCACGTCGAGGGTCGTATGGCCCGCGCCCTTGGAAAGATCATGTGTGAGCCCGACGCGGGCGATCGTCTGCGCCGATCGGGGGTGTTGCAACGAACCATCGCCCGTAATCACGCCGTCCCGCAGCCTGAGCGATACATCGCGGCTTACCAGCTGATGAAACCGCGGTTCGGGCGCGGCATCGTCTAGAGCAAGCTGCCCGTTGAGACCGAGCACGGACTTGGCGAACGTCCAGCGGCCTTCCCCGTTTGACACCAGCAGCGGCACCGCGCCGATCTTGCCCGCCGCGCCCGACAGGGTGCCGGCGAGGCCCGAGCCGGACGATTGGCCGGACAGCTTCGCGAGATCGAGGCGTGTCAGATCTTCCCCCGTCCCTAACCGAACCGCGAGATTGTCGATCGCAAAGGTCGGACCTGCCACCGAAAAAACGAGGCGCTGCGCCTTCATTGCCAAGGGCGAGCTTCCGACCGCTCCCTGCAGCACCGGGCCGGCAATCGCTGCGCCGCCGCCGATGCGGCCATCGGGCAGTCGCCGGAAAAGCGCTCCCCCGATCGGACAGAGACGCAGCTTCGTACTGTCAAATCGGGTGCCGGCGATCGACAGGCGCGTGAAGGAGAGCGGGAAGCAGGACGGGTTGACCGCAAGCCCCTCTTTTCCGGTTCTCACCTGCAACGGCAGGTCCAGCCCTTCGATTCGCCCGCCAGCGAGCGGGCCATCCACGCGGACGCGCGTCTCGAAACCCTTCGCATCAAAGCTGACCGGATCCATCGCCAGCCGCGCGCCAGGCACGACATACGGCTCCATCGAATATTTGCCGTCAAAGCCGGTGGCGGTGCGCCGGGCGCGCAGGATTGCCTCGGGAAAGCCGCCACCGGACAACGACACTTTGCCATCCAAGATCACGCCGCCATTCGGCCAGCGCCAGCCGATGCCACCCTGCCCGCTCGACGCCAGTTCAAGCTGCGCTCCGCTGCTGCTTCGGATCGTCAGCGGCGCAATGTGGAGCATGCGACCGGCCCGGTTGGACGCGAAATGGAGCGAAGCGTCCACATCGAGATGCTGCGCCGCCGCGCCGATCGCACGCCTCAACGCCGGAAGGATCGGCCCGACAGGCGTAGCTTCGAATCCAGTGAGAAGATTTTCGATGCCGCCAGTGCGGACTTTTTCAAGCGCGACAGTGACGCGACCGTCGCTGTCCTCCTTGTTCCCGTCCAAACTGAAACGGCCACGCATCGATGCGGCGCCATAGCCATTGCTCAGGATTGCGCCGGTTGCGACGACCGCGCCGCCGCGCCAGCGATCGAGCATCGGACTGAACGCGACATCGACTGCCGCTCGCGGATTGGCGATCGAGCCCAAGGCGCAATTCAGCGCGCCCGCCCGAACCGGGCCGTCAACTGCGGGCTGGCGATTGGCGACCGAGAAATGCAGCACGGCGCTTGGGCTCGTCAGCACGCATCCGCCTCCTTCCAGTCGGTGCGACACAGCCGCCAGCCGTCCAAGGAAACCGTTGGTGAGATTGCCCCGCCCATTGAGCGCCAACCCCACCGCGCCGCCCGGCGTATCCAGCCGCATCCGCGCATCATCCAACGCAACGTCGAGATCGGGCAAGGTGAAAGGCGCGCCGGACGGTTCAGGCAACAGCTTGTCGACCGAACCAAGCGACACACGCCCGTCGATCAATCGCCCGCGCAGTCGCACGCCCTTGGCGCGCACAACCTTGATAGACGGGAAAACCCCGGAAAATCCGAAGCCGACCTCGGCCCATTCGGCGGTGAGATCAGGCGACTTCGGATCGCCAAGGACGATATTCTCCAGCCGCTGGCTGCGGAAACCGAAATACGTGATCGTATAGCGCGCTGGCACCCCAAGCTTGGCGAGATGATTGTCGATATAATTGCGCGCGATCGGCTTGCGCGCCGACCAGAGGATGAACAGCAGCAGGACAAGCACGATCAGCACGGCAAAAAGGATCGGGATCCTGCGCCGCTTCACGCCTTCCCCGCCCGCTTCGTCATCCTCGCTCAAATTCGCCTGATCCTCGGTCATTCCCGCGCATGCATGCCGTTAATATGGCGGAGCGCAAGCTTTGACGCTTCAAAGCCCATCGTCACTCCCCTAAACCGCCTCCGATGAACGAAGACGATATCGACGCCAAGGGGCATCGCGAACGGCTGAGACGGCGGCTGCTCGATCAGGGGCCGGACGCGCTGCTCGATCATGAGGTGATCGAATTCCTGCTGACGCTCGTCACGCCGCGGATCGACACCAAACCGCGCGCCAAGGCGATGATAAGGGAATTTGGCGGAATCGGTGCGCTATTGGCGGCCGATGGCGAAACGCTGATCCGCGCCGGTCTCAGCGAGCGGGAAGCAAGCGCGATCAAGATCGCCGAGGCCAGCGCGCTCCGCATGCTGAAGTCGGAGGTCATGGCCCGCCCGGTGCTGAGCGGCTGGCAGGCGCTGATCGACTATCTCACCGCCGATATGGCGCATCGGTCGATCGAGCGTGTCCGCGTGCTCCACCTGAACGGCAAGAATGCGCTGATTCGGGACGAACTGGTCAGCGAGGGTTCGATCGATCAGGCGGCGGTCTATGTCCGCGAGGTGATGAAGCGGGCGCTCGATCTGGGATCGGCGTCGCTGATCCTCGTGCACAACCATCCCAGCGGCGATCCAGCCCCCAGCCGGCAGGATATCGAACTGACGCGCCAGATCTCACAGGCGGGCAAGCCATTGGGAATCGTCGTCCACGATCATATCGTGATCGGGCGCGACGGGCACAGCAGCCTGCGGTCGATGGGCCTTATTTGATCGCGCGGTAAGCGCGCAGGAATGCCGGAAGGTTGCCGATCGCGGTGCCAAGAGCCACGCCGATGATGATGCCGGCAAGCCCATATTCGCTGCCAGCCACGCCGCATATGATAGACAATACCAGCCCCAGCCACCCGATGGCGTTGAGGAAGCTGAGATCCTGCGCCGAGCCGCAGGCCGTAAGCACGGCACGCGGAACCGTCTGAAAGAATTTCACCGCGCCGTTGATGCAAGCCGCGACCAGTAGCGCGACCGACAGTTCATATTTGTCGCTGGTGATCCAGATTGTGAGCCAGGGCGACACGATGAAGACGAGCGCCGATGCCACCACCAGCGCACCACTGATCGTCCTCAGCTCGCGCCAGAATACCTGACGCCGGCGATCACCGCAGCTTTCAGCGCGCAGCCGGGGCGTCAGCGAGAATTCGATGGCCGCGGTCATGACCCTGAACGGGAAGATCGCGACGGAGGCCAGCACGCTGAAGGTCGCAAGCGCGGCAAAGTCGATCATCGACGGAATCATCACCCGCTCGAGCTGGAGCGCGATCGTGCCGACCGCAGCCATGCCCAGCAGAGCCGGGGCTTCCCGCCACGGTATATGCGTTGCCGGAATGGCATTTTCCGGCCTCGGGCTTT
>CAYLIK010000069.1:0-15488 GCA_964383565.1 uncultured Sphingomonadaceae bacterium
GGCAATGGGCGCGCAGCCCGTTCACCTGGTGGCGGGCGATGCGCTCGCGCCGGGAGGACTTCGTCCCAGCCGAGTTGAAGCTGATGCATAATGATCGCTGTCAGGAGATCTGGCTGCGATTTGTCTTTCTTTTCGAAGTGTATGGAAAACAGGAAATTCAATGAGCGATCTGTCAATTGAAGTCACGCCTAATGCAAACAAGCGATCGGACGCAGAGCGCGCTGCGCTGATCGCCGACGCCGGCTTCGGCAGAATTTTCACTGACCATATGGTGACGATCAACTGGAGCAGGGACATCGGCTGGCATGATTGGAAGCTTCGCGCTCGCGAGCCGTTCTCGATTGATCCCGCCAGTGTCGTTCTTCATTATGCCCAGGAGGTATTTGAGGGCCTTAAGGCCTATAAACGCGACGATGGCGAGATTGCCCTGTTTCGGCCTGAGGACAATGCACGGCGATTAAATCTGTCCGCGTCCCGTCTGGCCATGCCCGATCTGCCGCCGTCCCTTTTCATCGAATCGGTCGAGCGACTGATCGATATCGATCGTGCATGGGTGCCTGGTGGGGAGGGCGCCCTTTATCTGCGGCCATTCATGTTTGCCAATGACGCCTTCCTGGGTGTTCAGGCGGCGAATCACTATATTTTCTGCGTAATCGCCTCGCCCGTCGGCGCCTATTTTAAGGGGGGTATGAAACCCCTATCGCTCTGGATTTCCAATCAATTTACCCGTGCGGCATCGGGAGGAACAGGTGCTGCCAAATGTGGCGGCAACTACGCAGCGGGCCTCATCGCCCAGGCGGAAGCAAATGCGAACGGCTGCGATCAGGTCGTCTTCCTGGACGCCATCGAGCATCGATGGATCGAGGAACTGGGAGGGATGAATATTTTCTTCGTCATGGACGACGGCTCGATACGGACGCCGGAACTCGGCACTATCCTCGCCGGTGTTACACGCGCGTCGGTCATCGAGATTGCCCGTGCGGAAGGACATGTTGTTCTGGAGCAAAGGTACAGCATCGACGAATGGTCCGCAGATGCGGCGAGCGGGCGGATAAGGGAAGTATTCGTCTGCGGAACCGCCGCTACTGTAGTCGGCGTCGGTGATGTACGCTCCGCGACTGGCCAGTTCACCATTGCTGACGCCCAGTCAGGGCCGGTGACTGAAAAGATCCGGTCTCGTTTGATTGCAATCCAGCGTGGCCACGCGCCCGATCCATTTGGCTGGCGCAGGATAGTGCCTGCACGGGAAGTGAATGGCGAAACCGTTCCAAATATGCAAACCTGTTGAACGGGGCTGAGAATCATCTCGGCATCGAGTAATAATCAATGGGGAAGAGGACACGGAGGTGTGGCGGCGATCATGATCTGAAGATCGGGTTTGCCATAATGCAGTGAGGTGTGACGTAATGTATCGATCGCTGACATCCGACCAGGAATTCGACTTTGAGCAAATCGGCGAGGGCGTAGCGGCCGTCAAGCGGTTTTGGCCCAAGCGCTATCCCCGATCAGGCTGGGGCGAAACAGCAACGGTGCGGCCCGGCCTCAATGTCATCAGCATCGATCTTGACCATCCTGGCGGCGTAAGGCGGCGCTATCCAAATGCAGACGTCCTGAAAATACATGTGCGCCTGGAAGGCAAGGCGCATATCAGCGGCGATCACGGCAAGGAAACGGATCTGTCCGACGGCATGTTGCTGATGCTCGTGCAGCCCAAGGATTCTGAAAAGCTGGAGTGCGTACACGCTGGACGGGAACGGTCCATTACTCTGGTCTGCTCACGCGATTTCCTTGATGGGATTTCGCAACAGTGCAACGGGGCGTTGCCGGGCGTTGTACGTAACTTTCTCAATTGCCATTCCCCTGAGTTTGAGACGCATATGAGCGCACCGACGCTTCAGGTGCGCCGCGTCGTCGAGGAGATGCTGGATATCGCGCCACGTTCCAGTTTCAGGCGAACGATGTACGAAGCTAAGGCGCTCGAGCTGCTCTGTGCAGCGCTGGAAGTCGACAATACTGACGGCGAAACGTCGTTAAGGCAGCGCGACCGATCTCGTGTGGATGAGCTTTGCTCTATTCTGCAGAGCGATACCGGTGCGAAGCTCTCCATCGTTGAATTGTGCCGCGCGGTGCACTGGAATGAAACCCAAATGATGGAATGCTTCAAGCAAGTAACGGGTCAAACCATTTCGAACTATCGCCACAAACTCATAATGGATCGCGCCTACAGGCGATTAAACAATTCGGAGGCGACTATCGCTAATGTCGCGTTTGATGCCGGATATGATCATCCAAGTAATTTCGCTACAGCGTTCAAACGCACTTTTGGTATTTCTCCTCGGGAAGCGCGTCGCTGCTGATTTCCTGAATATTTGAGAAAACGGTCGATTATCCAGCGAACGGGCGGGATCGCACGCCGATTCCGCCGGCGATCTCTTTGTCATGCGTTTTTCGTGTTCGGCCGCGCACAGCTTTTTCGGGACATCCCATAGGAGTTTTTGGTGGAACCCGGTCGCATAATTGAAACATAAAATACTGCCGGATCAGGGCGACATAAGTTGCAAGCATATTTCCGCGATCCGGCAAAGGAAAATTCCGAAGGGGGAACCACATGCGGTGTCGCATCTTTGCCAACACTTTGTTGCACACTACCATATTCGGGGCTGGCAGCCTGTTATTGAGTCCGGTCGCAATTGCACAGGCCGTGGAATCCGCTGATTCCGGCGCGGAGATTCTGGTGACTGCGCGGAAGACGGCCGAGCGATCCCAGGATGTGCCGATCACGTTGAACGCGCTGTCCGGCGATGATCTGCGCAACCGTGCCGCGGTGGACATCAAGGACGTGCTCAGGAGCGTGCCCGGCGTTTCGTTCAGTCAAACGGAACGCGGCCAGGCGAGATATAATATTCGTGGCGTCAGTACGTCAGCCTTCCAGCCGACTGTCGGTATCTATCTCGACGACATCGCGCTGCAGACGATCGCCACTCCGTTCACCGGCGCCTTCGATCCGGTGTTCTTCGACATGGAGCGCCTGGAAGTGCTGAAAGGCCCGCAGGGCACGCTGTATGGCGGCAGCGCACAAGGCGGCGCCATCAAATATATCAGCGCGCGGCCAAACCTCTCCAAGACTTTCGCGAGCGGGACTGTCAGAGCCGAAGCTACCCGGCACGGCGATCCTTCCTACGGCGGCGAGGCGATGGTGAACCTGCCGCTCATCGAGGATAAACTCGCTCTGCGCGCCGGCGTCTATTATCGTCGCGATGGCGGCTACACGGACAATATCGCCGGAGGCCTCTTCTATGACGCGCGTTATTCGACCACCGATTTGCCCGTATACACTCCGGAAGTAATTTCCACGGCTAGCACGCGTTCGGAGAGCAACCAGAATTACGGCGATACGGTCGTAGCGCGCGTTTCCATGGAATGGCAGCCTGATCCCACACTGACGATCCGGCCGCAGGTCTTCTACCAATATTACAAACTACAAAATCCTGGCCAGTTCTGGTTGCAGAATGCCGATACGATGGGCGTTGGTTTTACCGTCAAGCAGCCGACGCGTGACGTAGGCACCATTTACAGCCTGAATGTGGACAAGGATCTGGATTTCGCAACGGTAACCTCGCTTACCGCTTATTTCGATCGCGAACTGAACTTCACCCGTGATTACACTTACTTTATCGGCGGTCTGATCCCTGTGCTAAGGACGTTCGGGTTCCGCAATCTGCCCACCCGCAACCTGTCGCCAAATCGTGTGAAGACCTTCAGCCAGGAGCTGCGCATCCAGTCCAATGGCGGTCCGAACGAGCGTTTCAGCTGGCTGCTCGGTTTGTACTACCAGAATCAGAAGGATCGGGCCGCCCAGACTCTCAACACCGAAGGGGCGAACGCCGTACCTGTGGTCGGTGCCTTTTTCGGTCCCAATGGCCTGAGTTTCGACGGCCGAATTTCCGCCTCCACCAAGCAATATGCCACCTTTGGTGAAGCAACCTATCGCATCACTGACGCCTTTGCTTTGACCGGCGGGGTTCGCATCTTCAAGAGCAGGCAGACAACCACCGGCAATTTCAGCGGGTTCCTGAATGCTCCAGTCCCCACCTCCTTTGCCAATCGTCTGTCGGACGATGGCGTCAATCCCAAGGTTGGGACGTCTTACAAGCTGAGTTCGAACAATCTTGTCTACGCGTCGGCGTCGAAGGGTTTCCGGCCAGGCGGCACCAATCGTGCCTTTTTTGATCCCGCTACCTGTCAGGCGAGTCTCAGTGCGCTCGGTCTGACGGACACGCCGCGCACCTACAAGTCGGACAGCCTCTGGCAATATGAGCTCGGCACCAAGAATACGTTCGGCCGGGCTATGTTCAATGCTTCCGCCTTCTTCACGGATTGGAAGAACATCCAGCAGCTCAACATCCTGTCAAGCTGCGGCCAGTTCTACACAACCAACGCGGGCACTGCTCGTCTTAAGGGTGTGGAAGGCGAAGGACGCTTTAATATCACGCGCGACTGGCAGCTTGGCGGCAACGCGGCCTTCGTAGACTCGCAGATCCGGCGACCCAATAGCGGGACGACGGCTCAAGTCGGAGATGAACTGCCCTACGTGCCCAAATGGACAGCATCTGCGTATACAAGCTATACATTGCCATTGAGCGACGAGGTCGAAGCGCTCTTCCGCGTTGACTATCAATATCAGGGCAAAGCGCGCCTCGACTTCAACCGCACCACATTCGTCACATCCCTGCCGAGTGGATTGCGTGGCGAGGTTCCGAACTTCGGCGAGTTTCGCAAATCCTTTGATGTCGTCAACGCTTTCGTGTCCGTCGGTAACGGCCAGACGAATGTGCGCGTCTACGTCAACAACCTGTTCGACAGCAGTCCGCTCATGGACAAGACGACCACCACGGGCGAGTTCCGGGTGACCACGATACGTCCTCGCACTGTTGGAATCGAACTGCATCGCGAGTTCTGATCGCTCGCGTAGATGGGGCGGGCCGTGGGGGCTCGCCCCATCGAATGATTTAGTCTGGTGATGGTAAGGAGCTTATGACTGACCTCGGCACACAAGCTGACTGGGCACGTCGGCAACAAGATTACACAATTGACGTGCGCCCGTTCATTGATGGCGCGTTCGGGGATTCGCGATCCGATCAGATTGTCGAAAAAGTCAGTCCGGCGGATGGCAAGCCGCTATTCAGTTTTGCCGCCGGCTCCAGGGCGGATGTGGATGCAGCCGTGGCTTCGGCGCGGCGCGTGTTCGAAGCGGGGAGCTGGGCTCATCTCTCGCTGATGCATCGCAAGGCGGTAATGTCCCGCCTTGCCGAGTTGATCGAGCGTGACGCGCAAACGCTTGCGATGCTTGAGACCATTGAAGTCGGAAAGCCGATTCGCGATGCGGTGACAGCCGATGTTCCTTTGGCGATCATGGTATTGCGGGGCGCAATCGAGGCGGCGGAAAGTCTGACGGGCGCAACATATCCGAGCGACGGCACGTCGCTTGTCATGTCGTTGCGCTTGCCGCGCGGCGTGGTGTCGGCGATCATCGGCTGGAACTTCCCTTTGGTGCTTGCGATACAGAAAATTGCGCCGGCACTGATTACCGGCAACAGCATCGTGCTCAAGCCTTCGGAGCTGACTTCGCTCAGCGCGCTTCATCTGGCCAAGCTCGCAGTCGAGGCCGGCATTCCTGAAGGCGTGTTCAATGTCGTACCCGGATTGGGCGCGACTGTGGGCGATGCCATCGCGCATCACATGGATATCGACATGCTGAGCTTCACCGGATCCACGGCGACCGGCAAGAAGCTCCTTCAGGCGTCTGGCGCCTCGAATATGAAGAGGCTCCTTCTGGAATGTGGGGGCAAATCCCCCAATATCGTCTTCGCCGACGCGCCTGATCTGCAACAGGTCGCCCAAGGCGTGTTCATGCGCATGTTCTGGAATCAGGGGCAGGTGTGCACCGCCGGCACGCGCCTCATCGTGCACAATTCGGTACGTGAGGAACTGGTCAGTATTTTGGAGGGAGCGACCGGCATGCTTCAGGCCGGGCATCCGTTGTCGCCGGAAACAACTCTGGGGCCGCTGATCAGCGCTCCACAGCGCGACAAGGTGATGGGCTACGTCACTGAGGGGCAATCGGCCGGGGCATCGTTGCGATGTGGCGGTGGCGTCATGCTCGAAGAGTCAGGCGGCTATTATGTCCAGCCGACGATCTTCACAGACGTCGATCCTGACCATCGCATCGCGCGCGAGGAAATTTTCGGACCTGTGCTTAGCGTGATGGGCTTCGATACCGAGGATGAGGCAATCGCGCTTGCCAACAGCACCACCTATGGCCTCTCCGCCATAGCCTGGACGCAGAGCGCCAAGACAGCGCATCGTGTGATGCGCGACGTCAATGCAGGGGGAGTCAGCATCAACGTCACTGGCACACCCGGAATGAGTATTGCTTTCGGTTCGGTTCCACTGGAGCCGCATCGTCAGTCCGGCTTTGGCGTGGAAGGGGGCATGGAAGGCCTTGCTTCGTACACGATCCTGAAAACGATAATGATGAGTCTATAATAGCTTGAGCGGCGGCGTTCGGAGACGACAAATGAACATCCTTGGGCTATTCGGGCTTTGCTTGATGCTCACGATGTCACCAGCCATCGCAGCGCCACCGGCTGTGAAGACGGCGGACTTTGCTACTTCCGCAGTTATCGCGTGTCAGGAGTTGGCGGCAAGCAGCAGGTTGCGGCCGCTCAGTATTGCCGTCATCGATACGAGCGGGACGCGGATCTTGTTCGCGCGGCAACCGGGAGCTTCAATAGCCACTGCGGACACAGCTTTGCTCAAGGCAAAATCAGCTTGGCGTATGGGCGTCCCCACGGCACTGTTGGCCAACGTGCCGGCGAATGGCGCCAGTACGTTGCAACTGTTGGGGATCGCCGCGATCTCGGGGGGAGCGCCATTGAAGCTGGCCGACGGTACTCTGGTTGGCTCCATTGGCGTATCCGGCGCCAAGGTGACGGATGACGATGGCCGCTGCGCTGCGGCTGCAGCGGCGGTGGTCCACTAACGTATGCCGACCGTCTTTGCGCAATCCAGTCTTGATCAAGGAACCTCGCGATGAAAGTCACTCGTCTCGGCAGAGCTGTTCTCCTCTCCACCGCACTGCTTCTGTCATCGACTGCCATGGCGCGGGACGTCGCCATCCATGCTGGCCGCTTGATCGATGGCGTGTCCCGGACGCCACGTGAAAAGGTCACCATCCTGATCCATGACGACCGCATCGTCAGCGTCACGCCCGGTTTCACGCAGCCTGCGGGCGCCGAGCTCATCGACTTGTCCGGCAAAACGGTGCTGCCCGGTCTGATTGACGGTCACGTCCATATGCTGCTCAATTTCCAGAAAAATCCTGGCCTGTTGGCCAGGGTCACGCGCAGCAGCCATGACGCGCTGTTGACTGGCGTGGTCAACGCCAGGACGACTTTGCTCGCGGGCTTTACGTCAGTTCGCGATCTCGGCAGCAATATCGACGCCGTGGTCGCGCTCAAGAAGGCGATCGCCGCCGGAGAAATCGAAGGTCCGCGCATGTGGGTCGCGGGCCTGCTTGGTCCTACCGGAGGACATTCTGATCAGCACACTGGCTTCTCGCCTGAAGTGAATGACCCCAACTGGGACGAATATCTCGTCGATGGCCCTGAAAATGCGATCAAGAAGGTTCGCGAGTTACACCGCGCCGGTGCCGATCTGATCAAGATCATGCCATCTGGCGGCGTCATGAGCGTCGGCGACGACCCCAACGCTCAATTGATGACGGACGATGAAATCAAGGCGATTGTCGACACGGCGCACACGCTTCACATGCCCGTCGCCGCCCACGCGCACGGGCTAAAGGCGATCGAGCACGCCACAGCTTTGGGTGTGGATTCGATCGAGCATGGCACATTCGCCAACGCGGCTGCGTATAAGGTCATGAAGGCCCGGGGTACGTATATGCAGCCGACCGTGGCGGCCGGGGCAATGATCTCCGATTTCGCGAAGACCCATCCCGGGGCGATGGACAAATCGGTGGAGGCCAAGGCGCTAATCGTTGGACCCATCATGAGCCGTAATGCCGCCGAAGCATATAAAGCGGGTGTCACAATTTCCTTCGGCACCGATGCAGGCACTTTTCCGCATGGCAAGAATGCGGTGGAGTTCGAGCTGCTTGCCAAGGCTGGCATCCCGATCATCGACACGATCCTTGCCGCGACGACGAATGCCGCCAAGCTGCTCGCCGCCGCCGACGATATCGGCAGCGTCCAGGCAGGTCGCTATGCCGATATCATCGCCACTGACACGAACCCGCTTGAGGACGTGACGGCTCTGCAGCGCGTGAGCTTCGTGATGAAAGGCGGCGCTGTCGTGAAAGATGCTGCCCTAGCGCAATGAGGTTGCCCGCATCTGCGGCAATGCTCTCACCGATGCCATAATCCTAGCAAGGATTTTACGGCGCAATTCTGTCATCCTTGTCTATCTGGCGAAATCCCCGCCACAGCGCGCATGGTAGTCAGCACGGCATTTGAGGTACTTCAAAATCCTCACGCCCTGACCTGAAGGCGTAATCGGCGCCCGATGGAATCGGGCGATCCGTGTCTCCTTTTGATTGATGGAATTTGTGATGAATAGGTCCTTCGCCAGTCGGATGTCTCGTGTGAAACCGTCGGCGATTCGCGAACTATTGCAGCTTGGCAGCGACCCGGAGATCATTTCGTTTGGCGGCGGCTATCCCGATCCGAGCCTGTTTCCGATCGCGGAGCTGGATGCGATATTCCATGAAGTGATCGCTTCGCATGGCAAGGATACGCTGCAATATGCCGCATCTACCGGCCTGCCGCGTTTGCGCGAACAGATTGCGGAGCGGATGTCTGCCGACGGCACTCCGACGAGTGTAGAGAATGTCCTTATCATCCAGGGCGCGCAACAAGGTCTCGACTTTGTTGCAAAGATGTTGATTGATCCCGGTGATCTCATCGTCACTGATGACCCGACATTCCTGGGGGCATTGATCGCATTCAACCCGTGCGAACCCCGTTATGCGGCCGTTCCAATGGATTCGGACGGGATGATCGTAGAGGCGCTCGAAGAAATTCTTAAGCGCGAGCGTTGCAAGTTCATCTACGTGGTCCCTGATTTTCAGAATCCCACGGGCGTCAGCATGCATGGATCGCGCCGCAAGCGGATCGTCGAGCTTGCAAATCAGTATGACACGATGATTCTGGAAGATTCGCCCTATCGCGAAGTTCGCTATGCCGGCGAGCGGCAACCGACCATGAAGAGTTTCGACACAGAAGGCCGAGTGATCCACCTTGGCAGCTTCTCCAAGATTCTGGCTCCGGCCTTGAGAACAGGTTGGGTTGCCGCCGATGAAGCGATCATTCACCAGCTCGGGCTGCTGAAAGTTGCGGCGGACACTCAGTGCAGCACGCTCAACATGGCGGCTGTGTCCCTTTTTCTCGATGAATTCGACGTGGACGAACAGATCAAAACCATTCGTGAAGCTTATGGCCGCAAGAAGGAGTTGACCCTGGAAGTCATCCGGGCGAACTTTCCGCCTGAAGTGCACTACACAGATCCTGAAGGTGGCATGTTCACCTGGCTCACATTTCCTGAGGGCTTCGACACGACGAAGTTCATGCGGGAAGAAGCTTTACCGAAAGCGAAAGTGGCATATGTGCCTGGCGCGACTTTCTTTCCGACGATGGAGCGGCCCAATCACGCACGCATAAGCCTCTCGGCGCAGAAGGACGATGCCATCCGTGCGGGGCTGGGCGCTCTCGGGCAACTGGTCTCCAAGGCGCTAGGTTAAGCGCGCTCACATCATTTCAGAGGGATTAACACTTATAGACGTCACCCGTTGCTCATCACGCGCGGGCTTCCAGTGATAAGTGTCGCTAATCGGTATCTTGTTTCGCACCGCACAATAACTTGCTACATCTTTTCAGCTAATATGAAATTTGTCGCATCGGTGTACGGGTATGAATTGGAACAGTTACGCTGATTTCTACCGCAGCTCGGGCTATGGCAGGTTTCCACAGGAGCATCGCCAATCAACGGGCCGATTGTCAGTGCGCATGATTCATGTGGAGCAAGGGCCTCACAATTTCACTGACCCCAGCGTCAGTGAGACGGTTCTTGCGCTTCCGCTCGCGGTGCACTCGGAATGCAACTGGCGCTGGACGATCCAGGGGCGTTCCTATTCCTCCATTGCCCGTCCCGGCGGGATGCTCATTGTTCCAACAGAAGTCGAAAGCCATTGGGAAGTCGATGGCACCCGTCAAATACTGGTCCTTACCGTTCCCAATAAAACCGTTCAGACTGTGCTCGGCGTGGATTCGTCCGAACGCATACGCTCGGCCTTTTGGGCATTGGCTGAACAGGCGTGGACCGATCCCTTTGTTGAAACCCTGATGATGAGGCTGTGGGACGGAATTGCCATTCAGCAGCCGTTCTCGAGCCGGCTGAGTGATGGCATCGTGACGACCATCCTGTCCCATCTCTTGATACGCGCCGGCAGCAATGTCGATGGCATGCTCAAAGTTGCTCTGCCCCAATGGCGGCTGAAGCGCGTGATGGATTTTGTCGATGATAATATCGATCGATCGATCAGCCTCGATGAGATGTCGGCCGCAGCCGGCCTGAGCCGAAGACATTTTGCTCGAAGCTTCGCAGCAGAACTCGGGGTAACGCCGCACAAATGGCTCATGAAACGGAGGGTCGACCGCGCTCAGCATTTCCTGGCGACCACGGACGGCACGCTTTCCGAAATCGCGCAGGCATGTGGTTTCTCAAGCCAAAGCCATTTGACGTCGCTCATGCAGCAGGAAGTCGGCGTCACGCCTTACCGTTGGCGGCAGCAAAGCAGAAGCTAGAGCAGCTTTCTAAGCACCGTTCCATACCGCGCGACGCTCGGCAAGCTCGGTGAGTATTTCCTCGCTATGCTCTCCCAGTCCCGGCGCATGACGATGAATGTTGGCGGGCGTTTCAGAATAGCGCACTGGATGCCTGATCATGCGAACGTCGCCGGCCAAAGGGTGATGGTAGATATTGAACATCTCGACATCCGCGAGATGTGGGTCAGTCAATATGTCTCCGAAGTCATTCACCGGTGAGCCCGCGAGATCTGCCGCGGCAATTTTCTCGATCCATTCCGAAGCGGGGGCAGCTTGGAGCACAGTCTCAATCATTGGGCTCAGAAGCTCCAGCTGCGGAAAGCCATCGACGAAATAACGCGGGTCGTCCGTCAGTGCCGGATCGAACCCGATCACCATAAGAATCCTATGGCAGGGCCTTTGGGGGGATTCTCTGCCTCTTCCTGATAGGCTGTGCGATCGGACCAACAATGACGGCCCATCTGTATGATCTGACGGCTGGCTATACCGTGCCATTGCTCGCGGTTGTGGGGGTTTTCTTCCTGGCTCTTCTTGCGGCGTTTCGATTGCCCTGACCAGAAAGTGAAAATCCCAAACCTTAATTGTACTCTAAATTGCGTTGACGGTTTGAATGTGATCGCCGCGCTCCCGGAAGGGAGCGCGGCGTAGCAACGATCAGAGTGACGAAGGGTGCTCATCAAGGATGATCGTCTTTGATTCGAGGAACGGCAGCAATCCTTCGGTGCCACCTTCCCGGCCAATGCCTGACCGTTTGAAACCACCAAAGGCGATGCTGAAGTCCGTGCGAAAACTGTTGTGGCCGACAGTCCCGGAACGAAGCTCCCTCGCAACAGCATAAGCGCGATCGGCATCATCGGTGAAGACCGATGCGTTGAGGCCATAATCGGAATCGTTGGCGATCCTGACGGCGTCCTTCTCGTCCTTCGCCGGGATCACGGTCACGACCGGGCCGAAAATTTCCTCGCGTGCGATCGTTTGATCATTGCGCACGTTGCCAAATACAGTTGGCTCGATGAAATAACCACGGTTGAGGTACGCTGGCCGCTTGCCGCCGGTCGCCAGAGTCGCGCCTTCGGCAATGCCTTGGGCGATATAATTTTCGACGCGATCACGTTGACGCGCCATGGCGAGCGGGCCCATCTCCGTTTCCGCCGCGAATGGATCGCCGAGTTTGATCTTTTCAAACGAGGCGCTGAGCGCATCGACCATGTCGTCATGGCGGTTCTGCGTCACCACGATGCGCGTGAGCGCGGAGCAGACCTGACCGGTAAGCCAGGGCGCCAGCGTTGCGATTGATTCCGCGGCTTTGCCCACATCACAATCGTCAAGGATCACGGCCGCCGACTTTCCGCCGAGTTCCAGAGTGCAGCGCGCGATACGATCCCCGCAGATCGCGCCGATCTTGCGTCCTGCCGCAGTCGAGCCTGTGAAGGTGATCTTGTCCACGCCAGCATTCCGGACGAGCAGTTCCGAGACCTCACGCTCTGCAGTCAGGACGTTGACGACACCCGGCGGCAGGCCGATTTTCTCGCATATTTCAGCGAAGACATAGGCAGAGCCCGGTGCTTCGGGCGACGCCTTGACGATCAGCGTACAGCCGGCAAGCAGAGCGGGCGCACACTTATATGCGATCAGGATTGCCGGCGCATTCCACGGGATGATCGCGCCAACGACGCCGACGGCCTCACGCACCAGCAAGCCGACATTTCCAGCCTGCGGCTTATGTTCCTCAACGAAGGGAAAGGTGTCGGCCAGACCTGCGTAGAAGTTGAATATGTCGCTCAACCCCACCATGCCGGCCGCCGAGGCGCTGTGCACGATGCCCGATTCAGCAGTCCATATCTGTGCGAGGTCATCGGCTCTCGCGTCCAGTTCCGCAGCTATAGCGCGAAGGTAGACGGACCGTTCCTGATGGCTCATGCGCGGCCAGGGGCCCTCGTCAAAGGCCTTTCGCGCAGCTGCCACTGCCCGGTTCACATCTTCGGCCTGCGCTTCGGCGACGCTGACGAACAGTTCTTCGTTCCCCGAATTGAACACGTCGAGCTTTGACGAGCCGGACGCTGGCGTCCAGCCGCCAGCGATGAACAAGGAATCGGGGCGCTGTATCGGCGCCGAAAAAGTATCGAGCATAGCTATCTCCTGAGGAATGTACGGTAAGCATCGAAATGCTGCGTCATCTGGCCCATCTTGATCCTTTCATTACCACCTGTCTAGGAAAATATACCGAGCGTTAGGTCTAAAATGTACCTACTATATTGGCGCCCGGCAGGATGAGCACACAGGTTATTGCGGTGGAATCGCATCAGTTTGGCGACGATGAAGCGCTGGCGTTCGATTTGTGCGGCATGATCTTGCAAGGTTCTGCAAGATGGTTTTCCCCGGTGCGAGAAAGAACCGCATTTCCCATTGTTTTGGCGCACCCGAAGGGATTCGAACCCCTGGCCTCTGCCTTCGGAGGGCAGCGCTCTATCCAGCTGAGCTACGGGTGCCTTGGAGCGGCGCTTAGCAAAGCCGGCACGCCGCCGCCAGTGCCTTGCCCGCGATTATTTCCCCGCACCGGTCACGGGCTGAAACTGGCCCAGGCCGCAGCTGGCGCCGGTCGAGATGCCGGGAGATGTCAGAACCGTGATGATGTCGGTCGAGCAAAGCTGCGACAACGAGGTCTTGTAGCTGAACCGTTTTTCGAAGCCGAGCTGTGGGCAGCTGTAGGGCAGGGTGCTGCGATAGACCTTGCCGCCGTTCATGTAGAAATCGATCGTCTGATCGTCGCGGACCCGGCTTTCGCGGATTTGCCGCAGGTTGATGCAGCTTTCCGGCTTGCCGTCGGGTTTGGCGGCTTTCCAGGCGTCCTTGTCCTGCTTGGCGAACGCGGGCGCGGCGACGGCCAGAGTTCCCGCCAGTAAGGTTATGGAGGCGATCAGTGACAGTGCGTGTTTCATCATCCTTCTCCCGCAATGGCCCGCGCCGCCGCTCCGGCAGGGGCGGGCGTCTTGGGCTTGTAGGCGCACAGATCGGCGACGACGCATCGCCAGCATTCGGGTCGGCGCGCCTTGCAGATATAGCGGCCATGCAGGATTAACCAATGATGAGCGTGGCGGCGGAAGGGCGCGGGCGTCGCTTTTTCCAGCTTGAGCTCGACGGCGAGCGGCGTTTTGCCCCGCGCAAGACCAGTTCGGTTGCCGACGCGGAAGATGTGGGTGTCGACAGCGATCGTCTCAGCGCCGAAGGCCACGTTCATGACGACATTGGCGGTCTTGCGCCCCACGCCTGGCAGTTTCTCCAGCGCATCGCGATCGGCGGGCACCTCGCCGCCATGTTCGGAGATGAGCAGCTTCGAAAGCGCAATGACGTTCTTGGCCTTCGTGTTGAACAGGCCAATCGTCTTGATGTGGTCCTTCAGGTTCGCCTCGCCGAGCGCAACCATTTGTTCTGGTGTGCGCACCTCCTGGAAGAGCCTCTTTGTCGCCTTGTTCACGCCGATGTCGGTCGCCTGCGCCGACAGCGCGACCGCGACCAGCAACGTGTAGGGATTGACGTAGGCAAGCTCGGTCTCGGGTGCTGGATTGTCCTCCGCGAGGCGACGGTAGAATTCGAAGACGTCAGCTTTCTTCACAGGCCCAGCACGTCAGTCATGGCATAGCGGCCAGTAGGCTTGCCGGCGAGCCAGAGCGCGGCCTTGATCGCGCCGCGCGCGAATATCTCTCGGGTTTCGGCGCGGTGGCCTAATTCGATCCGTTCGCCTTCGCCGGCCAGAACCACCATATGATCGCCCGCCACCGATCCACCGCGCAGGGCGGCGAAACCGATGTCGCCTTCGCGCCGTGCGCCGGTGATGCCGTCACGGCCGCGATCGGACACGCTTGCCAGATCGACATCGCGGCCCTTCGCGGCGGCATCGCCGAGCAGCAATGCAGTGCCGGAGGGGGCGTCGACCTTGTGGCGATGGTGCATCTCGAGGATCTCTATATCCCAGTCCGGTCCGAGCTTCGAGGCGGCCTCGCGCACCAGATGGGCCAGCAGGTTGACGCCGAGCGAGGTGTTGGCGGCCTGGAGCACGGCGACGCTCTTCGCGGCCGCATCGATTGCGGCATGATTTTTCGGAGCAAGGCCAGTGGTGCCGATCACGATCGGGCAACCCGCGGCCACCGCTGCGTCCAGATGACCGGACAAGGCGTCGGGCCGGGTGAAATCGACCAGCACGTCGCTCGCGCCCGCCAATTCGGCAAGGCTGGCATAGGCGCCGTGCACCACGCCATCCTGATCAATCCCGCCGGAGATGGTCGCGCCCAGCTCATCGGCGGCAAGCGCGATCGCGCGGCCCATGCGGCCCTTTGCGCCCAATATGCCGATCTTCGTCATTGCCCGTCCTCCCACATCGCGGGCGTCATGCGCGAGGCTCTGGCAAACCGCAATATCGTCGCATCGTCCCGGAAGGTCACAGGTTCGAAGAATTTAGCCAGGCGGCGGGGATGCCCGGCTAAGTTTACACCAAAGTCACACAGACGCGCAGCGCGGCCTATGGGCGCGGATGATGTCGTGCGGGGGAAAGTGCGAACGATCGTTGCCGGACAAAGATGCCTCCAGCCT
>CAYLIK010000070.1:0-15312 GCA_964383565.1 uncultured Sphingomonadaceae bacterium
TATAGCCGAACAGGTTGAGCACCTAGTCCTCCGGCTGCACCCGATCGCGCATCCACGCCCATTGCGGCGCCATATCCGGGAAGAAACCGAGATGGCGGAAGGGGGTGCAGAGCGCGGTGAAGCGGACATCCTCCCAGGTCTGGTGCCAGCCGGCGCGCGGGACATCGCGGCTGAGTTGCCAGCGGCCGCCGCCATCCTCATCCGACGCGGCGATGAATTCGCCGTCGGCGTCCCAATAGTCGGTGGCTGGCTCCCACATCGCCTGCGGTTCGGGGCGGATGAAGCGGAAGCGGCCGTAGCGTTCGAGTTTGCGGCCGTGGCCGGAATCGACGAGGCCGTAATCGGGCCAGGGTTCGGCGATCAGGGTTTGGAGGGGTATCTCAACCATATCGTCACCCCAGCGAAGGCTGGGGTCCATGTCTCTCGAAACAATCGGCAATGAGGATTGATAGAGACATGGATGCCAGCCTACGCCGGCATGACGGGTTGAAATAAATTGTCACGCGACACGCGCAAGCTTGCCGCCGACGCTGGCGACGGCCATCGGGCCGGAGAGCGCGGCCTGGCCGGCGGCGCGGGCGGCCTGCACCGTCACTGCGTCGATCAGGGCGACGGTTTCCGAGGGCGGCACGACGCGGCCGTGGATCTGGACTTGCCGGGCGAGATAATCGCAGCGGGTCGCCACCGATTCGAGGCCCATCAGCAAGCCGGCCTTTGCCTGCGCCTTGGCGCGGGCGAGTTCGGCCTCGTCCAGCGTCTCGGCCGCGCGGGCGAGGACGTCGCGGGCCAGGGCGAAGGCCTCCGCGCCCTTGTCCTGCTGGGCGGCGCAATAGACGCCGAACATGCCGGTGTCGCCGAACGCCTGCGCCCAGCTGTAGATGCTGTAGGCGAGGCCCCGCTCCTCGCGCAGTTCCTGGAACAGGCGCGAGGACATGCCGCCGCCCACCGCCGAAGCCCAGAGCGCCATCGCGTGCAGCCCATCCTCGCGGTAAGCGGGCGCTGGAAAGGCGAAGCTCAGGTGGAGCTGGTCGAAATTGCGGCGATCGTGCCGCGTGCCGCTGGTGAAGGTGGCGGGTGTGTAGCCCGGAGCCGGATCAGTCGCTAGGTCGCCGAAACGCTGCTCGGCGATCTTCAGCAGCTCGTCCTCGTCGACTTTGCCCGCGGCGGCGATCACCAGCCGGTCGGGGCGATATTGCTCGTCGATCCAGCGGCGCAGCGCGGTGCTGTCGATCGCGGCGATGCTGGCTTCGTCGCCCAGCACCGGCAAGCCCATCGGCTGATCGGCGAAAGCGGCTGCGCTCAGATGATCGAAGATGATGTCGTCGGGCGTGTCACGCGCCTCGCCAAGTTCGGACAGGACGACGTCCTTCTCGCGCTCAAGCTCGTCGGCCTTCAGATGCGGATCGCGGACCAGATCGGCGATCAGATCGAGCCCCAATGCGAGATCGCCGCCGAGCATGCGCGTGTGGAAAACGGTGTGATCGCGCGCCGTCCAGGCGTTGATCGAGCCGCCCTTGTCCTCGATCGCCTCGGCGATGGCGCGCGCGTCGCGTGATCCGGCGCCCTTGAACACCATATGTTCGAGCATGTGCGCGAGGCCCGAAAGCCCTGCCGGTTCGGAGCGCGAACCGGCATCGGCGTAGAGCCCGACCGCCAGCGTCTCGACGCCCGGCATCGGTTCGACGGCGATCGTCAGGCCATTCGAAAGTCGGTGGGTCTTTACGGTCACGCCATTTCCTGCGCGCGCGCCGCGATAAAATCCTCGACGGCCGCGAGCGTGGCCGGAAGCACGTCATAGCGCTCGGTGCGCTCGAACAGGGTGGAGATTCGGTTCGGCTGGGCCGGGCGCTGGCCGATGGCGCGCTCGACCGCATCGCGGAACTTGGCGGGGTGCGCCGTCGCCAGCGTCACCAGCGGCACATCGGCCGGAAGGTCGCTGACGCGCGCGGCGGCGAGGCCGATGGCGGTGTGCGGGTCAATCACCTGCGCGGTTCGTTCATAGGCCCAGCGCATCGCAATGCCCATTTCGTCAGCGTCGATACGGGCGCTGCTGAACAGCGCAGCCGCTTCCTCGCGCATCGCGGCCGGGATCGCCAGCTTCTTGCTCGCTTCGAAGCCGTGCATCGTTTCCGCCAGCGCGGCGCCGTCGCGGCCGTGGAGATCGAACAGCAGCCGCTCGAAATTGGAGCTGACCTGAATGTCCATCGAGGGCGCGGCGGTGGGCGTCACCGTGCCGACCGAATAGTCGCCGCTGCTGAGCGCGCGGTGGAGGATGTCGTTGACGTTGGTCGCCACGATCAGCTTTGCGACCGGCAGGCCCATCTTCGACGCCGCGTAGCCCGCGAACACATCGCCGAAATTGCCGGTTGGCACTGAAAAGGCGACGGGCCGGGCCGGCGCGCCGAGGCGAACGGCGGCGTAGAAATAATAGACGATCTGGGCCATCAACCGCGCCCAGTTGATCGAGTTCACCGCCGACAAAGTGAAGCGCCCGGCGAAGGCCTGATGCCCGAACATCGCCTTCACCATCGCCTGCGCGTCATCGAAGCTGCCTTCGATCGCGATATTATGGACGTTGGGCGCGAGCACCGTCGTCATCTGGCGGCGCTGGACCTCGGACACGCGGCCCTTGGGGTGCAGCATGAAGATGTCGACCTTGGCGCGGCCCGCCAGCGCGTCGATCGCCGCCGATCCGGTGTCGCCCGACGTCGCGCCGACCACCGTGATATGGGTGTTGCGGGTCGCCAGGAATTTCTCGAACAGCAGGCCGAGCAGTTGCAGCGCGACGTCCTTGAACGCCAGCGTCGGGCCGTGGAACAGCTCCAGCAGCCAATGCCGATGATCGAGCTGCACGAGCGGAGTCACCGCAGCATGATCGAACCGGCCATAGGCGGTTTCGCAGAGCTGGCGCAGCTCGGCCTCGTCGAGCGACCCCGCCACGAATGGGCGCATTACCGCCACGGCGGTCTCGACATAGGAGAGGCCACGCAGCGCCTCGATCTCCTTGGCCGAAAAAACCGGCCAGGTTTCGGGCACATAAAGGCCGCCATCGGACGCAAGGCCCGCCAGCGTCACTTCCTCGAACGACAATGTGGGGGCCGCGCCCCGGGTACTGATATAGCGCATAACCGGCGGGGCTTAGACGCGTATCAGCGCCGCCGCAATGTCGGATCGATCATATCGAGTAACTGCGAACCGGCCAGCAGGAATGCGCCCGCGCCATAAGGCTGGCTGTCGGCGAGGGAGGCCGCGCCCGGCCGATCGCTGATCGGCTGCGCAAGCCCAAGCGCGCCTTCGGGCGTGACCGCGCGATCCAGCGCGGCCCAGCCCCCCTCGATCGTGGGCAGGAAGCGGTCGCGATCGAGCAGTCCGGCATTTACGCCCCACGCCAAAGCGAAGATGAACAAGCCCGTGCCGCTGGTCTCCGGCGGCTGATCCGGATCGAGCAGCGATGAGGACCAGACGCCGTCCTTGCGCTGCAAATCCTTAACGCGATCGGCCATAGCCCTGAACAACGCGACGTAGCGGCTGGCGCGGGGATCGCCGCGATCCATCACCGCCAGCATATTGGCGAGCCCGGCCAGCACCCAGCCATTGCCCCGGCTCCAGAACAGCCGCCTGCCCTTGTCGTCGCGCTGGCCGATAAAACGGTCGTCGCGGTGGAAGAGCCGCTGTTCGGGATCATACAGGAGGGCAATCGCCTGATCGACCTCCGCCAGCGCCAGATCGGCGTAGCGCCTGTCCCCCGTGGCGCGGGACAGTCCCAGCAGCGTCGGGGGCGACATGAACAGCGCGTCGCACCAGCACAGCCTGATCGCGCATTTGGGGAAACGGACGACGTTCCCGGCCGGTTTGGCTGACGCCTGTTGCGTCACCAGCGTATCGAGCCGCGCGCGCATCGGCTTGAGCACGTCCGGCTCAGCGCCATGTTCCGCCGCCCAGAGCCAGACCTGCCCGATCAGATGATCGTCGGCATGCTCAAGCCGCTTGCCGAGCCGCCAATGCAGATCGGTCCCCAGCGTCATCACCCGATCGCGATAGTGCGGCTGCCGTTCGGCCAGCGCGGTGAGACCGAGCCAGAACACGGCCTCGCTCCAGCCGTGCGGATCGTCGAGCATCGCCGCGGGTGGTTGCTTCAAATGCAGCAGTTGCCAGTCGGCGACCCTGGTCATGGCCGTCGCGATACGAACGGTGTCGAGCTGGGCGGCGGCGGGTTTGGCGAGCAGCAGCAACGCTGCCCATGCCAGCGCGCGAAGGATCATTGTCCGCCAGAGGGACGGCGACGGCGCAGGGCGAGGATATAGATCAGGGCCGCCACCGCCGCGAAGAAGAACCATTGCGCCGCGTAGGCGCGGTGGTTGTTCGGGATATCGTCGAACGAGGGCAAGGCGCTCGCCTGCAGCCCTGGCGCTGGCCGATCCGAGACCAGCAGCAGGGTGTGATCCCGATCGGGGCCGATCGTTCCCGTGATCGTTCCCGCGCGATAATCAGCCGGCGCGTTACCGTTGTTGGACCAGCCGAAATCCACCGCGATCTCCGGCCTGGCCGCGCCGTTGCGGCAGAGCGCGATATGGCGCCAGCCCGATTCGCCGGCTCGATTGCGTCCGGACCGCGCGCTCCAGCTTACCGTCTGGAGGCATTCGCCGATCGTCCGCCTGAACAGCAACCGTTCGTTGGCATGCGTCGCAGCCTTCGGGAACGCGACCGGCGGCAGGTGACGGTTTTCCTCATAACGCGCGAGAAGCGAGTCCTTCCATTGCGCGCGGCTGAGTTGCCAGACGCCAAGCCCGATCATCGTCACAACCGCCGCCGCGACGATCAGTGTCGGCAGAATGGGGAGCCGCTTCACTTGGTATCCGGCGGGGCGATCCGGCCTTCGCGCGCGGCGTTGCGATATTCGAGAGACAGCAGCATGCCCTTCCCCACCCGCAGCGATCCGATCACCAATAACAGCGTGAGAAGCGGCCATAGCAACAGATGCACCCAGAAGGGCGGTTCAGCGGCGAGCTCAAGCCATAGCGCCAGCCCGACGATCAACGTGCCTACCAGCAGGATCAGGAACGCCGCTGGCCCGTCGCCGACGTTGAACGAGCTGTAATCGAGCCCGCATGCGCGGCAGCGTGGTGCGAAGCCGAGCAATCCCTGAAAGAGCGTCCGCGCGCCGCAGCGCGGGCAGAGGCCGCCGATCCCCACAGCGAGAGGAGTCGGCGGCGTCATCTTGTTATCGATGGGTTCAGCCGTGGACCGGCGCGCCCCAGCCGCCCCAGACATAGATGGAGACGAACAGGAACAGCCACACCACGTCCACGAAATGCCAGTACCAGGCAGCCGCTTCGAAGCCGAAATGCTGCTTCGGTGTGAAGTGGCCCTTATAGGCGCGGACAAGGCATATGATCAGGAAGATCGTGCCGACAATCACGTGGAAGCCGTGGAAACCCGTCGCCATGTAGAATGCGGCGCCATAGTTCAGCCCCTTGAAGGCGAACGGGGCGTGCGCATACTCATAAGCCTGCACCGCAGAGAAGAGCAGGCCGAGCAGGATAGTCAGCCACAGGCCGGTAATCAGGCCCTTGCGGTCGCCATGGAGCAGCGAATGATGCGCCCAGGTGACGGTTGTGCCCGAGCAGAGCAGGATCAGCGTGTTGAGCAGGGGCAGCGAGAAGGCGTCGAACACCTCCACGCCTTTCGGTGGCCAGATACCGGTGCCCTGCGTGACGCTGGTTGCGCCGGCGATGATGCTGGTCGCACCATCGACGACTTCGATCGGCGCGGGAAACAGCGCAAAGTCGAAATAGGCCCAGAACCAGCCGACGAAGAACATCACTTCGGAGGCGATGAACAGGATCATGCCGTAGCGCAGATGAAGCGATACGACCGGCGTGTGATCGCCGGCATGGGCTTCCTTGATCACGTCCGCCCACCAGCTGTACATCGTGAACAGCACGCCGGCGACGCCAAGGAAGAACACCAGCCCGCCATGCGCCACGCTGTGCATCCACATGATCGCGCCGACCGCCATGATCAGCGCCGACATCGCGCCGATAAACGGCCAGATGCTCGGTGGAAGAATATGGTAGTCGTGGGTCTTAGCGCCGGCCATTTATTCGCCCCTTGGTGTCGATTTGCTGGTCCTTAGCCGCTCACCTTCCCGGAATCCACCGGGTAGAAGGTGTACGACAAGGTGATTTCGCTGATATCGCGCGCATCGGGATCGTCGAGCAGCTTGGGATCGACATAATAGATCACCGGCATGCGCACGCGTTCGCCCGGCTTCAACGTCTGTTCGGTGAAGCAGAAGCACTGGATCTTGGTGAAATATTGCCCGGCCTGATTCGGCGTGACGTTGAACGTCGCGGTGCCCTTGACGGGATAGCTCGCCTTGTTTTCCGCGACGAAGAAGGCGAGCTGTCGCGCGCCGACCGCGACGCGAGCGACTTCCTTTTCCGGCTTGAACGACCAGGGCAGCATCGTGGATGTGTTCGCATCGAAACGAACATTGATGATCTTGCCCGTCGCCTTCAACGGCGCATCCGCCACGGTAGCGCGCTGGGTGGTGCCGTCGAAGCCGGTATATTCGCAGAAGATGCGGTAAAGCGGCACGCTGGCGAAGCCGAGCCCGAGCGTGGCGAACCCGATTCCCGCAGCGGCGAGCGCGACCCTTCGATTGCGGACTGCAACGGCGGTCGTCATGTCATCTTCGCAATCGAGATCGCGTAGAACAGGATGACGAGCGCGCCAAGGATCAGCCCGGTCACGAGCGCGCGCGACCGCTGGCGGCGGCGGACCTCGGCTTCCTCGACAGGCGTCATGCCGCAATCAGCCGATCGACAACCAGCATCGCGAACAGCGCGAACAGGTAGAACATCGAATAGGCGAACAGCCGCCGCTCGGGCTTCATCAGCGCCGGATCGGTCTCTTTGCTCATCGAAATCTGCGCGGCGAGCGCCACGAACGGCACCGACAACGCAATCGCCGCCACGCCATAGACTCCACCGGCCAGCCCAAGCTGCCAGGGCGCAACGGCGGCGGCGATCATCGGGAAGGTGTAGAGCAGGATCTGCCCGCGCGTGACCTTCAGCCCCGCCACAACCGGCAGCATCGGCACGCCGGCCTTGGCATAGTCGCTCTTGATGAAAAGCGAGAGCGCCCAGAAATGCGGCGGCGTCCACAGGAAGATGAGCGCGAACAGCAGCAGCGGCATCAGCTCGATCCGCCCCGTTGCCGCCGCCCAGCCGATCACCGGCGGGAAGGCCCCGGCCGCGCCGCCGATGACGATGTTCTGCGGCGTCCGGCGCTTGAGCCACACCGTATAGACCAGCACGTAGAAGAGGATCGATACCGCCAGCACGACAGCAGCGACAATGTTGACCGCGAGGCCCATCAGCACGACCGAGAAGACGCCAAGGCCCACGCCGAAATGCAGCGCCGACTGCCGGTCCATGCGTCCGGCTGGCAGCGGGCGATTGGCGGTCCGCGCCATCAAGGCGTCGATATCGGCCTCATACCACTGGTTGAGCGCCGCAGCCGCGCCGGCCCCGAGCGCGATGCACAGGATCGCCGTGAACGCGAGCACCGGGTGGATATGCGTCGGCGCCGCTAGCAGCCCGCACAGCCCGGTGAAGACGACGAGCGTCATCACCCTGGGCTTGGTAAGCGCCAGCAGATCACGCCAGTCGGCGGGGAGCGTTGCCGTCCCTGCCGTGGCTACCGATGCAACCGGGTCCGACATCAGCTGATCTTCGGCAGCGTCTCGAACTGGTGGTACGGCGGCGGGCTGGAGAGCGTCCATTCGAGCGTGGTTGCACCCTCGCCCCAATAATTGCCTTCCGCCTTCTTGCCGGCGAACAGCGACCAGAACACGTTGATGAAGAAGATCACCATCGACGCTGCCATGATCTCATAGCCGTGGGTCGCAAGCGTGTTGAACTTCTCGAAGGCGTCCGGATAATCCGGATAGCGGCGCGGCATGCCCTGCAGGCCGAGGAAGTGCATCGGGAAGAACAGCAGGTTCACGCCAACGAAGAACACCCAGAAGTGCAGCTGGCCGAGGAACTCGTTATAGTGGCGGCCCCACATCTTGGCGAACCAGTAGTAGAAGCCGGCGAACAGCGAGAACACCGCGCCCAGCGAGAGCACATAGTGGAAATGCGCGACCACATAGTAGGTGTCGTGCATGATATCGTCGACGCCGCCATTGGCGAGCACGACGCCTGTCACGCCGCCGACCGTGAACATGAAGATGAAGCCGAGCGACCAGAGCATCGGCGTCTTGAAGCTGAGCGATCCGCCCCACATCGTCGCGATCCATGAGAAGATCTTGATGCCGGTCGGCACCGCGATCACCATCGTGGCTGCGGTGAAGTACATCTTGGTGTTCACCGACATGCCGGTCGTGAACATGTGGTGCGCCCACACGACGAAGCCGACCACGCCGATCGCGACCATGGCGTAGGCCATGCCGAGATAACCGAAGATCGGCTTTTTCGAGAAGGTCGATATGATCTGGCTGACGATGCCGAAGCCCGGCAGGATCATGATGTACACCTCGGGGTGGCCGAAGAACCAGAAGAGATGCTGGTAGAGGATCGGGTTGCCGCCCCCGGCCGCGTCATAGAAGGCCGTGCCGAAGTTGCGGTCGGTCAGCAGCATCGTGATCGCGGCGGCGAGCACCGGAAGCGCCAGCAGCAGCAGGAAGGCGGTGACAAGCACCGACCATACGAACAGCGGCATCTTGTGCAGGGTCATGCCCGGCGCGCGCATATTGAAGATGGTGGTGATGAAATTGACCGCGCCAAGGATCGATGAAGCGCCCGCGAGGTGGAGCGACAGGATCGCCATATCCACCGCCGGCCCCGGCGACCCGCTGGTCGACAGCGGCGCATAGACCGTCCAGCCGGTGCCCGCCCCGTTGCCGGTGCCGCCCGACACGAAGGTCGAGCCGAGCAACAAGCCGAAAGCGGGGATCAGCAGCCAGAAGCTGATGTTGTTCATGCGCGGGAAGGCCATGTCCGGCGCGCCGATCATGATTGGCACGAACCAGTTGCCGAAGCCGCCGATGATCGCGGGCATGACCATGAAGAACACCATGATCAGGCCGTGCGCGGTGATCAACACGTTCCACAGGTGGAGCGCGGTGTCGAAATCGGGATTCTCGCCCATCAACACGGCCCAGGTCTGCAGATACTGGATGCCGGGATGGGCGAGTTCAGCGCGCATCAGGCCGGAGATCGCGCCGCCGATCACACCCGCCAGGATCGCGAAGATCAGATAGAGCGTGCCGATATCCTTGTGGTTGGTCGACATGAACCAACGCTGGAAGAAAGCCGGCTTGTGATCGGCATCATGATGATGCTCATGCGCATGATCCGCCTGGAAGTGGACAGCGTCAGCGGTTGTATCGGTCATGGCTCGGCTTTCAGTTCTGCGCGGTGGCGGCTTGAGCGGTGGCGGCGGGCGCGGCGACGCCCGGGGTCGTCGTATCCGTGGCCGGTGTCGGCGCCGGGGGCGCCGTCGGGGCGGGGGTCGCCTCGGCGGCCGATGGCTCCTCACCCGGCATGGTGCCGCCCTTCGTCTTCACCCATTCGGCGAAGCGGGCCGGCGTCACGACCTCGACCGCGATCGGCATGTACGCATGGCGTGCGCCGCAAAGCTCCGAGCACTGACCGAAATAGACGCCGGTCTTGTCGGCGGGGACCTTGAACCAGGTCTCGTTGAGACGGCCCGGAACCGCGTCGATCTTCGACCAGAAGGCCGGGACGGCGAAGCTGTGGATCACGTCGGCAGCGGTGACGATCAACTTCACGGTCGCGCCTGCCGGAACCACCATACGCTCGTCCGCGGCAAGAAGGCGGGGGCCATCGGCATCGGTGCGGAAGCGCTGGCCGGGGGCGACGTCATCCTTTTCCTTCAGCATGTTGGAAACGACTTCGAAGTCGCCATTGTCCGGATACTGATAGGTCCAGTACCACTGGTTGCCGACCACCTTGACGGTAAGATCGGCCTTGGGCGGCGAGAATTGATGCGCGAGGAGCCGGATCGAGGGCACCGCAATGGCGACCAGGATCAGCACCGGCACCAAAGTCCAGACGATCTCGATCACGGTGTTGTGCGACGTCCGCGACGGCACCGGATTCGCCTTGGCGCGATAGCGCGCGACCACCCACAGCAGCAGCGCGAGCACGAACAGCGTGATGACGGTGATGATCGGCATCAGCACCACATCGTGCATCCACAATGCTTCCTTGCCGATCTCGGTGACCTGCGGCTGGATGTCGATCCTGCCCGCGACTGGCATGCCGACGCCCGGAGTCGGCGCAGCATGTTCAAACGCCGGTGCGGCAGCAGCGGGAGCAGCCGCCGGAGCAGCCGCAACCGCCGGAGCGGGGCTGGCGGGGGCCGCTTCTTGCGCGATCGCCGGAGTCGCCGCGAGTGCGAAGGCCATCATCATCGTCTTCAACGTCTTCATCTTACCCCCGTAAAACCCGCCTTTCGGACGGTATTACCGATGCCGGGCCACTTAAATCGAGCGCCTTATAGGAGGCCCCTAGCGCCGTCTCAAGCGCGGACGCAACGCAAAAAAGCGGATATTGCGGGCGAGGCCCGCCGCGCCTATTGGCACGAACCCCCCGAAGCCAATGTGATGAGGCTGGAATGACCGAACAGGAAGTGCTGGCCGAGTTCCAGGCAGCGGGCGCGTTGCTTGAAGGTCACTTCATCCTTTCGTCCGGTTTGCGCAGCCCCCGTTACCTGCAATGCGCCCGCGCGCTGATGAACCCGCGCCGCGCCGCGCGGCTGGCCGAGGCGCTGGCCGCGACCATCCCGGCGGACGTGCGCGACTCGATCGAGGTGGTGGTTTCACCGGCGATGGGCGGCATCATCATCGGCCATGAAATGGGCCGCGCGCTTGATGTCAACGCGCTGTTCGTCGAGCGGCCCGAGGGCGTATTCGAATTGCGCCGTGGGTTCGCGCTCGAGTCCGGCGCTAAAGTCCTGATGGTCGAGGATGTCGTCACCACTGGGCTTTCCTCCCGTGAGGCGATGAAGGCGATCCGCGAGGCGGGCGGCGACGTGATCGCCGAGGCCGCGCTGATCGATCGCTCCAACGGCACTGCCGATCTGGGCGTGCCCTTCTTCCCGCTGATTCGGCTCGACGTGCCGACCTACACGCCAGACGAGGTCCCACCCGAGCTGGCAGCGATCCCAGCGATCAAGCCGGGAAGCCGCGCCAAGCCATGACCCACAAGCTCCGCCTCGGGGTAAATATCGACCATGTCGCGACCATCCGGAACGCGCGCGGAGGGCCGCACCCCGATCCGGTCCGCGCGGCGATCCAGGCGGCGCATTCCGGCGCGGACGGCATCACCGCCCATCTGCGCGAGGACCGCCGCCACATCACTGACGGCGATATCGACCGGCTGATGGCCGAGATCGCCCTGCCGCTGAACCTCGAAATGGCGGCGACCGAAGAAATGCTGGCGATCGCGCTCCGCCACCGTCCGCACGCCGCGTGCATCGTGCCCGAGCGGCGCGAGGAGCGGACGACAGAGGGCGGGCTGGATGCAGCGGGCCAGTTCGAGCATCTTAAGCCGATGGTGCAGGCGCTGGGCTCCGCCGGCATTCGCGTCAGCCTGTTCATCGAGGCTGATCCGAAGCAGATCGAGGCGGCGGTGAGGCTCGGCGCGCCCGTCGTCGAGTTCCATACCGGCGCCTATGCCCATGCCGAGGGCGCGGCGCGCACCGCCGAACTCAAGCGGATCAGCGACGGCGCCGCGCTGGCCGCCAAGAACGGGATCGAACCGCATGCCGGCCATGGCCTCACCTACGACAATGTCACGCCCGTCGCCGCGATCCCGCAGATCGCCGAGCTCAATATCGGCCATTTCCTGATCGGCGAGGCGATCTTCGTCGGGCTGGAAGAGAGCGTCCGCCAGATGCGTGGGCTGATGGATGCGGCGCGGTGAGAGAAGAGAAGAAAACGAAGACCCTCACCCAACCCTCTCCCGCAGGCGGGAGAGGGCTTATCGCCTCTCCTTCTCCCGCTTGCGGGAGAAGGTCGGGATGAGGGTCTTCTTCCTTTCGCACCGGGCCTCGTCATGATCATCGGCCTCGGTTCCGATCTCTGCTCGATCGAGCGGATACAGAATTCGCTCGATCGATTCGGCGACCGCTTCATCCAGCGCGTCTTCACCGATATCGAGCGGGCCAAGGCCGAACGCCGCACGCTCACCCGCGCCGGCACCTACGCCAAGCGCTTCGCCGCCAAGGAAGCCTTTTCCAAGGCGGTCGGCACCGGCTTTCGTCAGGGCGTGTTCATGCGCGATATCGGAGTGGTCAATCTGCGATCGGGGGCGCCGACGCTCGCGCTGACCGGGGGCGCCCGCGCACGGCTCGACGCGCTGACCCCTCCGGGCCACATGATCGACGTCCATCTAACGATGACTGACGATCACCCTTGGGCGCAGGCGTTCGTTATCCTATATGCACGCGCGACGGAGAAGGAAGCCTAGTGAACGATCCCCAAAGCGATGCAGCCGCCAAGCCGGCACCGGCCAAGAAGCCGGTCAAGGAGGGCACCGACTGGTGGGCCGAGGCCAAGGGCATCTTCTGGCTGATCCTGGCCGTGCTGGGCTTTCACAGCTTCATCGCGAAACCCTTCTACATCCCGTCCGAATCGATGATGCCAACGCTGTTGACCGGCGACAGGCTTGTCGTGACCAAATTTCCCTATGGCTGGAGCTATATCTCGCCCAGCTTCCATATGATCCCGTTCATTCACGGGCGGCTGCTCGGCCGGCTCCCGGAACGCGGCGACATCGTGATCGTCACCCCGGTCCACCAGTCGGCCGATTACATCAAGCGCGTGATCGGCCTGCCCGGCGACACGATCGCGATGCGGAACGGCACGGTCATCCTCAACGGCAAGCCGGTGAAGCGCGAATTCAAGCCGCCGATCATGATCCCTGTCGACGCCAACGTGCCGTGCGACGAGGACAAGCTTCCAGGCCGCCGCATGACCGGCGCCGACGGTAAGATTTATTGCGCGCTGCCGCTGGTGCGCGAGACGCTGCCCAACGGCGTCAGCTTCAACACGCTCGATCTCGGTGAATATCCGACGGACGAGATGGAGCCGCTGGTAATCCCCCCCGACCATGTCTTCCTGATGGGGGACAATCGCGATCAGTCGGCCGACAGCCGCGTGTCCGCCGCCGCCAACGGGCTGGACGGGCCAGTGCCCTATGAGAATATCGGTGGCCGCGCCGAATTCATTACCTTCTCGCTCGACGGCACATCGGAGATATGGAACCCGATCAGCTGGTTCACCGCGCTGCGCGGCGACCGTGCCGGCACCAGCCTGCGCCCGGACAAAGCGCAGTGATCGAAAAGGGAACGGGACCTTCGAGCGGCGAATCGCCCGGCCCCTCGGATTACTATGATCCGCTGATCCGCCGTGAACTCGCCAAGGCTGCGGTGTGGCTCGGCCTTGCGTTGGCGATCATACTCGCCGCCCTGCTTGCCCAGCCGTTGCTGCTGATCATCGGCGGCCTGGTCTTTGCGACGATGCTCGATGGCGGCACCCGACTGCTGGGCCGCGTGCTACCAATCGCACGGGGCTGGCGGCTGGCGATCGTCTGCATCCTCGCGGTGCTGTTCATCGTCTGGACGATCTTCCTCGCCGGTTCGCAATTCGCCGCCGAGGCTGAGAATATGCGCTTGGTCCTGACCCAGCAGACCGGGCGCATCCTGAGCTGGGCCGAAGGCATGGGCCTGGCGACGGGGGACGCCTCCGCTGAAATCCATCGCCAGATCATGGGGTCGATCGGCAAAGTCACATCCGCAGTCGGCACGGCGCTGGGTGCGATCTCGAGCATGGCGATGATCCTCGTGATCGGTATCTTCGTGGCGATCGATCCGCGCCTTTACGAGCGCGGCGTCGCCTGGATGCTCCCGGTCGAAAAACGCGCGGATTTCTACGTCACGACCGACCGCATGGCCTATACCATGCGGCGGCTGATGGCCGGGCGGCTGCTCGGCATGGCCGTCGAGGGCGTCGGCACATGGATATTGCTGAGCATTGCCGGCGTGCCGATGGCCGCGCTGCTCGGCGTATTGACCGGATTGCTGGCCTTCCTGCCCAATATCGGATCGATCATATCCGGCATCCTCACGATCCTCGTCGGGTTTTCGGCGGGCACGGAGACCGGGCTTTGGGCGATCGGCGTCTATGCCACCATCCAGACCGTCGACGGCTATCTGATCGTGCCGATGGTGGCCAAGCGCGCGGTCGATCTCGCGCCAGCACTGGTGCTTTCGGCGCAGCTGCTGTTCGGCGCCCTGTTCGGCATCCTTGGCCTCACCTTCGCCGATCCGATCGTGGCGATGCTCAAGGTGCTGCTGGAGCGCCGCGCGGAAACTGCCACCGAAGCCAACGAAGCGACCGAATCCGCCTGATTGTCCCATATCGGGGCAAAATTCATCGCCGTTAAATACCGCTTCGTCGCTCGTATATTCGGGTGTATTCTTGCCTTGCCCGGTCAATGGGCCGGGTGAGGAGACGGAGGATGTCATGCATGCAGGAGGCTTTCTCGACCGCAATGTAACCACCAGCCCGAGCCGGCTGGCGATCGTGCTGGCGCTGCACGGCGCGGCGCTCACGGCGCTGATGCTGGCCAAGCCCGACTATGTGCCGAAGATTGACTGGAAGCCGATGGATCTTATCCAGATCGATGACAAACCGCCGCCTCCGCCCAACATGTCGGAGCCCGCCCAGCCGCAACCTCGCAACGAAACGGTAGAATCTATACCTCCGCTTGTGCCCGGCACTGCCGGTCAGAGTGAAAACACGATCACACCCTTCCCTCCTGAAAAACCAACCTATGTCGAGCCGACGCTGGCACCACCGGCGACCCCGGTCCTGGCCGAAGCGACGATGCTACGCAGCGCCGAGGTCCAGCCGCCATATCCGACCTCACTCGCGCGGCAGGAAATCGAGGGGGTCGCGATTGTCCGCGTGCTCATCGGCACGGATGGACGGGTGAAGGATGTCCAGATGGTCTCCGCCACCGAGCCCGAGTTCTTCGAGGCGACCGCGCGGCAGGCCAAGCGTTACTGGAAGTTCAAGCCGGCGACGCGCGACGGGTTGGCGATCGAGAGTTGGCGGCAGATGACCGTGCGCTTCAAGCTGGAGGCGTAACTCCCTAAGCCCCCCGGCAGGCGGAAAGTGCATGGGCGTCTCGGAGCGGGGTGATGCCGCTCGGAATCACTCCCACTCGATCGTGCCGGGGGGCTTTGAGGTGAAATCGTAGGTGACGCGAT
>CAYLIK010000071.1:0-6795 GCA_964383565.1 uncultured Sphingomonadaceae bacterium
CTCCGTGCCGTTCCAGCGGCCGCTACGCGGCTACGGCAAGCAGAAGGCGGTCCTCGTCAATCCGGAGGCTGTTCCAACGCAGTTCGCGAAGCCGTTCGCTCAAAGCCGCCTCCGAACCCTCCCGCACGACAAGGTAGGCAATACGCCCGCTGCCGCATTCAGCCATGCCGTCGACCACATGGCCGAGGGTTTTTCCATCATGATCGGCCACCGGCTTGCCGGCAAGACCGCCGAGCTGGAACAGGTCCGGCCCCGACGCAACGTCGCTTTCAACTTCAGCCGCCTTGGCGCCTTTGTCATAACTTGCCTGTCGGCCCAGCCAGCGCCAGATGCCGACGATATTGACCAGAGTTAGAAAGCCATTGGTGAGCAGCAGATTGATCTGACCGGTTGCAATCGCCACCGTGATCCAGGCCAGCGAGCCGATCGTGAAGACCACGAAGCCCCAGCCGGTGATGCGCGCGCCCAGGTTTGATGCGGTCATGACCGCCGCGATCGCGGTCGCGATCGGCGCAACCCAGCCTGCTATGCCTTCCATATGCGCTCCTGCCTCGTTTCGCCTCTCGAACGGACGAAACGGCGGAGCGATCCCTCAGATTTCGACCTGGCTGCCCAGTTCGACCACGCGGTTGGTGGGCAGGCGGAAGAATTCCATCGCGCTTTCAGCGTTGCGCAGCATCCAGGCGAACAGCTTTTCGCGCCAGATCGCCATGCCCGGCCGTTCGGAGGGAAGCAGCGTCTGACGGGCAAGGAAGAAGCTCGTGTCCATCATCTTGAACTGTGCGCCGCACTGGTCGACCGACTGGAGAGCCACCGGCACGTTGACGTCTTCCATGAAACCGTAATGCAGGACGAGCCGGAAGAAGCCCTGTCCTAAATCGTGAAACTCCACGCGCTGCGTCATATCGACAAAGGGATAATCCTCGATTGCGACGGTGAGCAGGACCACGCGTTCGTGGAGCACTTTGTTGTGTTTCAGATTGTGCAGCAGCGCGTGCGGCACACCGTCTGCGGCTGACGTCATGAAGACCGCAGTTCCCGGCACCCGCGTCGCCGAATTGGCGGCGGACTTGACGAACACCGAGATTGGCATCGCCGCCTCACGCAGCCGTGCAATCATCAATTGCCGACCACGCGCCCAGGTCGTGAGCATGGTGAAGGCAACGAACCCGACCAGCAGCGGAAACCAGCCGCCATCGGGAACCTTCGTAAGGTTCGAAGCAAAATAGAAGCCGTCGACCACAAGAAACAATGCGATAAATGCACCGCCGACCAGTCGCGGCCAGTTCCACACACGGAACACAAGGACCGCCAGCATGCAGGTGCTGATGAACATCGTGCCGGTCACCGCGATGCCGTAGGCGGCCGCCAGGTTGGAAGATTCCCCGAACATCAAGACGAGCAGCAGGACCATCACCAGAAGCGCCCAGTTGACGGTGGGAATATAGATTTGGCCTGCCGCCGACGCGCTGGTGTGCGCGATACGCAAGCGCGGCATGAGCCCGAGCTGGATCGCCTGCTGCACCACCGAGAAAGCGCCGGTGATGACCGCCTGACTGGCAATAATCGTCGCGCTGGTGGCGAGAATGACCAGCGGAAGCCGCAAATGTTCGGGAGCCATCAGGTAAAAGGGATTCTCGGCCGCGGCCGGGTTCGCCAGAAGCAGCGCCGCCTGGCCGGCATAGTTGATCAGGAGTGCTGGAAACACGAAATAGAGCCAGGCGTATTGGATCGGCCGGCGGCCGAAATGACCCATATCCGCATAAAGCGCCTCGGCGCCCGTAACGGCCAGCACGACCGACCCGAGCGCCAGAAAAGCGAGCAGGGCGTTATCCTGAAAGAACCAAAATGCCCAGATCGGATTAAGCGCCTGCAAGATCTCCGGATTGGCGACTATCTGGATCAGGCCCAGCACAGTGAGCGTTATAAAGTAGATCGACATGATTGGTCCGAAGAAACGGCCAAGCACATCCGTCCCGCGCGATTGAATGAAGAACAGCGCAACCAGAATCCCAATCGAAATGGGCAACACCAGCGGCGCGAATCCTGCTTCTACCACCGTCAGCCCCTCGACGGCGGAAAGCACCGAAATCGCCGGCGTTATCATGACGTCACCGAAGAACAATGCGGTGGCGAGAACACCCAGCATCACAAGCCCTGTAGACCAGCGCCCCCCGCCGGTCCGACGCTGGATCATCGCAAGCAAGGCCAGGCTGCCGCCCTCGCCCTTGTTGTCAGCGCGCATGATGAGCAGCACATATTTCATGGTGACGATCACTAACAGCGACCAGAAGATCAGACTGAGGGCGCCGAAGATATGGAGACGATCAACCGCCAGCGGATGATGGCCGACGAAGATTTCCTTCATCGCATATAGCGGGCTGGTGCCGATATCCCCATAGACGACACCGACAGCGCCAAGGGCGAGCGTGCTCAGTCCCTTTTTGCTCTCGCCGCTGTGCGCGTGGATCACTTCCTCGGGAAGGCCATGGCCGTCGATCTCGACATTCATTCGGCTATCGACCTTGCCCCTGGCCCCTGTCGCCCCGCTGGGCGGCGACCGGCGCGGCCCGTAGCATGGCCCATGCCGCACTGCAACGGGGGCCGCTGCCCGGACGCCAGACCGCCCTCATGGCGCGCCCGGCCGGAAAATTGCGTCATAGCGGTCACGGGTAGGAATCTGCCGCAGGACGAAGCTGCTGATGATGTTGGTCACGCCCGGCAGATTGCCCACGGACTGGCGATGGATGCGTTCATAGTCGTCGAGATCCCGGCAGAGGATCGTAAGTCGATAATCATGCACTCCTGATACCAGCATGCATTCGATGATCCCGTCGATCTTGCCCACGGCTTGCTCAAAGGCGCGCAGCACTTCATCGGCCTGAGTATTGAGCGTGATATCAACCAGCACAAGTACCCGATAGTCCAGCGCTGTCTGACCAAGTTGCGCCTTGTACCCCGAAAGCACGCCTAGGCGTTCGAGCGCCTGGATGCGCCGCGTGCAAGCGGACTGCGACAGTCCTACCTTGTCGGCGATTTCGCTAACGCTGGCGCGCGCGTCGTCCACCAGGGATTTGATTATCCCGCGATCAATCCGGTCGATATTCTGCATAGACCCAACCCAAAAACATTTAAAAACGAACATATCATGCACATGAACCCTCATATGAGCATGAACTTGCAGAGATTTCCAGAAAAAATGGTGATAAATCATGCAACATCGCTGGAAAGGACATACAAATGAGAATTGGAGTTCCCAAGGAAATCAAGAACCGCGAATATCGGGTCGGACTGACGCCTGCCTCCGTGGCCGAACTGACTGCGCGCGGGCATGAGGCGATCGTCGAGACGGGCGCGGGAGCCGGCATCGACTTTTCCGACGATGATTATCGGGCCGTTGGCGCCAGGATCGCCGTCACCGCCGCCGAGGTGTTCAAGGCGTCCGATATGATCGTCAAGGTCAAGGAGCCTCAGGCCCAGGAAGTCGCACTTCTGGAACCGCGCCATATCTTGTTCACCTATCTTCACCTCGCGGCCGACAAGCCGCAGGCCGAAGGGCTGATGAAATCGGGCGCGACGTGCATCGCCTATGAGACGGTGACATCTCGTTCGGGCGCCTTGCCCCTACTGAAGCCGATGTCCGAGGTTGCGGGCCGCATGTCAGTGCAGGTCGGCGCGCATTATCTTGAGAAGGAACAGGGCGGACGCGGCGTGCTGCTTGGCGGCGTGCCCGGCGTCGCGCCGGCGAAGGTCGCTATCCTTGGCGGCGGCGTTTCGGGCGTCAATGCGGCGCAGATGGCGGTCGGGTTGCGTGCGGACGTGACGATTTACGACATCAATAATGATCGACTGGCCGAACTCGACATGCATTTCGGCAGCCAGATCAAGACAGCTTATGCCAGCAAGGCTGCGATCGCCGCCGCCGTGAAGAGTGCGCATCTCGTGATCGGCGCGGTGCTGGTGCCCGGGGCCTCGGCGCCGAAACTGGTGACACGCGAGATGCTCAAGACGATGAAGCGCGGATCGGTGCTGGTCGACATTGCGATCGACCAGGGCGGCTGCTTCGAAACGTCGCATGCCACCACGCATGACGATCCGGTGTTCGAAGTGGACGGGGTGATCCATTATTGCGTCGCCAACATGCCGGGTGCGGTCGCCCGCACCTCGGCCTTCGCGCTGAACAATGCCACCCTGCCCTTCGTGGTGAAGCTCGCAGACCTTGGCGCCGAGGGTGCGATGGCGGCCGATGTACATCTTGCCGCCGGCCTCAACGTCGCGGGTGGGAAAATCCGCCACGCCGCTGTCGCCGAGTCGCTGGAACTGCCGCTGGGCTAGGACTTACCGTCCCTGGACGGCATCCAGCTCAGCGAGGCGGTTCGCCACGCTGACGCGCCAGGGAGCGTTGGCAGGGGCACGGGCCAGCAGGCGCGTCCAGATATCCCGGGCGCGTTCGAGCTGACCGGCCTGCGCATAGGCGATGCCCATGAAATAGGGTGGGCCGGGATGATCCGGAGATAGCTTGGCGGCGCGCTCGAAGGCCAGTTCGGCGGCGGGCGTGATCGTGCCGTTAGCGTACAGCGTCAGGGCGTTGCCCATCCCGACCCAGAGATCGGGACTGCTGGGCCGCCGCTCTAGCGCACCCCGGATCAGCGCGACACCATAGGCTTCGAGACCCTGCCGGTGCATTGCATCAGCGGCATCGAGAATCTGGGCATCCGAGGTGAAGCGCTCGAGAAACTGGGTGCGCTCGATCGCGAAGCTGCTGTCGGGCTGGCGGGCCTCAGAGCGCGGCGGGGTGGGCTTGCCCGGCAGGCTGGGCGATCCCTGCCAGGCATAGCCTGCCATCCCGGCCAGCAGCGCCGCGCCAAGCAATTGCAGGGACGGTCCTCTTATCCCGCAGAAGCGCCAAAGCACGATGAGCAGGGCCAACGCGAACAGGATCAGGAGCAGCCAGCCCATCAGCGATGCTTCCTGAACCGGCCGCGCGCGATCCACAGGCCCGCGCCGAGCAGCAACAGCGGGGCAATCCACAGCGGCGCTGTCATGCCGTCAAGCGGAGGATCATAGGTCACCCATTTGCCGTAGCGGGCGACCAGCCAGGCGCGGATATCGTCCGGCTTCTCCCCGGCGGCGATCTTCTGACGGACCAGCGCGCGCATGTCGCCAGCCATCTCGGCATCCGAGTCTGCGATCGACTGACCCTGACAAACGAGACAGCGGAGGCTTTCCATCAGCGTCTTGGCCTTGGCCTCCTGCTTGGGGTCAGGAAGCTGGGTGTAGGCAAGCGGGGCTGGCGGGAGGGACGAGTCTGCGCGGAGGGGGGTGGCAGTGCAAAGGAGGAGGAGGGCAAGCACGCCATATCCCAAGCCGTCATGCCAGCGGAGGCTGGCATCCATGTCTCTCGGGTTTCGTGAGGACGCTCCTCGTAGAGAGAGACATAGGCCCCAGCCTGCGCTGGGGCGACGGGATGGAGACAATCTCACCGCGCCTTCTCCAGTTCAGCGAGAAGCATCGGAATATTCTCCGCCCGGATGTCGCCGATATGCTGGTAACGAATGACGCCCTTGCCATCGATCACGAAAGTCTCGGGCACGCCCGAAGAACCGAGGCCGATCTGGACGCTGCTCGTCGGATCGCTGCCGATGCGGGTGTACGGGTTGCCGTAGCGCTTGAGGAAATCAGCAATATCCTCTGGCCGATCGCGGATCGCGACGGCGTCGATCGTAACACCAGCCTTCGCCATCTGTTCGAGCTGCGGGGCTTCGGCGGCGCAGGGGACGCACCAGCTCGCGAAAATATTGAGCAGCTTCGGCTTGCCATTCCGGAAATCAGCAGTCGAAAGACCCGGCTGGGTCGGCACGCCCGGCGCGAGTTTGAATTCGGGTAGCGGATGACCGATCAGATGCGAACGGATCGTTTTGCTTTCCGGCTTGATCAGGCCGGTAACGAAGACGCCCAGAAACAGCATGAACACCAGCAGCGGCGCCCAGAGGATCAGCCGCTTCATGCCCCACTCTCCTGCAGCGCGACGCGATGTTCGCGACGCAGGCGGCCGATCAGCGACAGCGCGCCGCCCAGTGCGATCAGCGCCCCGCCTGCCCAGATCAGCGTGACGAACGGCTTCCACCAGAGCCGGAGCTGCCAGCGGCCATCCTCGGTCTTGTGGCCGAGCACGGTGTAGAGCTGGCCGTTCCAGCGGGTGAGGATCGCGCTTTCGTTGGTTTCGGTCGGCGGTGCCCAGAAGGCGCGGGCTTGCGGGGTGAGCGTATAACTGGTCGTGCCGTCGCGGGTGGCGGTCAATGTACCCTGGATTGCTGTCCAGTTGGGACCCATGATGGGCTCGACCTTTTCAAGGCGGACGCTCCAGCGGCCGACTGTAGCCATCTCCCCAGGCCTGACCGAGACCAGCGTCTCCTTCGTGAAGGCGCTTTCCGACGCCATGCCGGCGACGCTGACCGCAACGCCCAGATGCGCGATCACCATCCCCCACGTGAAGAGCGGGGTGCGGCGGAGGTTGCGCTTCCATAGGGGCGCGAGGCTGGCGGCCCCAACCCCGGCCGCGAAGACGAGGCCGAGCAGTGGCAGGATGCGGATGCCGGGCGCAAGTAGGATCACGGCAAGCAATGCGGCGGCGGCAAGCAACAGCGGAAGCGCGAGCCGGCGGATGAGCGCACGCAGTTCGTCATGGCGCCAGCGCAGTAGCGGGCCAAGCGCCATCGCCGCCATCAGCACAAGCGCGATCGGGCCGGCGGCGGCGTTGAAGTAGGGCGCACCGACCGAGAGTTTCTCACCGGT
>CAYLIK010000071.1:6805-14937 GCA_964383565.1 uncultured Sphingomonadaceae bacterium
GGTCAGGCTTTCGGCGACCAGCGGATAGAGCGTACCGACCAACACGACGCCGAGGATCGCGCTTAGCAGCAGGTTATTGACGACCAGCGCACCTTCGCGGCTGACCGGATCGAAGCGGGAGCCTTCGCGCACTGTGCCGACGCGGGCGGCGAACAGGGCTAGCGCGCCGCCGATGTAGAGCGCGAGCAGGATAAGGATGAAACTGCCCCGGCGCGGGTCGACTGCGAAGGCGTGGACACTGGTGAGGATGCCCGAGCGGACAAGGAAGGTCCCGACCATCGACATTGAGAAAGCGACCACCGCCAGCATCACTGTCCAGGCGCGCAGGCCGTCACGGGTGGCCAGCACGGTGACGCTGTGGAGCAATGCGGTTGCGGCGAGCCACGGCATCAAAGAAGCATTTTCGACCGGATCCCAGAACCACCAGCCGCCCCAGCCAAGCTCATAATAGGCCCAGTAGCTGCCCGCCGTGATGCCCAGCGTCAGCATGATCCACGCCGCCAGCACCCAGGGCCGCATCGCGCGGGCGAAGGCTGGACCGACATCGCGCGTAACAAGAGCGCCGACCGCGACAGAGAAGGCGACCGAGAGGCCGACATAGCCGACATAGAGGGTCGGTGGGTGGAACGCGAGGCCGGGGTCCTGCAACAACGGGTTGAGCCCCTGCCCTTCCGCCGGCGCCGGATCGAGCCTGGCAAAGGGATTGGAGGCGAACAGCAGGAACGCGTAGAAGCCCAGGCTGATCGCCGCCTGTGCGGCAAGCGTGGCGATCAGGGTGCGCTTCTCAAGCCGGCGCTCCAGCAGGGCGACGCCGGCCCCCGCCAAGGCGAGAATCGCAACCCACATCAGCATCGAGCCTTCATGATTGCCCCAGGCGCCCGCGAATTTATAGATCCACGGCTTGGCCGAATGATTGTTGAAGGCAACCAGCGCGACCGAGAGATCGACCTGCAGGAACAGCACGATCAAAAGGACGAAGGCAAGCAGCGTCAAAACAGCCTGCGCCACCGCAACCGGACGAACGGCCGCGAGCATATCCTGATAGTTTGCGCGCAGCCCGATCACGCCCAGCGCCAGCTGGAGCGCGGCAAGCGCGGCGGCGAACCACAGCGCGGCGAGACCGGCTTCGGCGATCATGGCTCCAGGCTCTTGGTCTCGTGCATCGCGCCGGCGACCTCGGGGGGCATATAGCGTTCGTCATGCTTGGCGAGGATGTTGGTGGCGATGAAGCTACCATCAGCCTGGAACGCGCCTTCTGCGACCACGCCGCTATTCTCCTTGAACAGATCAGGGGTGATGCCGGTGAATCGGACGGGGACGGTCGCCTTTCCGTCGGTGACGACGAAGCGCGTTGTGACCCCGTCGGGATCGCGGACGATCGACTTGTCGGCCACCATGCCGCCAAGCCGAACCGCGCGACCGGACTCGACATGAGACTTTGCGGCATCGCCAGGAGTGTAGAAATAGGAAGCCTGATCCTTCAGCGCCGACATCGCCAGCAACACTGCGCCGATCATCGCGACGACGGCGAGCAGGACGAGGATGAGACGCTGATGCTTGGCCTTCACCGGTTATCCCTCAGCGCATCGGCGCGCCTTTCGGCGCGGCGCATGGCGATGTAGCTGCAAAGGGTCACGCCAAGCGTGCCAATAAGGGTGACGGCATAGGCCGCGATGATGAATGTCCAATGGTTCATGCCGCCGCCATCCGGCGCAGGCGCGCCTCAACCTTGGCGTCTGCCAAGAGCGCGCGCATGCGCATCAGCACGATCGAAGCGAACAGCAAGGTGAAGCCCAACATGGCGATCGGCAGCGGCCAGAGCAAGGAACTGTCGATGCTGGTGCCGCTGAGGCTGATCGACTGGCCCTGGTGGAGCGTGTTCCACCACAGCACCGAATAATGGATGATCGGCAGGTTGATTGCGCCGATGAGCCCGTAGATCGATGCGATCCGCGCGCCAGAGGGCCGATCGGCAAGCGCGGAGGCGAGTGCTGCGTAGCCGATGTAGAGAAACAGCAGGATCAGCATCGATGTCAGCCGGCCGTCCCATTCCCACCAGGTGCCCCAGGTCGGCCGGCCCCAGAGGGAGCCGGTTATCAAACAGATCGCGGTGAACAAACCGCCCGGCAGCGTGATCGCCCGCGCGGCGACCGCCGCCAATGGATGGCGCCAGACAAGCTGCATCAGGCTCGCCACCGCGATCCCCGACCAGCCCGCCATGCCGAGCCAGGCGGCGGGAACATGCACGTACATCATCCGCACGCTTTCGCCCTGAAGATAATCGGGCGGGGTCAACGACAACCCGCTGACAAGTGCGCCGGCGATCAGCGCCACACCCGTCCAGGCAAACCAGGGCGTGAGGGGGCGGGCAAGCTTCAGAAAGCGCGCGGGATTGGCGAACACATGCATCTTTTGCTGCCGCTCTATCTGATCGCCCCTCGCGTTGGAAGGCCGATCGATGCACGGCTATCGCCAAAGTCGACGCGCGTCCTTATGGCGCTATCGATGGCCCGGCGCAGTGTCCCATCGCAATCCCACGATCATGCCACCCTGGCGATTTCCGCGCGGATGGTGGGGGCGGTTTTCGTCGCCATCATGGGTGCCTTCGCGAAGGCTGCCGGCCATGGCGGCGCCAGCCCCGGCGAGATCCTGTTCTTCCGGAGCGCGCTTGCCTTGCCCGTCATCCTCTTGTGGGTGTTCACCGGCCCCGGAGCCACCGCGCTGCGGACTACCCGCCCCAGGGCGCATCTGACGCGAGCGATGATAGGCCTGACGTCGATGTCCGCGATGTTTTACGCGATCAGCCTTTTGCCGCTGGCGGAAGCGATCACGATCTTTTTCATTTCGCCATTGCTGGCCACCTGTCTCGCCGCTCTGCTGCTCGGAGACCGGGTTGGCATCCATCGGTGGACCGCGATCAGCGTCGGCTTCCTGGGCATGCTGATCGTGATGCAGCCAGGGGCGAACACATCGGACATCTCGATGCTTGGGGTGTCGATGGCCGTGCTGGCAGCGCTGCTGATGGCATGCGTCACGATCGCGTTGCGCCAGCTCGGATCGACCGAAACCGAGGCTGCGACGGTTTTCTGGTTCACGCTCACGGGAACGCTCGTGATGGGATGCGCCTATCCCTTTTTCTATCAGCCGCACGATCCTTTCACATGGCTGATGATGGCGGGCGTCGGCGTATCGGGCGCGGTGATCCAGATCACCAATACGACCTCGCTCCGGCTGGCCCCTGTCTCGCTTACGGCGCCGTTCGACTACACCCAGCTCTTCTGGGCTGCGCTGATCGGCTGGCTGATATGGGCCGACCTACCTGCATGGACCACGATAGTGGGGGGATTGCTGATTGCGGGCGCGGGACTTTACACATTCTATCGAGAGCGTCTGCGGCGGCAGACGATCGCCGAAGAGGCTGTGCCTTCAGGGTAGAAATGGGGCGACCGACGGGGATTGAACCCGCAACCTCTGGTACCACAAACCAGCGCTCTAACCAATTGAGCTACGGTCGCCGCAGGCCATAGGCCGCGAAGGATGCGCACATAGGAGCGCAGAAGCGTCAGCGTCAAGCAACGCTTGGGGATTTTCGCGCGGTCATTCCCGATTTGGTGTTTCCTTGCGCACCGCTTTGCGCTTTAGAATGTCAGACACCAAACGATGTTATCCCAGCGCACCCGCTACGCAATCCGCGCCCTTCAGCACCTCGCCGACCGCTATGGCGAGGGGCCGGTGCAACTCATGGAGATTTCGGAAGCGCAGAATATCCCGGCCAAGTTCCTGACGGTGATCCTGTCCGAAATGAAGCGCGCCGGGCTGGTCGACACTTTGCGCGGCAAGGAAGGCGGCTATTGGCTCGCCAAACCGCCCGCCGAAGTGACCTATGGCAATATCGTGCGACTGACGCGCGGTTCGCTGGCGCTGGTGCCGTGCGCGAGCCGGCTTGCTTATGAGAAGTGCAAGAACTGTATCGACGAGAATGTGTGCAGGCTGCGCCGGGTGATGCTCGCCGTGCGGGATGAGACCGCCAATATCCTTGATCAGATGACTTTGGCGGATCGGGGTGACGACGCGATGTTGGCGAGCTTCGGTTGATCAGCGCTTCACCAGAATGAGCGCGATCAGGCTGAGCCCGCAGGCTGCGGCCAGATAAAGCCCGACCAGCCCCAGCCCGCCGCCATCCGCGAGAAGCTGCGCGACGATGGGCGTGAGGCCGCCACCCAGGATGCCACCGACATTGAACGCAACGGACGCCCCGGTGTAGCGTATCCGCGCCGGAAACAGGCCGGGCAGCCATGCGCCAAGCGGCCCATAGACGAAGCCCATCACGGTAAGCCCGAGCGCGAGGAACAGGCCGATCAGCGCCAAGGAACCGGATTGCATGAGCGGCGCCAGAAGAAGGCCAGCGAGGATCCCCATCACGCAACCGCCGATCAGCACGCGGCGGGGATCGAACACATCAGACAGCCAGCCAGCGGCGATGATCCCGCCGGCCATGAAGAAGATCGCGATCAGCTGGACGCCGAGGAACTCGGTCCGGCTATAGCCGAGATTGGTGGTGCCATAGCCAAGCGCGAAAGCGGTGCAGATATAATAGACTGCAAAGCAGGCAACGACGCCGATCGTTCCGGCAAACAGCGTTCCTGCATGATTCCGCACCGTTTCCCCGAGCGGAACCGACGCGGGTGGCGCTTCCGCCAGCGCGGCCTTGAAATCGGGTGTTTCGGTGAGCTTGAGCCGTACCCACAAACCAATGCCGACCAGGACGACGCTGGCAAGAAAAGGAATGCGCCAACCCCAGTCCATGAATTGATCCGGCGTTAGCCAGAGGCCTAGCAACAGGAAGAATCCGTTGGCGGCAAGGAAGCCAACCGGCGCGCCCAGTTGCGGGAACATGCCGAAGCGGCCGTGCCAGCCCGGCGGCGCATTTTCGACCGCCAGCAATGCCGCCCCGCCCCACTCACCGCCAAGCCCAAAGCCCTGACCGAAGCGCAGGATGCAGAGCAATGCGGGGGCAAGCCAGCCCGCCATCGCGTAAGTCGGCAGGAAGGCGATCGCGACCGTCGATCCGCCCATGAGCATCAGCGAGGCAACGAGAGTCGACTTGCGGCCAATGCGATCACCGAAATGCCCAAACACAGCCGCACCCACAGGACGCGCGAAGAAGGCGATGGCAAAGCTGGCATAGGCCGACAGGAGCTGGATCGATTTCGATTCGGCCGGAAAAAACAGCGGACCGAACACAAGCGAGGCCGCAGTGGCATAGATATAAAAATCGTAGAATTCGACTGCGGTGCCAGCAAGGCTGGCCGCCAGCACGCGCCGATGCTTGATGAGGTTGGGGTTCATGAACTCATATCGGGTGAAGGCAGGCGGTGTTTCATCCCGGCCCTGTTATCTTTGTCGCCATGCGGAAGCAGCGAGCCCGCTAACGGAAATCTGCAAGAAAATTGAAAATCGGCCCATCTGGGGGATGGACCGATCCTCAAACTGGTGGGCGCGGCAAGGATTGAACTTGCGACCCCTGCGGTGTGAACACAGTGCTCTACCACTGAGCTACGCGCCCGTGCCTCGCTGCCAGCCGGGACTGGGGATCCCGGGGAGCGAAACATGTAGCCGGCTCGTCAACCGAGCCGGCCGATGCGAATATCAGTTGACGGCGTCCTTGAGGGCCTTGCCAGCCTTGAACTTGGGCTGGGAGGACGCCTTGATCTTCATCGGCTCACCAGTACGCGGGTTGCGACCGGTGGAGGCCTTGCGCTTGCTTACCGAGAACGTACCGAAACCGACGAGGCGGACCTCGTCACCTTTCTTCAACGCACCGCTGACGGCGTCGAACACGGCCTCTACGGCCTTGCCAGCGTCGCCCTTGCCAAGGCCCGTCGCGTCAGCGACCGAACCGATCAGCTCTTGTTTGTTCATGCCTCTCGAACCCCCTTGCAAAGGTGATATGTATGGAATCGCGGCTTACGCCGGCGCGCCATCTAAAAACCGCCTTCCCGCGTGAGTCAAAAGGAAAGCGTAGCAAACCGGAAATTTACGCGATTTTCGGCACTTTTCACCGGATTTCAGCGAGATCAGTGCCGAATGGGCGCTTCGCCACGCTCGTTTTCGCCCCCCCCGATGCCCGATGGCTGAAGCGCGAGATCGTCCGCTTCAGTCCAATCGATCGGAGTCGTGGGACGCACGAGCGCAAGTTCAAGCACTTCATCGACGTGGCGGACAGGGATAATCTTGAGCCCCTCGCGGATGTTAGCCGGGATTTCGACGAGATCCTTCTCATTCTCCTGGGGGATCAGCACGGTGGTGATACCGCCGCGCAATGCCGCCAGCAGCTTCTCCTTGAGACCCCCGATCGGCAGCACGCGGCCACGCAAGGTGACCTCTCCCGTCATCGCGAAATCGCGGCGCACCGGAATGCCCGTCAGCGTGGAGATGATCGACAGCACGATGCCGATGCCGGCCGATGGGCCGTCCTTCGGCACGGCGCCTTCGGGCAAGTGGATGTGGACATCCTTGCGTCCGAAAAGGCTGGGCTTGATGCCATAACTGGGCGCACGCGACTTCACGAAGGAGAAGGCGGCCTGAACCGATTCCTTCATCACGTCGCCGAGCTTGCCGGTGGTGGAGACCATGCCCTTGCCGGGAACGGTGACCGCCTCGATCGTCAGCAACTCGCCGCCAACCTCGGTCCAGGCCAGGCCAGTCACCGCGCCCACCTGATCTTCCTCCTCGCCAACACCGAAGCGGAATTTCTGCACGCCGGCGAACTCGGAGAGGTTATTGGCATCGACCGTGACCGACTTGGTCTTCTTCTCGAGGATACGACGCAGGCTCTTGCGCGCGAGCTTGGCGATTTCACGCTCAAGCGTGCGCACGCCAGCCTCGCGGGTATAATAGCGGATCAGGTCGCGCAGCCCTTCATCGGTCAGCGTGAATTCGCCGGCCTTGAGCCCATGCGCCTCGACTTGCTTCGATACCAGATGGCGCTTGGCGATCTCGACCTTCTCGTCTTCTGTATAGCCTTCGAGCCGGATGATCTCCATGCGGTCGAGCAACGGCTGGGGCAGGTTGAGCGAGTTGGCGGTCGTGACGAACATCACGTCCGACAAATCATAATCCAGCTCCAGATAATGATCCTGGAACTTGCTGTTCTGCTCCGGATCGAGGACCTCAAGCAGCGCCGAGGCGGGATCACCCCGGAAATCCTGGCCGAGCTTGTCGATTTCATCGAGCAGGAACAAGGGGTTGGACGTACCAGCCTTTTTGAGGTTCGACACGATCTTGCCCGGCAGCGAGCCGATATAGGTGCGGCGGTGGCCCCGGATCTCAGCCTCGTCGCGCACGCCGCCTAATGATTGGCGCACGAATTCACGGCCCGTCGCCTTCGCGATCGAGCGACCGAGCGAGGTCTTGCCGACGCCGGGCGGGCCGACGAGGCACAGGATAGGGCCTTTCAGCTTGTTGGTGCGCGCCTGGACGGCGAGATATTCGACGATCCGTTCCTTGACCTTCTCAAGCCCGAAATGATCCTCGTCGAGGACACGCTCGGCTTCAGGAATGTCGCGCTTGAGCTTCGACTTCTTGCCCCACGGCAGGCCGAGCAGCACATCGAGATAGTTGCGCACGACGGTGGCTTCGGCCGACATCGGCGCCATCGTCTTGAGTTTCTTGAGTTCGGCGGTCGCCTTGGCGCGGGCTTCCTTGCTGAGCTTGAGCTTGGCGATCTTGGCGGTCAGCTCGGCAACCTCGTCGCCGCTATCCTCGGAGTCGGTGTTACCCAGCTCCCGCTGGATCGCCTTCAGCTGCTCGTTCAGATAATATTCGCGCTGGGTCTTCTCCATCTGGCGCTTGACCCGGCTGCGGATCTTCTTCTCGACCTGCAGCACGCCAAGCTCGCCTTCCATGAAGGCGAACGCCATTTCGAGACGGCGCGCGGGATTGAGCTCGACCAGCAACGCCTGCTTGTCGGAAACCTTGATGCTGATGTTGGACGCAACCGCATCGGCGAGGCGCGAAGGCTCCTCGATCTGGCCGATCTGGACGGCTGTGTCGGCCGACATCTTCTTGTTGAGGCGCGCGTAATTTTCGAACTGCTCGATCACTGACCGCATCAGCGCATTGGCTTCCTT
>CAYLIK010000072.1:0-14911 GCA_964383565.1 uncultured Sphingomonadaceae bacterium
CCGGCTGGACGATCTTGTCGATCACCTTGAACCGGGTCGCGCCGCCGGCCTCTGGCTCGTTGAGGTAGATCATGGCCGTCCAGGTGCGTTGCCCGCTCACCACGCAATGGACGTGATAGTCAGCGCCGTCCGGCTCGAAATAATCGGTGTGGAGCTTGAATTCCTGCCCCGGCGCATAGCGCTGGCCCTGCATCTGCTCGCCGAAAACGACGCCCTGCCCCAGGAAATCGGCAATACGCCAGTCGATCGCGCTGGTCAGCGGATTATCGGGATCGAGGTCGCAGGTCTCGCTGGTGCGGAACAGCGGGTCGCCGGCGACATCGTCGGCGATGGTTGAGGGCCGGCGGCGCGCGTCGATCATCGCGACGATCTCGGCGCATTCCTCCGGGCTCAGAAAATGGCGCTTGATGAACAGGTCGAGCTTGCTGCTCGGAACCCGCTGCGCGCCTTGGAAGGGAGTGATCAGCTCTGTCATCAGGACACGTTAAGCAGCTCAATCCTCACGCCAGAAGCGCTTGACCTCAATCAGGTCATGATAGGCCTTGTCGGCATGATCGAGCAATTTGTCACGGTCGCCTGCCTGTTCGCCGAGCGCATCTTCCGCCACGCCGACACGTGCGAGAAGCGCGGGAAACGTCGCAAGATCGTTGAGCTCGCCCAGATCGTCCTGAAGCTTCTCCAGCTTCTCGAGAAACGCACGATGCTCCGGCCGGGCCGCCCCGTCCCGATAAAGCCCCGCGAAGAATTCGCTGGCATAGCGCAGCTTCTTGCCTTCCTTGCGCAGCTCATGCCGGTCCTCGTCGGACAGTTCCCGCAGCTTGCGGCCATGGCGCTTGAACTTCCTGGCGCGCTTGGTGAGGATCTCGGCTGCGGCCTCCCCGATCGCCCGCCGCACCAGCTCGGGCTTAAGCGGCGTCTGGCGCCAGTCTCCAAACGCCAGCCATTCAGTGAGATCGAGCATCAGCAGCCGGGTGCGCGCCGAATCCACTTCCACCATGGCATGCGTGAACGCGGTTGCGCGCAGGTCCGCGACAACCTGCTTGTCGGCATCCGGCAGGCTTTGCATCAGCACGTCGAGATCGCGCACCTGCCCCAGCTCAACCGACAGCCAGCGCAGCTCGGCCCGCAATAGTTGCGCGCGTTCGTCACCCGCGAACAGCGGTGCAAAGATCGAGAAGGCCGACCGCAATCGGCGCAAACCGACGCGTGCCTGATGCAGCGGCTCGGGCTCGCCCCGGGCAAGCAACAGCGTTTCGTTGAGCCGGAACTGGCGAATACAGCTATGGGCGATCCGCTCGAACGCGACGTCGGTGGGATCGTCAGGCTTGAGCGCGATCGGTTCGGACTTGAAAGCCTTGCTCTTGCGCCGGTCGAGCAGCTGATAGCCGCGCTCCGATTTCGAGCGGACACCCAGCCGCACTGGAATGTCATCCCCGATTCGCCGCGCCAGCAGGAACAGCGCGCGCGGATCACCACTTTCCAGCTCCAGTTCCACCTCGCGGATTGGTTCCGCATGCCGGCCCGCGCGGACTTCGCCGCTGTCGTCGGCAATCGCGATGGTCGCGCCGTTAAGCTGCACCTTATGCACCTTGCGCTCAATCTCGGTCACGAACGCGCGGCCGAGTTCCTTGAGCACGTCAGCGCCCAGATCCCGCGCCAGCGGGCCCATCTCGCCGGGCTCGGGGCGGGCGCGGGGAATCTCATGCTCCCACTCGGGACGGACGAAGAATCCGGAAGCAGCATTGGGCTGCGCCTTGACCGTCTGGACATAGCGCCCGCCGCTCTCGCGGATGCGCAGCGAGTAGCCGCCTTTGCGGAGCTGTTGATCGGGCGTGTCATAATAAGTGGAGATAAGCGATTTCGCCGGCCCCTCGGGCTTGGCGGACAGCACCGCCAGATTCAGCCGCGACTGGTCGGACGGTGCGAGCTCGAGCTTGAGCTCGGTTTCAAGCGGATCGCTCACAAGGGCAACGACATGATTTTCGACGGTCTCACGGGCGTCATGGAGACTCGACTGTAGCGCGCCGCGCCGCCGCAGCCAAGCAAAGCCGAACTTATGGTTAACGCTCATCACCTTAAACTGTAACAATATCCTGCCATAGACATCGGGCGAGACCAACGATGTAAGGGATCGTTATGGACGCAATCGTCCGAACTAATGAGGTCGAGGATTATTTCGACTTCACGCCGAATGAGCCGGTTTTGCCGGAGCGGCAAGGCCAGCGCCGGCGTTATCGCACCATCTGGATTTCCGATATTCACCTCGGCACGCGCGGATGCAACGCGCGGATGCTGATCGACTTCCTGGATTCGACCGACAGCGAGACGATGTACCTGGTCGGCGACATCATCGACGGCTGGCGGCTCACAAAGAGCTGGTACTGGCCCGCACTTCACAACGACATCGTCTGGCGGGTGATGAAGCGCGCCAAGCGCGGCACCAGGGTTATCTACATCCCCGGCAACCATGACGAGATGTTCCGCCAGTTCACCGGGCTGACGTTCGGCGGCATCGAGATCCGCCGCCAGGCGATCCATCAGACCGCCGACGGGCGCAAGCTGCTCGTCCTGCACGGCGACGAGTTCGATACGGTGGTGATGTGCCACCGCTGGCTCGCCTTCCTCGGCGACGCGGCCTACGGCATGCTGCTGCGGATGAACGTGGTCATCAACGCGGTGCGCCGCCAGCTCGACCTACCCTTCTGGTCGATCGCCAAGCACGCCAAGCACAAGGTGAAGAACGCGGTCGAGTTCATCTCGCGCTACGAGGAAGCATTGGCGCACGAGGCCAAGGCGCGCGGCGTGGACGGCGTGGTGTGCGGCCACATCCACACCGCCGAGGTCCGCGATTTCGACGGCATCGCCTACTATAACGACGGCGACTGGGTCGAAGGCTGCACCGCGCTGGTCGAGCATTTCGACGGCCGCATGGAGGTGCTTCACTGGGCGGACGAGATCGCGGCCCGCGCGGCGCCCAACGTCCGCAGGCTCGCTGCTTGAGAATAGTTATCGTCACCGACGCCTGGGAGCCCCAGGTCAACGGTGTCGTCCGGACACTCCGTTCTATCCGCACTGAGCTCGGCCGGATGGGGTATCATGTTGCGTTGATTTCCCCTGATCGCTTCCTGTCGCTGCCCTGCCCCACCTATCCCGAGATCAGGCTGGCGCTGACAGGGCCGGAAGCGGTGGGCCGGATGATCGAGGCGGAGCATCCCGATGCGCTCCACATCGCCACCGAAGGTCCGCTGGGCCTTGCCGCGCGGCGCTGGTGCGTGCGCAATGGCTACGCCTTCACCACTGCCTATCACACTCAGTTCCCCGATTATGTCGAATCGCGGTCGGGCATTCCGGCGCGCTGGACATGGCGTTTCATCCGCTGGTTCCATGCCCCTTCTTCAGCAGTGCTCGCCTCGACCCCGACCATTCGGCAGGAGCTTCGTGCGCAAGGGATCATGCAGGTTCGCCATTGGGGCCGCGGCGTCGATCTGAGCTGCTTTCACCCGAACCACGCCGAACCCACAATCTTTGCCGGCCTGCCCCGCCCGATCCAGCTTTACGTAGGTCGCGTGGCGGTCGAAAAGAATATCGGCGCCTTCCTCGAAACCCGCCATCCGGGCACGAAAATCGTGGTCGGCGACGGACCTGCGATCGAGGGGCTACGGAAGCAATATCCGGACACGCTGTTCCTGGGATCGCTTTCCGGCGATGCGCTCGCCGCCGCCTATGCGCATGCCGATGTGCTGGTGTTCCCGAGCCGCACCGACACCTTCGGCCTCGTGATGATCGAGGCGCTGGCCTGCGGCACGCCGGTCGCGGCCTATCCGGTGCCCGGCCCGGTCGATATCCTGACATCCGACACCGGCCACATGGACGAGGACCTCGCAACCGCTATCGCCGGGGCGCTGACCGTCGATCGCAACGCCTGCGCCAACTATGGCCGCAGCTTCACCTGGGAAGCGAGCGCGTTGCAGTTTCTGGAAGGCTTGGCTCCGCTCAGCGGGATGCGCGAGGCCGCCTAGGCGGCGATGAGGCGATCCGGCGCATCATTCCGCCGTGCCAGCATGAGGCTTTCGGCCACCGCATAGGTTCGGTCGTTATCGACATCGACCGCAAGCATTCCGTCATCGAAAATCACCGGCCGCATGCGCAAACGGAGCCGGCGCGAGAAGCGCGCGAAGCTTTGCTCCAGGCTGCCCATGCCGAGCCGGAACAGGATCAGGTTGAACAATCCGAAGGCCCGCGCGATCCGCATCGGATGCTTGGCGAACTGCCCGCCCTCGCGGAAGATGCCCGCCGCGTGCAGCGCCTTTGCCGAGCCAAGCCAGTAACAATTGCAGTTGGAATAGCCGTCGTCGGCGAATTCATAGAAACGCCGCTGCGCCTCCGCATGCACGCCCTGCACCGAACCCTTGCGGGCGAACGCCACCGCCACATCGGCATCCCCGGCGTCTTCGATCATCGTCGCCAGCGCGTCCTCGGTGAAGAGCACATTGTCGGCGGTGGTAATCAGCAGGGGGAATCGCGCCTGCGCCGCCGCCGCGACGACGCTGCCGGCGAGATTGTCCATCGACCGGACCACCTTGAGGCGCCCGTCGTGGATCAGCCCGGCGATCATCTGGTTCGCCGCCAGCACCTCGGGTGCCTCGATCGAGACGATGATCGTCCGTACCACGGCCGCGCGCGACAAGGTTTCCAGCACATGCTCGATCAACGGCCGTCCGCCGATCGGCACCAAACATTTGTGGGAGACACCGAAGCGATCGGCGAGCGCGCCCGGCACGCCACCCCGCTGCGCCGCGAGCACCAGCGCAGTGATACCGCCAGCGCTCAACACAATCCCTGACGGATCAGGCTTTCGGCAAGGATGGTCTCGATCAGCTCGGTCTGGCTAAAACCCATGAGCGCCGCCGAACGCCCGAACACCTTCTGCGACCAGAGATTGCAGTTGAGGTTGACCTCAAGGAAATGGATTTCCCCGCTCGCCACATCGACCCGGAATTCGAAGCGGCCATAATCGAACGGATTGAATATCTCGATCAGCGTCTCGGTCATCGCCCGGACGCGCCCGACCAACCCCTCGTCCTCGAATGGGACCAGACTATATTTGCTGCTGCGGTCGACCAGATCGCGTTTCTCATAATAGGTGCGCAGGTGCGAGGGATCGGCCTGCTGGAACAGCATCATCGGCATGATGCGGGGCCGACCATTGATCGTGATCACCGGCACCTCGACGTCGCTGCCTTCCAGAAAAGGCTCGACGATCGCGTCATGACCGTCAGCGTGGATTTCAGCGATCGCCTTGCTCCTAGTCTCCCAGTCGGTCGCATCGCGCACGCCCCAAGAGGCTGAGGAGGCATTGGGCTTGATTACATGCCGCGCGGCCGGCGAAACGCCGTCGGGCGACACAGCCCCGCCCCGGCGGAAGATCGCCCAGGGCGCAGTTGGCACTCCGCGAGCATGCGCCTCCAGCTTGGTGAGATGCTTGTCGTCCGAAAGCCCGCGCAAGATCGGGCTCGCGCCAAGATAGGGAAGGCCGTGCCGCGTGCAGAGCAACGGCAGCAGCATCTCCGAATTGAGAAACCCGCCCCGGTTGAGCATCGGGAACACGAAATCCGCATCGGGCTTTTCGAACAGCGTCTCGTAGCTTTGCGATACGCTGAGATTGAGGCCGATCCCTTCGAGCGTCTCGCGCAACTCCTTATGATAGACGGCATGGTTGCCATCCTCGGGATGCAGGCCGCCCTGCCACAGTGCATTTTTGGCGATGAAGAGGATCTTGAGGCGCTGCCTGACCTCCGCCGGGATGCGTGTCGGGGACCAGTGAAGCGAAGTATCGAGCATCCCGCGCTTCAAGCAGCCGCATTTTACAGGATCATGACGTCTGCACGACAAGACTGTCACCAAGCCTTCACCGCAGCGTCATATCCGACGGCTAGCTTTAGATATTCTCCTATATCCGAGGGTATCGTCCTGACTGCCTTGTCCCGAACGAAAGCGAAGCTCGATCTTTCGGATGCCGCCGCGAGGCTGATGGAAACCGGCGGCGACGGCCGGATCGCCGTCGATCCCGCGACCGGCTTCAACCGATATATGGTGGCGCCCCGGCCTTCGGACGTGCTGGCTTATTCGTCCTCGACAGCCAACGACATCTCGCCGGCGGCGTTTGCCGAGGTCCAGCGGCGTCTCGCCCAGCTCGCGCCCGATCTCGCCTTGTCACCACAACAGTATCGCGATGCGTTGGGTGGGCTGCGGACACGTCTTCGCGCGGCCTTACGCTTGCCCGCCAGCACGCGGATCGTCTTCGCGGCCTCGGGCACCGATCTCGAATATGTCGGCCTGGCCGTCGCTCACCGCGTCGATACGGCGGGGATCGACAATATCCTGCTCGGCGCCGACGAGATCGGCAGCGGCTGCGGCCAATCCGCGCAGGGCCGCTTCTTCGCCGACCGCACGCCCACCGGGCTGTCCGTGGTGCCCGCCACGCCGATCAGGGCGCAGGGCGGGATCGATGTCCGTCTGGTCAACGTGCCCGTGCGCGGGCCGGGCGGCACCGCCGTCCCGTCCGAGGACCTGCTGCTGGAAATCGCCGCTGCGGCAAGCGCGGCGATCGCGGCTGGCCGGCACCCGCTGATCCATGTCGTCCACGGCTCCAAGACCGGCCTGATCCTGCCCAGCTTCGCGCATATCGATGCGTTGCGCCGCAGGTTCGGCCAGCAATTGAGCTTTGTCGTCGATGCCTGCCAGTGCCGGCTCGGCGACGCCGCGATCGCCGCCTATCTGGCGCGCGGGGCGACCGTGTTCCTAACCGGCTCCAAATTCATAGGCGGCCCGCCCTTCAGCGGAATCGCACTCGTCCCGCAGTCTGCCGCCTCGGCATCGGCGGGCATCCCGCCGGGGCTCGACCAGATCTTCCACCGCGCTGAATGGCCGGACGACTGGCTCAAGGCCGATCGGTTGCGCGAAGGCGCCAACCTTGGCCTCCTGCTCCGTCTCGAAGCTTCGATCTATGAGCTTGAGCTGTTCCAGAAGCTGGGCGCCGCCGACATCCGCCGCACGCTCGATCTTTTCGACGAAAGCGTGGACAGCCTCACCCGCCGCCTCGGCGCGGCGCGTGTCCTGCCCCATGCGACTGGCGAGTGGCAGGAGGCGCGCAGCCATCCGCTGGAGATGCGGACTCTGGTGACGATCGATCTCAGCCAGACCGATGATCCGCTCGATTTCGATCGCGCCGCCGTCCTCCATCGCATGCTGTTCCAGCCATTGGGCAGGGCCACCGCAAACGCAGCCGAACGTGCGGTCGCCAATCAGCGTATCCGCCTTGGCCAGCCGGTCAGATGCGTGCCGCTGCCGACCGGAGGCTTCGGCGGAACATTGCGCCTCGGCCTGTCGATGCCGCAGATGGTGGAGTTCGCCGGGATGGACACGCTCTCGCTTCGCAGCCGATTGACCAGCGACATGACTGCAATCGCGGAAAAGATTGACATAATCCGCGATCTTTAGGATCGCCCCATCGTTCACGCGGGATAAATGGCCTTCAGGTCATAACCGAAGCGCGCCGGCAGGCCAGGCAAACGAAAGGGTGATAAGTGACCATGGTGACGAACAAGCGTATTTGCGGACTTGCCCTTGCCACCTTGGCCCTGTTCGGCGGCAGCGCGGCCCTCGCCCAATCCGCCGGCGATCCCGTGAAGGGCAAGACGGTCTTCGCCCGCTGCGCGATCTGCCACACCGTGGAGCCCGGCAAGAACAAGCTCGGCCCGACGCTTGCCAACATCGTCGGCTCGAAGGCGGGGGAAGTCCCCGGCTTCAACTTCTCGCCCGCGATGAAAGCATCGAAGGTGGTCTGGACGCCGGACGCCCTCGACAAATATCTCACCAACCCGCGTACTTTCATGCCCGGCAACCGCATGATCTTTGCCGGCCTGCCGAAGCCGGAAGACCGCGCGAACGTGATCGCCTATCTCAAGAAGCCGGTGAAGTAAGCGCCGGGATGGCGCTTATTTCTTTCTAAGTTCGTCCCGAATCTCGCGCAGCAGGACGACGTCGTCAGGCTCGGCGGCGGGCGCTTCTTCCTTGCGCAGATGGAAGCGATTGACCTGCTTGACCAGCACGAAGATCGCGAATGCGACGATCAGGAAATTGATCAGCACAGTAAGAAACTGACCATACCCGAACAGCGGTACGCCCGCCGCCTTGAGCGCGGCATAATCGGCAAGCGATCCCGTGTAGGTCGCCGGCACATCGCCGAGCAGGATGAATTTGCTGGAAAAATCCATATTGCCGAAGATCGCGCCGATCAGCGGCATGATCAGATCGTCCGTCAATGATGTGACGATCTTTCCGAAGGCCGCGCCGATGATCACCGCTACCGCGAGATCGACGACATTGCCGCGCGCGATGAATGCCTTGAATTCGCTGAACATGCCTAGCTCTCCTCGGGCCGAGTTGGGGTTTCATCGCTCAAAGCCGCTTGGCTGGCAAGCCGGACGGGCCTACATCGCCTGAAGTAGTTGGATCCCCTCGCGGGGATTACGGCTGGAAACAACAGGAGCACGCCCCCAATGTCCCTGCGTTCGATGATGCCCCGCCTGACCGTGATGTTCCTTGCGCTTTCGCTCGGGGGCTGCGGCCTCAACAGCGTGCCGACCGCCGAGGAGAATGCCAAGGCGCGCTGGGCCGACGTCCAGAATGAATATCAGCGCCGCGCCGACCTTGTCCCCAATCTGGTCGCGACGGTGAAGGGCTATGCCGCGCAGGAAAAATCCGTGCTAGTCGAAGTGACCGAGGCGCGCGCTAAAGCGACATCGATCACCGTGAAGCCGGATGATCTCAGCGATCCCGCCAAGCTCAAGCAATTCAGCGACGCACAGGGCGGCCTGAGCCAAGCGCTCGGCCGCCTGCTAATGGTCACGGAAAACTACCCGGACCTCAAATCGAACCAGAATTTCCTCGCTCTCCAATCGCAGCTTGAGGGCACCGAGAACCGCATCTCGATCTCGCGCCGCGATTATAACGAGGCGGTACGCGCCTATAATGTCCGCATCCGCACCTTCCCCGACGCGATCGGCGCCAAGATCTTCTACGGCGCCAAGCCGATGACCACGTTCGAGGCGACGACCCCCAACGCCCAGACCGCACCGACGGTGACGTTCTAGAAAGCCGTGACCCCATCGCCCCCCCGTCATCCCAGCGAAGGCTGGGATCCATGTCTCTCGCAACCAATGGTGCGCAAGAGGCAAAAGACATGGTCCCCAGCCTCCGCTGGGGTGACGGTGTTACTCTTGTTGCTCATACTCCTCCTCGCCACTGCCGCCCACGCCCAGACCTTCCCCAAGCTTACCGGCCGCGTAGTCGACAGCGCCAACCTCCTCTCCCCCGAGCAGGAAGCCGCCCTCACCCAGCAACTCGCCACGCTTGAGGCCAAAAACCGCCGTCAGCTCGTCATCGTCACCCTCCCCAGCCTCGAAGGTTATGCGATCGAGGATTATGGCTACCGCCTCGGCCGCAACTGGGGCATCGGCGAGAAGGACGTGAACTCGGGCGCGCTACTGATCGTCGCGCCCAACGAACGGAAGGTCCGCATTGAGGTCGGCTACGGCCTCGAACCAATCCTCACCGACGCGCTCTCCAGCGTCATCATCCAGCAGCAAATCCTCCCCGCCTTCCGCAACAACGACATGGCGGGCGGCATCATGGCGGGCGCCAAGGCCCTTACCGACCTGCTCAGCCTCCCCGACGAACAGGCCGAGGCCCGCGCGAAACGCATCGTCGCCGACGCCAAGGCACAAGACAGCGGCGGCTTTCCGATTGCGTTGATCTTCTGGGGCATCGTCCTCGCCGTGATCCTGCTCTCGATGGTTCGCAGCCGTGGCGCGGGCCGCAGCTTCCGGCGCGGCGGCCTGCCCGTGATCCTCTGGGGCCCCGGTCTTGGTGGCGGAGGCAGCAGCGGCTGGGGCGGAGGAAGCAGTTGGGGCGGCGGTGGAGGCGGCGGGGGCTTCTCCGGCGGCGGCGGATCGTTCGGCGGCGGCGGATCGTCGGGGAGCTGGTGATGGACCTGACCGCTGAAGACCGCGCCCGCATCGCCGCCGCCGTCAAGGAAGCCGAGAGCCGCACCGACGGCGAAGTGATGGTCGTCGCTGCCGACAGTTCGGACGCCTATCATGACGTGGCGCTGCACTGGTCGGTGCTGGTGATGCTGCTCGCGATGGCCGTCTATGCGAGCTTTCCCGAATTCTACATGGGCCTGATCGATCGCCTCGCGGGCGGCTGGCAGCATGTCTGGAGCCCTCGCGAACTGCTCACCTTCGTGCTGATCGCCGCCGCCGCCAAATTCCTCGGCACCCGCCTGATCCTCGCCTGGCGCCCGCTCCGGATGGCGCTCACCCCGGCTGCGACCAAGGCCCGCCGCGTCCGCCGCCGCGCCATCGCTTTGTTCAAGACCGGCATTGAGCAGCGCACCGCCACCCGCACCGGCGTGCTGCTTTATCTTTCGCTCGCCGAGCACCGAGCCGAGATCGTCGCCGACGCCGCGATCCACGCCAAGGTCCCGCCCGAACGCTGGGGCGTCGCCATGGCCGGCCTCGTCGACGCGCTCCGCGCCGGCCAGCCAGCCGACGGCATCGTCACCGCCGTCGCCCAGATCGGCGCGATCCTCGAAGAGACCTTCCCGCGCACCGGCCGCGACCCCGACGAACTCCCCGACAGGCTGATCGAACTATGAGTCACGACCCCATCGAAACCATGTGGGAGGGCAAGTTCATCGTCGCCCGCCGCGAGGGCCGCTGGGAATATGTCGGCCGCGCGCGGGGCATCCACGCCGCCGTGATCCTTGCGGTCGACGACGGCCATGTCCTGCTGGTCGAGCAATATCGCGTGCCGCTCAAGGCGCAGTGCATCGAACTCCCCGCCGGCCTCGTCGGCGACGAAACCGAGGGCGAGCCGATCGAAGTCGCCGCCGCCCGCGAGCTGGAAGAAGAAACCGGCTACCGCGCCGACACGATCGAACCGCTGGGGCGCTTCGCCTCCTCCCCTGGCATGGTCTCCGAAACCTTCACCCTCGTCCGCGCGCGCGGCCTGACCAAGGTCGGCGAAGGCGGCGGGGATGGGCATGAGAACATCATCGTCCACCGCGTGCCTTTGGAGCAGGTCTGGAATTTCATCGATCAAAAGCGGGCTGAGGGGGCGGTTATGGATGTGAAGCTGCTGCTGTTGCTCGGCAGCGACATAATCAGCGATGGCTGAATAAAAGGATGCCTTCGAACAACGCCCCGCGTGGGAACGATCGACGCATGACGCGGCAAGCAATATCTCCTCGTCATCCAAGCCTGAGGCGGAGCAGCGGCCGGCCGGCCTGGCTTTCGCTGGTCTGGCGCATCCTGCTCGCCTTTGCGCTGATCGGTATCGCCATAATCGTCCATTGGGCCGATCGCGAAGGTCTTCGAGACAATATCGATGGCCATGTCAGCTTCGCCGACGTGCTCTATTTCACGATGATCACCGTAACCACCGTCGGGTACGGGGATATCGTGCCGGTAACGCCGCAAGCGCGTATGTTCGATACCTTCGTGGTGACGCCCATTCGGCTGTTCGTCTGGTTGATCTTTCTCGGGACGGCTTACGATTTTTTGTTCAAGCGTGTGTGGGAGAGATGGCGGATGAAAGTAATCCAGCAAACGCTGAAAGATCATGTGATCGTTGCGGGCTATGGCACGAGCGGCGCCGAAGCCGTGCGTGAGTTAATCGAGCGCGGCGCCAGACCGGCTGATATTGTGGTCATCGATCCGGGCAATGCCGTCCTTGCCGAAGCGGAAAAATGCGGAACAACCATACTTGAAGGCGACGCGACGCGTGATTTGACCCTGGAAGCAGCCCGGGTCGCGCAAGCGCGCTCGATCATCGTCGCTGCAGGGCGCGACGATACCTCAATCCTGATCGTGCTCACCGCGAGCAGGTTGGCGCCTGGTGTGCCGATCAGCGTGGTCATCCGCTCCCAGGATAATGAGCAATTGGCGAAGCGAGCGGGCGCCGAGACTGTAATCAACCCGGCCAGCTTCGCGGGTCTCCTTCTCGCCAGCGCAACTGAGGGATCACATGCCGCCTCCTATTTGTCTGATCTTGCCGCGTCGGGGGGCAATGTCCTGTTGCGCGAACGGGCAATCACGGAGGAAGAAGCGGGGCGGCCGCTGGCCGACATTCACACGGGACTTGGCGTCCGAATTGTCAGGGAAGGAAACAGCGTCGGCTTTTGGGAAGTTGATGCCAAGGCGCTAAAATTGGGCGACCGCATCATCGAGATCGTACCGAGAGACATGAACTTGTAGCTGCAGCGGATTTGGGTGCGGCGGTCTGGATATTTTCGAGCCGCCACGATGACGGCGAACAGCGCTATACGTCCAGCTCTTCGATCACCGATACGAAGAAATCGGGCGAACCGTCCTTCTTCCTGATGAGCCCAACCGTCAGGCGCACCCAGATTATGTCCCCATCCGGCTTAATGTAGCGCTTGAACATCTTGTAGTGGTCGGCCTCCCCCCGCAGGAGCGTCTGGACGTGGGCGCCGTCCGCCTCCAGATCGTCCGCATGGGTGATCTTCTGGAAACCGTGGGTCAGAAGTTCGTCGCGCGGTGTTGCCGTGATGCGCACGAATTCGTCGTTGGCCAGCAGGAACCGCCCGTCGATCGCGACATGAGCGATACCGACCGGAGCATGAACGAAGGTGCTCTGGAACCGGCGTTGCGCCTCGTCGCCCTCCAGGCGATCAAGCCCCGCGACAACCGCAGCCGCAAGCAACTGCGCGGTCTGAAGATCGGCTTGCTGGAATTCGAAGGGATAAGGCGTCCGTATCAAAAAATGGCCGCACAACAGCCCGCTCCGCAGGATTGGGATATTGATCTGGCGGTCTGCGGCATTTGCATCGCTGCCCTCAATGCGGGAAGCGGCTTTCGAAAGCGACGACAGCCCACCCTCCCGGGCCTGGCTAAGCGTTATCCCGTCACGGAATATCTTCAGCTCCGCGAAGCACAGCGTGGGGATGGCGTGGACCGCATCCTCGGTGACCGCCGACATCAGATGTTCGAGCGAGAATGTCGGGCTGGCAAGCGCCGCAAGTGTCGTCAACTGATGCGGATTGGCAGAGGATTCGATGCAGGGCTCAGCGCCTGCCGTCATTCCCGAAAGACGATTAAAAGCGGTTACGGGCCGGCCCATGCCAGCTTTTTAGGCGCTTAGGGTAAATGGAGTGTTGCCTCCCTCAACAGATCGACTTTTCTCCAATTGACGTCACCGGCTGGCCCGAAACCTTCACCCTTGTCCGCGCGCGAAAGCGCGTTCGCGGGCGCGACGCTGGCGCAGGCTCGCGCCGATAAGGCCGGTGCCCGCGATCATCATCGCCCACGCATCCGCCCCCGGCACGGCGGCCACCGTCAATTGCGTCGCTGACAGGCCCACACCTTCATAAGACGCGAAGGGCACTTCCGAACGGTCCAGCGTGGTAAAGCCCGTCAGGAAGCTGCCGCCACTGCGGCTGCCAAGATTGAACGTACCGGTTTCGCGGAAATCGGCTGAGGTGAAGTCCGGGCTGCCAAGCGAAAGATCAAGCCGGTCGAAATAATCGCTGCTGGAGCCGAAAAAAATGCCGCAGCAGGTTTCGTTGCGGTTGAACCCCGCAACCAGGTTGATCTCCCGCTCCGGCATATATTTGCCAACCAGGCCCAGATCCAGCTCCTGGATCGTTATACCCACCGGATCGCCGACGGGATCGATGTTATAAGGCTGGAAGAAATCACCCGTGCGAATAGTGTAACTATAGGATCCAACCGTCAGCGTCGCCGTCACGGGCGGGCGCGTGCTACCGTCAAACTGCCCTCCGCCAATGGCCGCGCTCTGGGTAGCGTTATAAACGTACTGGGCGGTGGGCAACGCATCGTCGATCAGATAGCTGAGCGTGAAATCGACGCCGACGGGCAGCGTCGCGCCCTCCAGCGCATTGGGTCCTGTCACGTCGTTGGTCGTCGTGCCGGTGATCGTGTAGAGAAATTGCGCCGCCTGCGCTGCGCCGCCGAACATTAGTGCGGCCACGGCCCCTGCAAGGGCCTTGATGCGTGTTGAACGAATCTTATGCTTCACACGCCGCTCCCCAAAAGCTGACATCGCAACTGACTGACTCGGTTTCCCTTTTCCCCGTTAACCATGACGTTGTCGAGTGCCTCGCCACATGCGCCACTCAAAACCTGCCGCGCCTGGGGACTGGCGCTGCATTCTTTCCGGTCTCTCTTCTTCGGCTCCGCGCCATAAATTCTGTAGGATGGCGGCGGCAGGCGGCGGAACTGATGTGAATCTCGATCGTCTGCTACCTGCCGCGAGTGCACGCGCGGAGTGTCGCGTTACGATGAAAAGGCAATCAGCCGATCGATGATGGATCAGCCAAACGCTCCGCAGACCGAGGCTGAACTCGAACGGCTGCGGTTAGATATTCTATTCGAGCATGATGCTGCGGCGCTCTCAGGCGATGACAGGCTTACCGCGATCACGCGCTTCGTCGCGAAACTTTGCGACACACCCATATGCCTGGTCAGTCTGGTCGAACGGGAACGCCAATGGTTTCCCGCCAAGACGGGACTGGACGTCGATGAAACGCCGAGAAGTACGTCCTTCTGCGCGCACGCGATGCAAGAGCAGGAAACCATGGTCGTTTCCGACGCCACTGCCGATCCGCGATTTTGTGAAAACCCGCTTGTTACCGGCGCGCCTTGGATCCGCTTTTATGCCGGGGCGCCGCTTCTGTCTGCCGAAGGTTCGCCGCTGGGTGCGTTATGCGTGATCGATACGGAGCCCCGTGATGCCCTTACCGGTCTGCAAATGCAGGGTCTGTCGGTGATGGCATCCGCCGTTTCATCCCTGCTGGCGGCACGTC
>CAYLIK010000073.1:0-14776 GCA_964383565.1 uncultured Sphingomonadaceae bacterium
TGTCACAACGTCGCGACGATGGAGCCGATGCGCTCGCAGAATGGTGGGCTGCTGGGCGACGAAGTCTTCGGCTGGACCGAGCGGGAGCGTCAGATCTGGGTCGGAAATCCGAAGGTGGTGCTCGATTCGCCACTCATTTCGGCCTGCCGTTATGAAGCCGATATATTCTGGGCCAATACTGACGGTTTTCATTCCAAGACGACGACGCAGTATCTGGATTACATCGATCTTTCCAATTTCGAACGCAGGACAGGCGTCAAATCCGCGATCGTCGCGCCGGTGCATCTGCCGATGGGCAATATCGGCGTGGTCTTCTACACGCCGCGCGATCCGAAACGTCGCGATCTGTCGGATATTTTCGACACCTATAATGACCTGCTTTCGATGTGCGCCAGGATCTTCGTATCCAGCTACGCACGCGTCCAATGTCACGGCAGGGATCTTCCGTCCCGGCTGAAATTGTCAGCGAAGGAAGTTGAGTGCCTGCAATGGGCGGCCTACGGAAAGACAGACGCCGAAATAGGCATCATCATGAGCAGAAGCCCGTCCACAATCCGCTTCCACATCCAGAATGTGTCGCAAAAGCTCGACACGGTGAACCGGGGGCAGACGATCTACAAGGCCGCGCAGCTCGGGTTTATCGGACTCGTCAATTAAGGCTGCTGACTGACCGCCACAAAAGCGCCCTGCTCACGGTTTTTCACTACCTCGCCAGCGCGGAACACCTGTCCGCTCATCGTGATATAGACGCCCGGCGGCGCGACCTGCGCCGTTGCGAAGGCCATGCCGAGATTGAAGGTCGCATCGCTCTCCGCGAAACGCGCCGGAGCAAGAGCGCCCACCAGCACGATCGTCTTGCCCATAACATGCGCCAAGGCTTGCGCGGTGACGGTCATCGTGTCGGTGCCGTGGGTGATGACGATGCGATCCGTACCGGCCTTCTCCACCGCCGCCACGATCGTGCCGCGATCCTCGTCGGTCAGTTCGAGACTGTCCTTGCGCATCAGCTCGACGATCTCGAATGGCGCGGCGACGCGGCCAATCTCCAGCAGCTTCGCGATCTGCGTGGTGCCGATCTGATATTCGCTGAGCGCGTCGAAGTAGATTTTGTCGATCGTGCCGCCGGTGGTGAGGATCAGGATTTTGGTGCTGCCCATTGGTTTAACCTAACCGTTCGGGCTGAGCTTGTCGAAGCCCTGCCCTTTCTTAAGCAGGAAAAGAAGTAGGCTTCGACAAGCTCAGCCCGAACGGAGGAGGAAGCGCATTCCCCATCTCGCCCTTCGCCCTTCCGCCTGCTAGTCACCGCGCCATGGCCGGCAATCATCTCTATCTCGTCGACGGGTCCAGCTACATTTTCCGGGCCTATCATGTGCTTCCGAAGCTCACGAATGCGCGGGGGGAGCCGGCGGGCGCGGTCTACGGCTTCACGACCATGCTGTGGCGGCTCGCAGACGATCTGCACAAGGCGGACGGGCCGACCCATCTCGCGGTGATCTTCGACGCCTCCTCGATCACCTTCCGCAACAGCATGTACGATCAGTACAAGGCCAACCGGCCGCCCCCACCGGAAGACCTGATCCCGCAATTCCCCATGGTGCGCGCCGCGACCCGCGCCTTCTCCGTGCCCTGCATCGAGACCGAGGGGCTTGAGGCCGACGACATCATCGCCTGCTACGCCAAGGCCGCGCTCGCGGCGGGATGGTCCACCACCATCGTCTCCTCCGACAAGGATCTGATGCAGCTGATCGAGCCGGGCATCGACATGCTCGACACGATGAAGAACATCCGCATCGGCCCGGATTATGTGATGGAAAAATTCGGCGTGCCGCCCGAGAAGCTCGGCGACGTGCTGGCGCTGATGGGCGACAGCGTCGATAATGTGCCCGGCGTCCCCGGCATCGGCCCCAAGACCGCGTCGCAGCTGATCCAGCAATATGGCGATCTCGAAACCGTGTTGGCCTCCGCTCACGAGATCAAGAAGCCCAAGCTGCAACAATCGCTGATCGAGCATGCCGACAATGCGCGGTTGAGCCGCGAACTGGTCCGCCTCGTCTGCGACCGCGAATTGCCCGAGCCGCTCGACGACCTGCTGCTCAAGGGTATCCCGCAAGAGCCGTTGCGCGCCTTCCTTGAGGATCAGGGGTTCAAGTCGCTGCTCGCCAAGGTCGGCGGCGCTGGGCCGGGCAATGGCAGCAGCATTTCCTCGCCGCTCGCCACCTCCCCGGCCAAGCCCGCCCCACCCCCGCCCCCCGTCGAAGCGGTGCCATTCGATCACAAAGCCTATGAGACGGTCGTGACCGAGGAGGCGCTGGATCGCTGGATCGCGGAAGCGCGCAAGAGCGGCATCGTCGCGGTCGATACCGAGACCGACGACCTTGATTGCATCCGTGCGCGGCTCGTCGGCGTGAGCCTTGCGACCGAGGCTGGCAAGGCCTGCTATATCCCTGTCGGGCATGTCGGCGATGGGCTGCTGAGCGATGCGCCGGAGCAGCTGCCGCTCGCCACCGCACTGGCCAAACTCAGGCTGCTGCTGGAGGATCCCGCCGTCCTCAAGATCGGCCAGAACCTCAAATATGACCTGATCATGTTCCGCCGCAACGGCATCGACGTCACGCCTTATGACGACACGATGCTGATCAGCTTCGCGCTCGACGCGGGCCTGCACAATCACGGCATGGACGATCTGTGCCAGCTCCACATCGGCCACTGCCCGATCGCGTTCAAGGACGTGACCGGGGCGGGCAAGAAGCAGATCACCTTCGACAAGATCGATCTCCAGCGCGCCACCGAATATGCCGCCGAGGATGCCGACGTGACGCTGCGGCTCTGGCAGAAGCTGAAGCCCCGGCTGGCGCGCGAGTCCGCCACGCGGGTCTATGAACTGGTCGATCGCCCGCTGGTGCCGATCGTGGCCGAGATGGAGCGCGCGGGCATCAAGGTCGACCGCGAGGAACTGTCGCGCCTGTCCGCCGAGTTCGCCGCGCAGACGCTGATCCTGGAAGGCGAGATCCACGCCATCGCGGGCGGCCCCTTCACCATCGGCAGCCCCAAACAACTGGGCGACGTGCTGTTCGAGCGCATGGGCCTGAAAGGCGGTCGCAAGGGCAAGTCGGGGGTCTATTCGACCGACGTGTCCGAGCTTGAGCGTATCGCTGCCGACGGCGGGCATCCGATCGCCAACAAGGTGCTGGAATGGCGCCAGCTGACCAAGCTGAAGTCGACCTATACCGACGCGCTGCAGGCCTCGATCAACCCGGCGACGGGCCGCGTCCACACCAGCTACGGCCTCGCCCACGCGCAAACCGGACGGCTGGCCTCGACTGATCCCAACCTCCAGAACATCCCGATCCGCACCGAGATCGGCCGCCGCATCCGCGACGCCTTCGTCGCTGAGCCGGGCAAGCTGCTGCTCTCCGCCGACTACAGCCAGATCGAGCTGCGGATCGCGGCGCACATGGCTGACGTGCCGGCGCTGCAGGCGGCCTTCGCGCGCGGCGACGACATCCACAGCCTGACCGCGCAGGAACTGTTCGGCGAGGTCAACCGCGACACGCGCGGGCGCGCCAAGACGATCAACTTCGCGATCCTCTACGGCATCTCGCGCTGGGGGCTGGCCGGGCGGCTCGGCGTCTCCAACGACGAGGCGCAGGCGATGATCGACCGCTATTTCGAGCGCTTCCCCGGCATCAACCGCTACATCGCCGAAACGCTGACCTATGCCCGCGAGCACGGCTTCGTGACGACGCTATTCGGCCGCAAGACCCACTTCTCCCGGATCACATCACCCAAGCAGGCCGAACGCCAGGGCAGCGAACGCGCCGCCATCAACGCGCCAATCCAGGGCACCAGCGCCGACATCATCAAGCGCGCCATGGCCCGCATGCCCGGTGCGCTGGCGAATGCTGGGCTAGGTGATGTGCGGATGCTGCTACAGGTGCACGACGAACTGGTCTTCGAACTCGCGCCCGATCAGGTGGAGGCCGCGAGCGAAGTGATCCGCACGACGATGGCGACGGCGGCAAGCCCGGCGGTGCATCTGAAGGTGCCGCTGGATATCGAGATCGGGACGGGGGCCAGCTGGGGCGCGGCACATTGATTTGAGGTGCCGGCATCCTGGTTGCCGGCCCGTTCTACTGGTTTGCTTTGCCCCGGCCTCAGGCGGCCCGTAGGCGGCTGACGAATGCGTCGGAAGCCGTTTTCAACCGATCGGCGCCACTGCGCAGCCTGCCCGCCTCGGACCAGACGCGATCAGAAGCGGCTTCGGTCGCAGCCGTGGCGGATGCAACATTCTGGATGCCTTCCGACACGAACTTCACATGCTGCGCCATATCGGCCACCCCGGTCCGCATCTGGATAACGGTGCGTTCCTGCTCGGCCGTGACGGTTGCGATCATCGATGCGGCCTGGGACAGTTGATCGATCGAGACCGAGACATCGGCCACGGCCGAACCCGCCACGTCGGTCCCGGATTGCATGTCGACGATAAGCCCGGAAATCTCGGCAGCCGCAGCGGAGACCTGAGCGGACAGACTCTTAACCTCCGTGGCGACGACCGCGAAACCCCGTCCCGCATCGCCCGCACGCGCAGCTTCGATCGCCGCGTTGAGAGCAAGCAGGTTCGTCCGCGATGCAATCTCCTGAATCAAGCCGACAAAACTGTCCACTTTCGAAGTTTGGGAATAAAGAGCGCAAATCGCCTCATTCCCCAAGGCCGACTTCAGTTGCACTTTTGAGGTCAGCTTGGCCTGGTCGTCGGCGTTCAACGCGATCCGGCTGGTCGTCTTTGACAAGGCGGCAATGCTTCCGTTGACGCTCTCCGCGCCTTCGAATGCATCGGCGGAGGTCCTCACGATCATGCTGACCTTGCGCCCGGTTTCCTCGGAGAGACCGTTAAGTTCCTGCGATGTATTGTCCAACTGGGCAGCCGCCAGCACGATCGTATCGACGATGCTCGAAACCGAATACTCGAATTCCGAAGCGACCATCAGCAGTTCGCGTCGTTTGGCCTCGGCAAGATCGATCTCGGCTTGGGCGCGAATGCGGCGATCCTCGGCGGCGCGCTGCTCTGCATTTTTAAGCGCCGCGAGCGCAACTTCGGCTTCCCTGCGGGCGATGTCGGCCTTCGCCTTCTCCAGCTCCGAACGCTCGGCGAGTTGATCGCTCAACGCCTGGGCCTGTGCATGATGGATGACCATCGCGGCCAGCCTCCTCGTGAGCATCGACAGCACACCGAACTGCAATACCACGGCCACGGCATGAACCATCACCCGGTCAAAATTACTGGTGCTATCGAACACCCAGAGCGGCGCGATCAGCTCCAGCGACAGATGATGCAGTACGATCAAGCCCGCCGCCACCGCGATCGGTACCCAATCGCACAGGATCGCCAGAGCGGACAGCGCCACGAAGAAATACATGTGCAGGTCCATCTGCCAGCCATGGCCTTCGAACAGATAGACGAACAATGCGGGGTGCATCGCCACCATCGCCCCGACAATTACGCGCGCGCGCATGTCACTGCGGCCGGCGATCGCCATGAGTGTCGGAAGAAGATTGATCGTGACGCCCGCCAGGATGGCAGCAATTCCATTGGGAGACTTGAACACCATTGCGATAACCGCAATCGCCGCTACGCAAATCCATCCGCCGATCGCGAGCAAACGGACGCCGTGGCGACGCAGTTCGATGAGTTCAAGCGCCTCCATGATAATTTCCCGAAGTACGTCCCCGACACGCAAAACCCCGTGTCGCTATCAACAACGCACCCGACGCGGCAATCGGCCCCGCCAGCCTGGGCGAGGCCTGGTTGATCGCGAAGGATCCAGGCAGCTGGCCTGCTCCTACAAGGACCGCACCGTGGCTGATCGCGACGGTCAAGCTGTTGGCCGCTGAATGTGGAAGAATGGGCACGATCAGCATTTCTTCACCTGAACGAGGCCAAAAATAGATTATCGCCAGACAATTGACCACGATCGCGATCTGGAAGACGCTCAACAGCCAGCCATTAAAAAACCTATTCATGTCGTCATACTATTCCGCCGGCGTAAATATTGTCTGATTTTTTCTGTATAAGTATTATTGCCTAGATACTATATCAGACCAAGTTGCCTGAAACTTGTTACACCATTTCGTGCAAATACCAGATGATCGACTAATTCGATCTCGAACAGCCGCATCGCATCAGCCAGCCTGCGCGTGGCGTTGCGGTCGGCTGCGCTGGGGGTGGGATCGCCGCTGGGATGGTTGTGGGCGATCAACAGCCGGCGGCTGTCGTGCAGGAGTGCTTCGCGGGCGATCCTGTCGAGCGCGATTGGCAGCGCATCATGCCCGCCGGTCTGCTCGCTCACCGCGAGCAGGCCGCCGCCCCCGTCGAGATGCGCGACGCGAAGATATTCCAGCGGGGCACACCGCCACTCGCCACCAAGCAGCAAGGCCGCATCCAACGCCGTCCGCAAACGGAAGCCGGGCTCGACTAAGGGCTGATCGCACCGCCACATGCGTGCGATGTGGATCAGCCGACGCTTCCCGGCACGCGGGACCCGCTCCATTCCGCTCGCTGTTAACCATCAAATGATCCACATCGGAGTGATCCGCTGGCCGCATCTGCCCTTGGCACTCGGGCCGCTCCGAGGCATAGCGTCGGCAATGCAGCCCTACCACGATCTCATCCGCCGCATCCTCGACGATGGGGTGGCGCAGGAGGACCGCACCGGCACGGGCACGCTGTCGGTGTTCGGCCACCAGATGCGGTTCGATCTGTCGAAGGGCTTTCCGGTCCTCACCACCAAGAAGCTGCACCTGCGCTCGATCATCATCGAACTGCTGTGGTTCCTGCGCGGGGACACCAACATCGGCTGGCTCAAGGAGAACAAGGTCAGCATCTGGGACGAATGGGCTGACGAGAATGGCGATCTCGGCCCGGTTTACGGCAAGCAGTGGCGCGACTGGATCGGCCCGGACGGCAGCCATATCGATCAGATCGCGCAGCTGATTGCGATGATAAAGAGCCGGCCGGAATCGCGGCGGCAGATCGTGTCGGCCTGGAATCCCTCGGATGTGCCGCAGATGGCGCTACCCCCCTGCCACCTGCTGTTCCAGACCTATGTCGCCAACGGCAAGCTCAGCCTTCAGCTCTATCAGCGTAGCTGCGACGTGTTCCTCGGCGTGCCGTTCAACATCGCTTCCTATGCGCTCCTCACCCATATCCTCGCTCAGCAATGCGGGCTTGATGTCGGCGATTTCGTCTGGACCGGCGGGGACTGCCACCTTTATTCGAACCATCTCGAACAGGCGCGGCTCCAGTTGACCCGCACGCCGAAGCCGCTCCCGACACTGGCGATCAAGCGCCATCCACCCTCGATCGATCAGTATGAATATGCCGATTTCGAGATCGTCGGATACGAAGCGGACGCCCACATCCCCGCGCCGGTGGCCGTGTGAGCGCTCCGGAAATCGTTCTGATCGTCGCACGCGGCGACAATGGCGTAATCGGGAACCAGGGCGGCCTGCCCTGGCACATTCCCGAGGATCTCAAGCATTTCAAGCAACGCACCATGGGCAAGCCGATGGTGATGGGGCGCAAGACGTTCGAGAGTCTGCCCGGCCTGCTGGCGGGGCGGCGGCATATCGTCGTGACGCGCGATCCGACCTGGAGTGCTGAAGGCGCGGAAGTGGCGCACGACGCGGAGTCCGCCGTCGCGCTGGCCGGCGATGTGCCGGAGATCGCGGTGATCGGCGGGGCGGATATCTTCCGCATGTTCCTGCCGCTCGCGCGCCGGATCGAACTGACCGAAGTCCATCGCTCCCCCGATGGCGATGTGAAGATGCCGCCGCTGGGCGCCGGCTGGCGGGTCTCCGCGCGCGAAATGGGCGGACCCGACATCGATTTCGTGACGTTGGTGCGCGACTGAAGACGCGCCGATGCTGAGGACGATATTCAAGCGGCTCTATCTGACAGTCATGCTGCTGCTCGCAGCAATGATAGTCGTCCCGCATTTTCTCGACCGCATCTATTATCGAGGTCCCGCGACCGATCATTTCGACGAGGGACGCTTCTTCAATCCCGATGGCGGCGATCTGCCCCTGACCGGCCCCAACCGCTATTTCACCCCCACCCGGATCATCCGCTTCTTCTTCACCGACGGACGGCCGGACTGGCCCGATGTGCCCGTAACGCCCTCAAAGCCGCCCGCGCGCGTCGATGGCGAGGCAATGCGCGTCACCTGGATCGGCCATGCCACGGCGCTGGTGCAGACGCAGGGGCTGAACATCCTGACCGACCCGATCTGGTCGAACCATGCGTCGCCAGTGCCGGGCATCGGGCCGAAGCGGCATCGCGCGCCCGGCGTGAACTTCGACGACCTGCCCAAGATCGACATCGTCCTCGTCAGCCATGCCCATTATGACCATCTGGACATCCCGACGCTGGGGAAGCTGTGGGAACGGGACAAACCCCTGATCGTCACCTCGCTCGGCAACGATGCGATCCTCAAGGGCAAGGGGATGGAGGCGGTCGCGCGCGATTGGGGACAGAGCGTGACGGTGCGGCCCGGCGTGCAGATCTTCGTTGATCGCGTCCATCATTGGGGCACGCGCTTCGCGAAGGATCGCAACCGGATGCTGTGGTCGGCCTTCACGGTGACGCTTCCCGGCGGCAATCTCTATTTCGCGGGCGATACGGGGATGGGCGACGGCCATTGGCCCTATGAGGCAGCGGCGCACGGCCCGATCCGCTTCGCGCTGATCCCGATCGGATCCTATCAGCCGCGCGCGATGATGGCCGCCAACCACATCGACCCGCCCGAGGCGGTGACAGTATTCGAGCGGCTGGGTGCGATGTATGCGGCCGGCATCCACTGGGGCACTTTCCAGCTTTCGGCTGAGCGGATCGACGACCCGCCCGCCGCGCTGCGCGCCGCCATGGCGACCGCACATATCGACGCTGACAGGTTCCGGGCGCTTGAAGCCGGTGAGGCGTGGGAGATTCCAATCATTCCACCGCAGGAAATCGTCCGCAGGCGTGATTAGGATCGATCGAACCGGAGGGGGCACGCGGATTGATATCGCACGTCATGCCCGACTTGATCCGGCATCCCGCTTCATTTTCGTTCTTGGACGATGAAAGGTAGCGGGACCCCGGATCAAGTCCGGGGTGACCTAAATTAGAGGCGTCGCCTCAAAACAAATTCAGCGCCGCAATTTCCTCACTGGACAGATCGATCCCGAACACGAGGCTTAGCCGCAGCTGGAGCATCTTGGCGGAACTGATTTCCGCCCGTTCGGTCCCGTTCGCGCTCGACCGGCTATAGTCGCGGTTCGTCAGCGCGGCGAAGCCGTTTGGCAGGATGGTGCTGGCGATGGCGTTGCCAGTGAAGCGACTATCCGGGTGGGTAGCGGTGAAGTGATTGGCGAGCGCAATGTCCGACGGCCAAACCGGCGCGGTCGTGAAACTATATTGCCGGCTCCAGTCGCGCTCATTTCCAGCCCGGCGCTCCAACGTCCAGCCAAACTCAGGGTCGCGGACGAGCCGGTGCCATGCGCCATCCGGGCCGAGCGCATCACCCTCAGCCAGATGCATCGGCGGCGCATAAGCCCCGCCAAAGCCGGCGTCGGCGATCCATTCAACGCCGTCCAGGGTGACGAGGATGAGCATGTGCGTCTTGGGCGGCACATCCTCGGCGAACAGCCAGACGCGCGCCAGCAGCGGCCGTGCCTCGAAACCAAGCGCATGGAGGGCAGAGAGGAAGAGATTGTTCTGCTCGAAGCAGTAGCCCCCCCGCCGCCGCCGCACGAGCTTGTCGAACAAATGCGCCGGATCAAGGCTGATCCCACGCCCGAGCGGGATATCCAGATTTTCGAACGGGATAGCGAGCCGGTGCGCGCGCTGAACGGCGAACAGCCCTTCAGCATCCGGCGCGGGTGCTTCGGACAGCCCGATCCGGGCGAGATAGGCAGCGATATCGAACGGCATCGACGTCAGGCGGCGGCTTTCAGCTTTTCCCCGAAGCGGCTGTAGAAGCTTTCTTTCTTCGCCGCCATATCGCGGAGCAAGGCGCCCGGCCGGAACCGTTCGCCATAGGCGTCCGCAAGCCGGTCCGCTTCCGCTACGAAGGCCGGCACACCCCAGAACAGATCGACGTAGGAGATGGCCCCGCCCGTATAGGGCGCAAAGCCCCAGGCGAGGATCGAGCCGACGTCGGCATCGCGCGGATCGGTGATGACACCTTCCTCGAAGCAGCGCGCAACCTCGATGCACTGGCGGATCAGGAACCGTTTGGTCAGCTCCTGCTTGAGCGCGGGCGGGCACTCAACGGTCTTCACGCCGGTGAAGGCCGCCACCTCGGGCCAGATCCGGGTCGGCTTGCCCTTGTCGTCATAGTCGTAGAATCCCTTGCCGGCCTTGCGGCCAACCCGGCCCTGCCCCTCGACGAGCCAGGTGATGATCTTGCCTTCGGGGTCCTGCGCATAATCGCGCTGTTCCACGGCCGCATATTGGCGGCCGATCTTTAACATCGTGTCGGTGCCCACCGAGTCCGAAACCTCCAGCGGACCCATCGGCATGCCGCTCTGGCGCCCGACATTCTCGATGATTGCCGGCGCGATCCCTTCGGCCAGCATATGCATGCCTTCCTCAGGATAGGTGCCGAAGCAGCGCGAGGTGTAGAAGCCCCGGCTGTCGTTCACCGCCACCGGCGTCTTGCGGATCTTCATCGTATAGTCGAACGCCTTGGCAAGCGTTTCCTGGCTCGTTTCCTTGCCCAAGATGATCTCGACCAGATTCATCCGCTCCACCGGCGAGAAGAAATGGATGCCGATGAAATTTGCGGGGCGAGCACTGGCTTCCGCAAGCCCCGTGATCGGCAAGGTCGAGGTATTCGATCCGAACACCGCATCAGGCCGCAACAAGGCTTCCGCCTTCTTGATGATCTCGGCCTTGAGCTCGGGATTTTCGTACACGGCCTCGATCACCAGATCGGCGTCGGCGATGCCCGCATAGTCGGTGGTCGGCGTGATCAGCGCGAGCAGCGCCTCGCCCTTCTCAGGCGTAAGCTTGCCCCGGCTCACATCCTTGTCGACGAGACGCTTGGAGTATGCCTTGCCCTTCTCCGCCGCCTCCTGCGAGACATCGATCAGCAGCGTCGGGATCCCGGCCTTGGCCTGGACATAGGTGATGCCCGCGCCCATCAGCCCGGCGCCGATCACCGCCACCTTGTTGACCTCGTAAGGCGCGACCCCGGCCGGCCGGTTCGCGCCCTTGGACAGCGCCTGCATCGATACGAACAGCGATCGCACCATGCCCCTGGCCTGTGGCGTCAACAGCGTCTTGATGAAATAGCGCACCTCGATCCGGAGCGCCGCATCCATTGGAACCTGCAACCCTTCATAGATGCAGGACAGGATATGCTGCTGTGCCGGATAATTGAGATTGGTCTGGCCGGAAACCATCGCATTGCCGCCGATCGCGATCATCGCCCCGGCAGGCGTATAGGGGCCGTCTTTCACGCGATAGCCCTTATTGTCCCACGGCGCGCCCGCGCTCGGCTTGGTCTTGAGCCAGGCGCGCGCCGCTTCGATCGTGCCGCCCGGCGCTGCCAGTTCGTTGACGAAGCCAAGCGCCTTGGCGTCCTGTGGTGACTTGTCCTGGCCCTGCAGGATCATCATCGCGGCATTCTGCACACTGATCAGGCGCGGCAAGCGCTGCGTGCCGCCAGCACCCGGCAGCAGACCGACCTTGGCCTCGGGCAAGCTCAGCTTGATCTTGGGATTGTCTGCGGCGACGCGGTAATGACAAGCGAGCGCCAGCTCCAGCCCGCCGCCCATTGTCAGCCCCTCGATCGCGCAGGCAACCGGCTTCCCACAGGTTTCCAATGCGCGATAGATGCCGCTCAACCGATAGGCGCGATCGAACATTGCCTTATATTCGGCATCGCTCGTCGGCGAGCCGCCGGTGCCTGCGAGGGTGTCGAACTCGTTGAGATCGAAGCCCGCGCAGAAACCGCTCGCCTTGCCCGACGCGATGATCGCGCCAGTGATCGCCGCATCGCTTTTGATGCGTGCGATAAGCTCTTCCAGTTCGCCCATCACAACGGCGCCGATCGTGTTCATCGACTTGCCCGGCGCGTCGAATATGATCAGCGCAACGCCGTCACCATCGACATCGATCTTGAAATTTTCCATGGCTTTATCCCCTCGATCGATGGTTCAGACGCGCTCGATGACGGCGGCGGTGCCCATGCCGGCGCCGATGCAGAGCGTAATCAGCGCACGTTCCTTGTCAGCGCGCTCCAGTTCGTCGACCATCGTGCCGAGGATCATCGCCCCGGTCGCGCCTAGCGGGTGCCCCATCGCGATCGAGCCGCCATTGACATTAACCTTGTCCATGTCGAGATCAAACGCCTGCACCCAGCGCAGCACGACCGCCGCAAACGCCTCATTCAGCTCCCACAGATCGATATCCTGCTTGGTGAGCTTGAGCCGGTCCATCAGCTTCTTGGTCACGAACTCGGGACCAGTAAGCATGATCGACGGCTCGGACCCGATCGAGGCCCCGCCCAGTATCCGCGCGCGCGGCTTGAGCCCCAGCGCTTCGCCGATCTCCTTGGTCCCGATCAGCACGGCCGCCGAGCCATCGACGATACCGGAGCTGTTGCCGGCATGATGGACATGGTTGACCTTCTCGACCTCGGGATAGCGCTGCTTGGCGACGGCGTCGAAGCCGGGCATCGTCTCACCCTGCATCGTGAAAGCGGGATCGAGCGCGGCCAGCGACTGCATCGTCGTCTCGGGGCGCATATGCTCGTCATGATCGAGCAGGATCATGCCCATCTGATCCTTCACCGGCACGATCGATTTCTTGAAGCGCCCCTCGGCCCAGGCTTTGGCGGCGCGCTGCTGGCTCTGAACCGCATAGGCGTCGACGTCGGCGCGGCTGAAGCCATGCTTGGTGGCGATGATGTCCGCGCTGATGCCCTGCGGCACGAAATAGCTTTTGAGCGCGAAAGATGGATCGCTCGCCCAAGCGCCGCCGTTGGAGCCCATCGGCACCCGGCTCATCGCCTCGATCCCGCCGCCGATGCAGAGGTCGGCCTCCCCGGACTTTACCTTGGCCGCCGCGATGTTGCAGGCTTCCAGCCCGGAAGCGCAGAAGCGATCGACCTGTACGCCGGCGACACTCTCATCATAACCGGCGTTGAGCACGGCAATGCGGGTAATATCGCTGCCCTGCTCGCCGATCGGGGTGACACAGCCGAAATAGACGTCGTCCACCTTCGCCGTGTCGAGACCGTTGCGGTCGCGGATCGCCTCCAGCGTCTGAGTAGCCAGCGAAAGCGCGGTCACTTCATGAAGTGTGCCGGTGGATCGTCCCTTGCCGCGCGGCGTGCGCACGGCATCGTAGATATAGGCCTCGGCCATGTCCGTCTCCTGCCCGTTTCCTCATGAAACTAGGCAGTTCCTCCGCCAAAACAAGGGGCGGGGCAACCCCCTTCGGAGCTGCGGGCAGGAGTGGTTTTCGGGACTCTAGCTTTCCGTAACGACACCGCAGGCGATGCGGCCGCCACTATTTCCCGAAGGATCGGTTTTATAGTCGTCCGGCGCCGCATGAAGCACCAGCGCCGAACCATCCGAATCAAGCAGACCCGATGCACTGGCATCGAGATGCGCACCCTTCACGGTCGCCGTTAGCTCGCCCGTGCCGTCCGCCTTGACGACCAGATTGGGCAGATCGCCCATGTGCGAACCCTTAGGATTATCGGTGCCATGCATCTTGTGGCCCGGATTCCAATGAGCCCCTGCAGAGGCGAAATCAGGCGCCTGACAGGAACCAACAGTATGGAGATGGATGCCGTGCGTACCCGCGGCAAGGCCCTTGACCGAAACGCTCAGGCTCACACCATCCTTCGCGGGCATCAGATGGGCGCTCCCGACAGTCTTGCCGTCAGCCGTCTTGAGTTCGACCATGGACATCTTGCCCATCCCTCCGGCGGCCATGGCAGTGGCGCTGGTCAGACCTAACAAACAAATCAAAGCGAAACGGCGCATATCGGCTTCTCCTCTCGGTATCCGGACTGAATGGCATAACGAGGAAACGGCCTGAATGTGCCGTTAATCGAAATGCAATCGCAAGGCCTCATTGTGCGGCGCCGAAGCAGCCTGGCGGATTAGGATTTAAAGCGCAGTGACGCAGGAACGAATAAGCGTTGTCGTCGTGGGACTTGGCTATGTGGGATTGCCGCTGGCGGTTGCGCTGGCCGATCATTTTCCGACCACGGGATTCGACATCGACGCCAGCCGGATTGCCGAGCTGAAAGCCGGCGCCGATCGCACACGCGAGATATCGTCCGAGCGCCTGCTCGCCTCACCCCTGATGCTCACCGCCTCCACCGAAGAAGCCGCAGGTCAGGACATTTACATCGTCACCGTGCCGACGCCGGTCGATAGCGCAAACCGGCCCGATCTCAGCCCCGTCCTCGCCGCAACCCGCACAGTCGGCGCGCTGCTCAAGCCAGGGCGCGGCAGCATCGTCATCTATGAAAGCACGGTCTATCCCGGCGTGACCGAGGACGTCTGCGGTCCGGAACTTGAGCGTGTCTCCGGCCTGCGCCGTGGCGTCGATTTCTTCCTCGGCTACAGCCCGGAACGGATCAACCCGGGCGACCGTGAACACACGGTCGATCGTATCATCAAGGTGGTGGCGGGCGAAAATCCGGAGGTGCTCGATCGCGTTTCCGCGCTTTATGGCGCGGTCACGAGCGCGGGCGTGTTCCGCGCCGCCTCG
>CAYLIK010000074.1:0-14775 GCA_964383565.1 uncultured Sphingomonadaceae bacterium
GATATTGCTCCGCTTGCGGCCCGTGGCTGAAACCCTGTATCGTTGGGCCGAGTTGATGGAAAGAATCTCGAAGATGCCAAGTTTCCTGTTGCGTTCCGCCGGTCTCGTCGGCGCGGTTGCCCTCATCCCGGCGGTCAGCGCCGCGCTCGCCGCCGTCGATGTCGATACCTACAAGGAGCTCGATGGCTTCATGAGCGTGTTCGAGCGCGTTCGTTCGGAATATGTCGACAAGGTCGACGACAAGACGCTCATCCGCGGCGCGATTGACGGCATGCTGGCGAGCCTCGACCCCCACAGCGCCTACCTCGACGCACGTGACTTCCAGAATCTGCGCACCCAGACCGAGGGCAGCTATGGCGGCCTCGGCCTCACCGTGTCGATGGAAGACGGGGCCGTGAAGGTGATCACGCCGACCGAGGATTCGCCCGGCGACAGGGCCGGCATCAAGGCGGGCGATTACATCACCCATATCGACGGGCAGTTGATCTTCGGCGGGACGCTCGACGAAGCGGTTGACAAGATGCGCGGCAAGCCGGGCACCAAGATCAAGCTGACGCTCGTCCGCCCAGGCCGCGACAAGCCCTTCGACGTCACTCTCCAGCGTGAGATCATTCGCCTCAAGGCGGTGAAGTGGGAGATCAAGGACAATGTCGGCGTCATCAACATCAACAGCTTCAGCAAGACGACCGGCGAAAGCGTTCGCGCCGCGTTGACCGCGATCGACAAGGCGACCGGTGGCCGTCCGCTCGGCTATGTCATCGATCTCCGCTCCAACCCCGGCGGTCTGCTCGATCAGGCGATCGAGGTCTCTGACGCCTTCTTGGAGCGCGGCGAAATCGTCTCCCAGCGCGGCCGGGACAGCAGCGACATCGAACGCTATTTCGCCCGCGCGGGCGATCTGGCGCATGGCTTGCCGGTGATCGTGCTGGTCGATTCCGGTTCGGCTTCGGCTGCGGAGATCGTCGCCGGCGCGCTGCAGGACCAGCGCCGCGGGCTCGTCATGGGCGAAACTACCTTCGGCAAGGGATCAGTCCAGACGCTGCTGCAGCTGACCGACGACACCGCCCTCCGTCTCACCACGGCGCGCTATTACACGCCGTCGGGCCGTTCGGTGCAGGAAGGCGGGATCAAGCCCGACCTGCCCGTCCCGCAACTCACCGACGCCGATCGCAAGGATCGCCCGCGCCTGCGCGAGGCCGATCTGCGCCGCCACCTCATCAACGAAGCCAAGATCAACGACGACGTGCTGGAAGATGACAGCAAGGATGATCCGCGCTTCGCCCAGACCGCCGAGCAGCTCGAAAAGGCCGGCGTGAAGGACTTCCAGCTCGACTATGCCGTCAAGACGATCTCGCGGCTTGCCACGGCGGGTGCAGCGCCGAAGCTGGCGGGGAAATAGTGGAATTAGCGGCGAATAGCCCCGGCTGTCATTCTGGCGAAAGCGGGAATCCAGACGCACTACGTGGCGTGCAATGGGCGATGTCGCGGCAATGGATCCCAGCCTTCGCTGGGATGACGATCGGGTAGGACATGGCTAGCTTGTCCAAGGCGCGCTTGCTCGCCCTGCTGCTCCCACTCGTCCTGATGGCGGGAGCGCTGGGATCGCAATTCATTGGAGGGCTGTACCCCTGCGAGATGTGCCACTGGCAGCGCTGGCCGCATTACACCGCCATCCTTCTGGCATTGCTCGCTTTCCTGATCCCGCAACGCGGCGTCCAGCGCGCGCTCATCTTGCTCGCCGCCATCGCAATTGCCGCCAGCGGCGCGATCGGGGTTTTTCATGCCGGCGTCGAATATGGCTGGTGGGAAGGCATCACCGCGTGCAGCGTGATCAACAGCGGCAGCGGGCAGGACATACTCGCCGACATCATGTCGAGTCCGCTGATCCGTTGCGACGTCGCGCCTTGGTCCCTGTTCGGAATTTCGCTCGCCGGCTTCAATGCGATCTTCTCTCTCGGCGGTGCGATGCTTATCTTGTGGCTATGGCTGAAATCCCGCTGAACAAACCCGATGCAGCCGCGATGCTGCGCGTCAACCAGGCCGGCGAGTTCGGCGCGACGCGCATCTATGAGGGGCAACGCGCGATCATGGGCGATCGCCATCCCGCCGCGCGCCTGATCGCCCGCATGGCGACCCAGGAACAAGCCCACCGCGAACATTTCGACCGGATGATGGCCGAACGCGGCGTGCGCCCCACCCTGCTTACACCGGTCTGGAATCTGGCCGGCTTCGCGCTCGGCGCGGCGACAGCCATGATTGGCCCCGAAGCGGCCATGGCCTGCACCGCCGCCATCGAAACCGAAATTGACCGCCATTACGGCCAGCAGCTCGACGAACTCGGCGACACCGATCCTGAACTCAGCCGGACGATCGCCGATTTTCGGGCCGAGGAAATCGAGCATCGAGACACCGCGCTCGCCGCCGGTGCGGAGCAGGCGCCGGCCTATCCCTTGCTATCCGCGGTCATCCAGCTGGGCTGCCGTGCGGCAATCACGCTTTCGAAGCGGATTTGATGGGGGACTCCGACACCCTTCGTGCGTTAAGCTCCAAGGAGCTCTGGAAAGGATGTTTCGATGAAAGCCACGCTGTTAGCCGCCGGAGTGGCCCTCGCGACCGCCGCCGCCCTTTTTCCCACAAATCCCGCACGTGCGCAGAACGATTCGAAAATACTGGTCGTCTTCGGCAACGACAAATGCCCGACCAGCAATGGCGAGGAAATCGTAGTCTGCTCGCGCAAGCCCGAAGGGGAACGCTACCGCATACCCCAGGAACTGCGTGAAAGCGCCAAGACGCCCGTTGGTCCGAGCTGGACCGATCGCGCGATGAACCTCGAATATGTCGGCCGCCAGGGCACCAGCACCTGTACGCCGGGCGGTGGCGGCGGAGACTGGACCGGCTGCTGGTCCGATCTGATGAAACAGGCCCGCGCCGAGCGTAAGGAGAAGAAGGCGGAAGAAGACAAGGTTCAGGCAGCGCTTCCGTGATTATGTTCATGCGCCGCTCATCGCGAAAGGCGAAGGAAGCTGTGATGAAGTCCGCTCCGATCCTGCTCGCTGTCGCGCTGATCACCACTGCAATGCCCGCCTCCGCAGCCGATCCGCCCACAAGCGAACCGAACAAGATCACCACGCTGGTCGTTTACGGCGACGACCCCTGCCCGCGCAGCAACGACGAGGAGATCGTCGTCTGCGCGCGGGAACCCGAGGGCGAGCGCTACCGCATCCCCAAGAAGCTGCGACGTGGCAAGCCCGAAGCCGCACAGCGGAGTTGGGGCGATCGGGTGCAGGTGCTGGAGATGGTGGGCCGACAGGGCACGCCGAACAGTTGCTCTCCTATCGGCTCCAACGGACAGACCGGGTGCATGGCGCAGTTCCTGCGGCAGGCGCGCGAGGAACGGGAACGCGCTGCGCTCGAAGGACCGCAATCGCCCTGACGGCGTTGATCCTGCCCAGGAGCAGGAGATCGCCATGGTTCGCGCCTTCGTCGCAGGCGAGCATGATTTCGAAAGCTGGCGGGAAACCGCGCGGTCACTGATCCTTGCTGGCATTCCTCCGCAGGAGATTGAATGGCATGTCGGCGAAGACCCGCATGAGCAATCTCTTCTGCCTGCTCCGCCCGGAGCCGGGATTTCGGTACCCAAGGGCTTCTTCGACATCGCGCGGCAAGCAATCGCGCACGACGATCCCAACCGCTTCGGCTTGCTCTATGCGCTGCTCTACATCGTGACACAGGATCGCACCGCACTGACGGATCGGAGCGATCCGCTCGTCGCGCGCGTTGAAGCCATGGCGCGTGAAGTGAGCATGGCTATAACCGAGAGGATCGAGGCGGGAAGCAACAGCGAAGCAGCGCTGGAAGCGCTTCGCCAGGACGCGAACGGCTGCACCCGCTGCGATCTCTACAGGCACGCCACTCAGATCGTTTTCAGCGAAGGCCCTGTCGATGCGCCGCTGATGCTCGTCGGCGAGCAGCCGGGCGATCAGGAGGATCTGCAAGGGCGTCCGTTCGTCGGCCCCGCCGGGCAAATGCTCGATAAGGCTCTGGAAAAAGCAGGGATTGACCGCGCACGGACCTATATCTCCAACGCCGTGAAACATTTCAAGTTTGAGCCACGCGGCAAGCGGCGGATCCACTCCAAGCCCAATGCCGGTGAGATCAGCGCGTGCCGCTGGTGGCTGGATCAGGAACGCGCACTCATAAAGCCACGTGTGATCGTGGCGCTGGGTGCAACGGCGGGACATTCATTGCTCGGCAAATCGGTCACGATCAACCGCCTGCGCTGCACGCCAATCACGTTACCCGACGGCAGCGAATGCCACGTCACGATCCACCCCAGCTACCTGCTGCGTATCGACGACGATGCCCGCGCCAAGGAGGAGTATCAGATGTTCGTTCGTGACCTTACTGCGGCCAAAAACGCCGCAGGTTCCTGAAAAGCGGTGAACTGACTCGTAAAGACGATGAGACGAGTCGATCATTAAGCTGTCATCAACTTGTCTATCCCTATGCTTTTAGGATAAATTCACAAGAGCTAAGGGGTTTCGGCGGGGACAGCTTTTGAAGCGCATTGCACGAATAGCAGTTGGGGCATTGGCCCTCGCGATCACCGCCAGCCCCGTGACGGCACAGCAATTACTGCTGCAAATCCCACCCGTCTCGCCCACCATTGCTGACAGCACAGCGCCCAAGGAACGACCTTCGCGAACCAGCCCGCGCTACGCGGCGGTGCTGATGGACGCCCATACCGGCGAAATACTCTACGCGAACGGCTTTCGGGAGCTTCGGCATCCGGCCTCGATCACCAAGGTCATGACGCTGTACCTGGCGTTCGACGCGCTTGCCTCCGGCAACCTGAAGCTCACCGACCCTGTCGTTTTTTCGAGGAATGCGGCCAACCAGCGGCCGTCCAAACTGGGCATCGCGCCGGGCAAAAGCATTACCGTCGATGAAGCAATCCGCGTCGTTGCGGTGAAATCGGCAAATGACGTCGCGGTTGCGCTCGCCGAGACAGTTGGCGGCAGCGAAGAGGCGTTCGTTCAGTTGATGAACCGCAAGGCGCGTCTGCTGGGCATGCGTGACACAGTCTACGCCAATCCATCGGGCCTGCCCGATCCCAACAATATCACGACCGCTTACGATCTCGCGTTGCTGTCCTCGGCGCTGATGCGCGTTCATCCGGCGCGCTACGCCTATTTCTCGCAACGGACCTTTGCCTACGGCAAGCAGAGCTTTACCAACCATAATCACCTGCTGGGCAAGGTCGATGGGATGGATGGCATCAAGACCGGCTATACGGTCGACGCCGGTTTCACCCTCGCCGCATCGGCCGCACGCGAAAATCGTCGCCTGATCGCGGTGGTTCTTGGCGAACCGTCGTCGGCGGCCCGCAATCGCGACGTCACCGCGCTGCTGGAGGCCGGCTTCACGGTTCTGAAGGAGCGCGGCAACGGCATTCGCCTGGCGGTCACGGACGCGCTGCCGGTGGCGCAGCATCCTGCTTTCCGCAGTGGGCCGGTGATCGAGCAGGGTTCCAACGACGACGCGAAAGCCGTTACCCATTCCCGCAAGGCCAAGGCAAAATCCCGGCACGCCGCAAAGGCGAAGAGAGGCAGCGCGCGCTGACCTCACAGCGGTTGCTTACCGGCCGGTGCGCCCCGTTGCCGGCTCCACCCCAAGTGTAGTGAGTTTTTTTCGCAAGGTGTTGCGGTTGATGCCCAGCATCTTCGCTGCCTTAACCTGATTCCCCCGAACCGCCGCGAGGCTGAGCTGGAGCAGCGGGCGCTCAATCTCCGCGAGCACACGATCATATAGCCCATCCGGCGGCAGATCGCGCCCGAACGCGGCAAAATAGCGGGCAAGGTGCATTTCCACGGCATCAGCCAAACCGCCGCCGGCGCTGTCCTGTGCCGCAGATGCGCTACCCGGACCACCTTGCTGCCCAAGATGGGTCTCGATCAGCGGGGCGCCGATCACATCCTCGCGGGTCAATGCCGCCAGGCGACGCATCATGTTTTCAAGCTCGCGCACATTGCCAGGCCAGCGATGGCGCGCGAGGCGATCGATCGCGCCGGGATCGAGCTTCTTGCGCGGCAATCCGTCGGCCGCCGCGCGATCGAGGAAATATTGGGCAAGCTCGCCGATATCCTCGATGCGCTCCCTTAGCGCAGGCAGCCGGATCGGAACGACGTTGAGCCGGTAATAGAGATCCTCGCGAAACGCATTCTCGACGATCAGTTGCGACAAGTCCTTGTGGGTCGCGGCAATGATGCGGACGTCCGCCCGGATCGAACGGCTACTCCCCACCGGTGAGAATTCCTCGGTCTGCAGGACGCGCAGCAGGCGCGTTTGCGCTTCGAACGGCATGTCGCCGATCTCGTCGAGGAACAGCGTGCCCCCCTGCGCCTGCTCGAATCGACCGGTCGTGCGCGCCTGGGCTCCCGTGAAGGCACCGCGTTCATGCCCGAACAGTTCGGATTCGATCAGTTCGCGCGGGATGGCGGCCATGTTGATCGCGACGAACGGCTTGGCGGCGCGCGGCCCGAAATCGTGGATCGCGCGGGCAACCAGTTCCTTGCCGGTGCCCGATTCCCCGAGCACCAGCACGCTCAGATCATTCGAAAGCACGCGTGCGATCGTGCGATACACCTCCTGCATCGGCGGCGAGCGGCCGATCAGGGGCAAATCCTCGCTGGTCGAACCGCCTGTATCACTGGCGGCCTTACCTTTGTCCGCGCGGACGATCAGCGCATCCTCGACAGCCCGGCTCAATTCGCCAAGATCGAACGGCTTGGGCAGATAATCGAACGCGCCCTGCTCGGTCGCACGGACAGCGGTAGTGAAGGTGTTCTGCGCCGAAAGCACGATGATTGGCATCAATGGATATTCCGCCAGCAGCTCTGGCACCAGATCGAGCCCGTTTCCATCGGGCAGGATCACATCGGTGACGAGCACCTGGGGATCGAAGGCTTTCATCGCCCGCTTGAGTTCGGCAACCGAACCCGCCGTCTCGACGCTGTGGCCCTCGCGCCGCAGCGCTTCGCGGACGACTGTCCGAATCGCAGCGTCATCGTCCACGACGAGGATGCGGCCGTGTCGACCAAGCGCCGTCATGGCCGCTTTATCCCGCGCGGCAAGAGCAGGCGGAATACCGTGCGTTGTGGATCGCCCTCGCGTGCATATTCAACGATCCCGCCCTGATCGGCGACCATTTTGTCGACAAGCGCCAAGCCAAGACCTCCGCTTGATTTCTTCGTAGTGACGAACGGATCGAACAAATGCTCGGCAATCTCGACGGGCGCGCCGGGGCCATCGTCGATCACGCAGATTTCGATCGGAAGCGAGAGGCGTTGGTCACTGCCCTGCTTTACCGTCGATACGCCATGTCGATAAGCTGTCGTCAGGGTGATCGTTGATCCACCATGGCTAACAATGGCTTCAGCTGCATTCTTCATCAGATTTATGAAGATCTGAATCAACGCATCGCGATTGCCGAGCACCGGCGGCAACGAAGGATCATAGATTTCCCGTATCGCAATATCCCGGCCGAACCCTTGTTGCGCCACGCGGCGGGCGTGATCGAGAATGGCGTGGATGTTTTGCGGCGCGAGGTCGAGCGCCCGGGTATCAGTGAAGCCCTCCATGCGATCGATCAGCGCGGTGACCCGATCCACTTCGTTTCGAATGAGCGAGGTCAGGCTCTTTGACTCTTCGTCCACATTGGTTTCGAGCAGCTGTGCCGCGCCGCGGATGCCCGAGAGCGGATTTTTAATCTCGTGCGCCAGCATCGCCGCGGCCCCGATTGCCGAAAGCGTACCGCCCTCACGCTCCGACCAGCGCCCCGCCATCAAGGCGCGGGCGCGTCCATGTACGGTGACGATCCGCCAGCCCGGCCGATCCGCAAGCGGCGCGGCGAGCAGATCGACCCGTTGTTTCCTCCCGCCTGCGAGCCGGATCTCGTAATCATAAGCCGCGAAGGGCGAATCCCCTGTGGGTTGCGGTAAGCCCTCACCGAGTAGCTCCTTGAGTTCCCGACCGAGGATGGACACGCGGCTGAGATTGAGCAGCATCTCCGCGGCGACATTGATATCCGCCACACAGCCGTCGGGGTCGATAGCGAACAACGCGATCGGCATCGCCGCCAACAGCTCAAGCGGCGGCGGCGGCGGCGTGACCGCCGCTGCCGTGCGCCAGGGGAATCGGATCAGGCCGCTGCCCGGGAGAGCCATGGCGTGTAAAATTCTGCGAGCATCGAGAGCACGATACGGGGGTCGGGCTCCTGATTGACGCGGTTGCGGAAATCGGCCGATCCGTTCAGCCCTTTGGTGTACCAGCCGATATGCTTGCGGGCCATGTTGACGCCCGTCTCCGTCCCATAATGATCGAGCATCGCATGATAATGCGCGACGATGGTGGCGTATTGCTCGTCGATCGACGGATCGGGCCGGCGTTCGCCATGCGCCAGCCAGCGCATCACTTGTCCCAGCAGCCACGGTTTGCCATAGGCGCCCCGCCCGATCATCACTCCGTCCGCCCCCGATTGCGCCAGCGCCGTCTCGGCATCCTCGATCGAGCAGATGTCGCCATTGACGATCACCGGCAGGGAGACCGCGTCCTTGACGTTGCGGACGAACGCCCAGTCGGCCTCGCCCTTATACATCTGGCAACGGGTGCGCCCGTGCACCGTGATCATCTGTATGCCAAGGTCCTGTGCGATCCGCGCCAGTTCGGGCGCGTTGAGACTGTTATGATCCCAGCCCATTCGCATCTTGAGGGTTACAGGCAGATGAACCGCCTTCACCGTCGCAGCGATGATCGCGGCGGCTAACTTAAGGTCTCGCATTAGGGCCGAACCGGCGTCGCCATTGACCACCTTTTTCACCGGGCAGCCCATGTTGATATCGATGATCGCCGCGCCGCGATCGGCATTGAGCTTCGCCGCCTCGGCCATCTCGACCGGGCTGCACCCGGCGAGCTGCATCGAGATCGGCTCCTCCTCCGGCGCCCAGGCCGCCTTCTGGAGCGACTGACGCGTCTCGCGGATCATCGCCTGGCTGGCGATCATCTCGGTCACGTTGAGGCCCGAGCCATAGCGCCGCACGATCCGCCGGAAGGGCAGATCCGTGACGCCCGTCATCGGCGCGAGAATGACCGGCATGTCGATCGTGACATTACCGAAGCTGATCGGTTCGAGTCGCAAGAAAAGCCTCTGCCTAAAAAAGCGGCAAACCCCTAGCCGCAAAGTCTCTGGCGGGCAAGGCCACGACGCACTACTGGCCGCGCGATGACATCGCCTTCCCACACAACGGCCCTTATCGTGGCCGCCGGCTCCGGTAGCCGGATGGGAGATGGCTTGCCGAAGCAATATCGCATGCTCGGAAACCGCAGCCTGCTCGCCCATGCGATTGACGCCCTGACGGCGCATCCATCCATCGATGTCGTCCAGGTGGTGATCGGTGCCGGGCAGGAGCGCCTGTACGAACAGGCGATAGCCGATCGCCGCCTGCCGCCCCCGGTGATTGGCGGCGCCTCGCGACGCGATTCCGTGCGGGCCGGTCTGGACGCAGTGCGGGGCGAGCGTGTGCTGATCCATGATGCCGCCAGGCCCTTCGTTCCAGACGATGTGGTCGATCGGTTGCTGAATGCGCTGGAAACGCAGCAGGGCGCGGTTCCCGTCCTGCCGATGACCGACACCGTCGCCCATGGAGGTGCGGGGCTGCTTGGCGATACGGTGGACAGGTCAACGCTCAACCGAATCCAGACTCCTCAGGCGTTTCGCACAGCCGCGATCGTCGGCGCGCACCGCCTGTGGTCAGCGGATCGCGAGGCGACCGATGACGCCCAGATATTGCGCGCGACAGGCACGCCGGTCGCAACAGTCGAAGGCGACGCCGCCCTGGAGAAGCTTACCTATGAGTCTGATTTCGCGACGGCTGCACGACGGCTCCATGATAGCATGATCACACGAACCGGCCTCGGTTTCGATGTCCATGCCTTTGGCGGGAACGGCCCCGTCTGGCTGGGCGGTGTCGCTGTCCCGCACCAGCGTGGCCTCGCAGGCCATTCCGATGCCGACGTGGCGCTTCATGCCCTGACGGACGCGCTCCTCGGAGCAGCCGTGCTTGGCGACATCGGCGATCATTTCCCGCCCTCCGATCCGCAATGGAAAGGCGCCGCTTCCCGGCTGTTCCTGGAGCATGCGGCATCGTTGATTTGGGCACGCGGCGGGGTGATCGATCATGTCGATCTCACAATCATATGCGAAACCCCGAAGATTGGCCCATATAGGGACAGCATCCGGGCAAGCATCGCCGGAATGTTGCGACTGCCGGTTGCGAGGATTAGCGTCAAGGCAACCACGACCGAGCGACTGGGTTTTACCGGTCGTGCGGAGGGGATCGCCGCCCAAGCCGTTGCGACGATCAGAATGAAGGATTTCGAATGACACAGATATGCGCGCTGCCGCCGCAACTGGTGGATGCGGCCCGCAGGGTGGTCGAGGCAAATCTCGCCCTGGGTCGTAAGATTGCGGTGGCGGAAAGCTGCACCGGCGGTCTCGTCACGGCCGCGATCACCGAGATTGCGGGATCATCTGGCGTATTCGAGGCGGGCTTCGTCACTTATTCCAATGAGGCAAAGCTCGATCTCCTCGGCGTCAGCAGCGATGTTTTGGAAACCTTCGGATCGGTTTCGATCGCAGTGGCGTGGGGCATGGCGCGCGGCGCGCTCGAACGAACCGGCGCGGATGTCGCCGTTGCGATCACCGGCATTGCCGGCCCCGACGGCGGCAGCGAGAAGAAACCGGTTGGCACCGTGGTGTTCGCCTGCGCAACCCGCGACGGCGATCCCAACGAGGTCGTCGCCGACAATCGCAGCTTCGGAGACCTTGGACGCGGGGGAATCCGCCTTCAGGCTGCGCTGTGCGCGCTTGAACTGCTGATGCCCGACTCGCCGGCGCCGTAAAGCGAACGGGCGCGCTCCTCGAACGCACCGGTCATCTTGCGGAACGCCCGCTCGAACATCTGACCGGCCAGCGCCTCGAACAGCGCTGAACGGAATGCGAAGTGTACCCCGAAATCGACGAAGCTGCCGCCCTGTCCATCCGGCCGGAACGACCATTCGTTATGGAGATATTTGAGCGGGCCATCGACATAGTCGACGCTGATATGATCGGGCCGTTGCTTGTTGACCTTCGAGGTAAAGGTCTCGTGCAGCCCTTTGAAGCCGACAACGAGATCGGCGACCATCTCGGTCGCGCTGTCCGATTTCACCCGCACGGCGGCTACCCATGGCAGGAACTCCCCATAGCGGCCGACATCGGCGACGATATCGAAGAGCTGCTCGGGTGCGTAGGGAAGCTGGCGGGTCTCGTTATGCCTTGGCAAGCTGTGCCTCGCGCGCCGCCTTCATCTTCGCGAAATCATCACCGGCGTGATAGCTGGAGCGGGTCAGCGGCGTGGCTGCGACCAGCAGGAACCCCTTGGCGCGCGCGATTGCGGCATAGGCTTTGAACATGTCGGGCGTGACGAACTCCGCCACCTTGGCATGCTTCGGCGTTGGCTGGAGATATTGCCCCATGGTCAAGAAATCGATGTCGGCGGAGCGCATGTCGTCCATCACCTGATGCACCTCAAGCCGCTCCTCGCCGAGGCCGACCATAACGCCGGACTTGGTGAAAATCGTGGGATCGAGCCGCTTCACGCTTTCCAGCAACCGGAGCGACGCATAATAACGCGCGCCCGGCCGGATCGTGGGATAGAGGCGCGGCACGGTTTCCAGATTATGGTTATAGACGTCCGGCCGCGCGGCGACGATCGCCTCGACCGCACGTTCGCTCTTGTTGCGGAAGTCGGGGGTCAGGATCTCGATCGTGGTCGAAGGCGTCGCGCGGCGCAGCGCCTCGATCACCTTGACGAACTGCGACGCGCCCCCGTCCGGCAGGTCATCGCGGTCAACTGACGTTACGACGATATGCTCGAGGCCCAACTCGGCCGCGGCATCGGCCACATGCTGGGGCTCCAGTGCGTCAACGGCGCGCGGCATACCGGTCTTCACATTGCAGAAGGCGCAGGCCCGCGTGCAGGTATCGCCCAGGATCATCACCGTGGCGTGCTTTTTGGTCCAGCACTCGCCGATGTTCGGACAGGCGGCCTCTTCGCAGACGGTCGCGAGATTGAGCCGGCGCATGAGCGCGCGGGTTTCGGCAAAGCCGACGCTCGTCGGCGCTTTCACGCGAATCCAGTCGGGTTTGCGCACCCGCTGGTGTTGGACAGGAAGCGGTTCAGTCATGATCGCCAGATAAGCGATGTCGTGCGGACTTGCCACCCCTTCACTCTTCAAGCTAGGCAAAGTGTCATGACTGATTTCAAAGGCATGATCGAAGGATATCAACGGTTCCGGCAGGGCGACTGGTCGCGCCAGCGCGCGCGCTGGTCCGAACTGGCGGACGGCCAGGATCCCAAGCTGATGGTGATCGCCTGCTCGGACAGCCGGGTCGATCCGAGCCAGATCTTCGACACGTCGCCCGGCGAGATGTTTGTCGTGCGCAACGTCGCGAATCTGGTGCCGCCGTTCGAACTCGGCGGCGGCCGTCATGGCGTATCAGCCGCGCTGGAATTCGCCGTCACGCAGCTTGAGGTACCGGAAATCGTGGTGCTTGGGCACGGCCAGTGCGGCGGCGTCGCGGCATCTCTGTCGCGTCGTTTCGAGGGGGCGCGGCCGGGCGAAGGCGGGTTCATCGCCCATTGGGTCGATCTTCTCGACGAGGCGCGCGACCGGATCGTCGCCGAACATGGCGATCATGCGCACACGCTGATGGAATATGAGGCCGTGAAGGTCAGCCTAGACAATCTCCGCACCTTCGCATGCGTAAGGGAGCGCGAGGCGACCGGAAAACTGCGGCTTCACGGCGCTCATTTCGCGATCGCGGACGGCATCCTCCGCTTGATGGATGACGCAACCGGTGAGTTCAAACCGGTTCAATAAGAAACCCTGCCGGAAACGCTCCGGCAGGGTCAGGTTCGTCGCCTTCAGGTAATTAGAAGTCGTAGGCGAAGCGCATCCCAAACGTGTCGATGCCATAGCTGCGCTTGTAGACCGGCGCGGTCGAGGTCGGCTTGATGGTGGTTGCGAACGGACCGCCTTCAACTTCGGAGTGCGCATACTGTGCGGTGATGCGCACATAGTCGATCGGCTGCCAGATGATGCTGGCGAGATAACCGGTCTGGGTGCCGCCGCGTGCGGTGGAGGTGCCGACGCCGCCCACGCGCAGCGTGGAGTCGTTCAGATCGAGATAATCGTAACGAAGGTTGACGCCGACGGCGCCGAAGCCCCCCTTATCGAAACCATTCAACACCTTGGTGCGATCCCATTCGCCCTTCTTGTAGCCGCGGGTTTCGCCTGTCAGCCAGTAACCGGCCTCGACATAGAAGCTGTAAAATGAGGGATCGTCGTCGAGACGGCGCGTGATCACGGTGCCATCCGAATTGAGTCCGGGCGTCTCATTGCCAGTGAAGACCTTGGTTGTGTCATACGTCTTGGGCTTCACATACTGGCCCTCCGCCGCGACATGCAGCGATCCGAACACACCAGCCGCCTCAACCCCGAATACATCGTCGCCCTTGGCGGCGAAGCTGTTGGTGTCGGCGAACCGCAAGCCGGTAGTCTGGAGGAACGGACGGGCGCGATAGCGGAAAGCCAAACCCGATTCCGAATATACGCGATGCTGGTAGTTCAGACCGAAGTGGAGCTGATTGGCTCCCATCTTCGGCGCATAGACCAGACGGGCGCCAAACAGCCATTCGTCATTGTTGAGATCGCTGTTGATCGTGTCATTGAACCAGCCGGCGCGATAGAGCCAGTCGCCCTTGTCGTAGCCGATCGCGATACCGAGGCGGCGGGCATGGCCGAACGCGTCGTTCATCTGGGCGCGTTCCATGAAGGTGATGTGGCGCGAGCTGGTGATCTGCTCGAGGCTCTGGAACGATTCGAAATGGCCTACCCGAACACTGAACGGGCTGGTGCCCGGCTTGTATTCAAGGAACACATCGGCCCATGAAACCGCGTTGCTGGCGAAATCGGCTTCGCCCTTATAGCTGAAGCCGCCGGGCAAGCTGCCCTCGACGCCAAGGCGGGCGCGGCGGACACGGCTGTTGAAGCCGAGCTGTCCCGTCGATTGCGCCGGCGTGATGCCAGGGTTGCTGACATAGCCCATGTCATACATCAGGCGGCCGCGAACCTTGAATGCCCAGCCGGCTTCCTTGTCCTGCCACTGCGGAGCGCCCTTCCAGCTAGGTTCGGCCTTGGTGACGCGGCCTGCCAGCTGCTCGACCTGGGCCTGAAGGGCATCGATCTGCGCCTTCAGAAACTCCATTTCGGCTTGGGTGTCAGTTGTCGTCTCAGCCGTTTCAACCGGCGCTTCCGCCGTACCGACCGGAGCGTCCTGCGCTTGAGCCGCCGAACCGAACGCGAACAGGCTTGCGGTCGCAAGAAGCAAGAGCTTGCTGTTTGTCTTCACGATAATATTCCCCATTTGAAAGTTTGAAATCCTCGCCTGTGTCCGGCGCTTATTTGATGGTTTTTGGATCAAGCGGCGTGAACGCCTTGGCTGCGGCGGCGGCCTTGGCGCGAACCGGATCGGGAGACGCGATCAAACCGCGCTTCGCGAGGTAGCCGTTCTTGCCCCACGCCGTTTCCTTCGAAAATTCCGCGACATAGGCCTTGATCGCCGGGATCGCACGGACGTGAGCGTTCTTCACATAGATGAACATCGCGCGCGCG
>CAYLIK010000075.1:0-14761 GCA_964383565.1 uncultured Sphingomonadaceae bacterium
CAATTTCGGCCCCCGCCGCCATGCCGCGAATAACCCGCTGGCGCTGTTCCGTACCCCTATCACGCTCGAAGAAGTGATGGAGTCGAAGCATCTCTTCGGCCCGATCACCCGGCTTCAGGCATGTCCGCCAACTTGCGGCGCGGCGGCCGCCGTTCTGGTATCCCCGGCTTTCGCGGCGAAGCACAATCTGGATGCGAGCGTCGAAATCGTCGCTCAAGCGCTGACGACCGACGTCGCAGAAGGCCTCGACAGCAAGTCGATGATGCGGGTCATCGGTTATGATATGTCCAAGAATGCTGCTGATCAGGTCTATGAGGCAGCCGGCATCGGTCCCGACGACGTACAGGTGGTGGAGCTTCACGACTGCTTCACGCCGAACGAGCTGATCACCTATGAAGCGCTGGGCCTCTGCCCCGTGGGTGGCGCCGAGCAATATATCGTCGACGGCGGCAATACTTATGGCGGCAAGCATGTCACCAATCCGTCGGGCGGCCTGCTGTCGAAAGGCCATCCGCTCGGTGCGACGGGCCTTGCGCAATGTTATGAGCTGACCCAGCAGATCCGGGGCGCTGCCGACAAGCGTCAGGTCGAGGGTGCGCGCTATGCATTGCAGCACAATCTCGGTCTGGGGGGCGCCGCAGTCGTGACGCTCTACGGGCGGGGCTGACCATGGCCATTGATCGCAAGCATATAGGCGAGGTTTCCGAACCGCGCGTGATCGAGGTCGAGAAGGGCCAGCTGCGTTTCTTCGCCAAGGCTACAAACGAGACCAACCCGATCTACTTCGATGAAGAAGCGGCAAAGGCGGCGGGTCATCCGACACTGCCCGCGCCCCCTACCTTTGTCTTCAGCCTCGCGCTTGGCGCTCCCGCGAAACGCGGCAATGTCCTGGATGCCGAAAATGGAATGGGCGTAGATATGCGCCGCGTTCTGCACGGCGAGCAACGTTTCGAATATCATCGTCCAATATACGCCGGGGACAAGGTGACCCTGATCACCACGACAAGTGAAATCTACGACAAGAAAGGCGGCGCGCTGGAATTCATCGCGCAGGACACAACGGCGACGAACGACGTCGGTGAACTGCTCGTGACCATGCGTGTCGTAACGGTGGTGCGAAATGGATAATGATACGATCACTGTCGGCGATCAGCTGCCGACCCATAGCCAAGGCCCGATTTCGCGTGCGACGCTCGCGCTCTTTGCTGGCGCGTCCAACGATCATGTTCCGCTACACATCGACAGCGATTACGCCAAGTCGGCCGGCATGGACGACGTATTCGGGCACGGCATGCTCTCCATGGCTTATCTGGCGCAGATGCTCACCCATTGGCGGCCCCAAGCCAGCCTGTTGCGCTGGAACGTGCGTTTCACCGCCATCACTCCGCTCTATGCGACGGTTCATTCAACCGGTGAAGTAGCCGAAATTCTGGAAGAAGCTGGGCGCAAAATAGCCCGGATCAACATCCGCACAACAACCGACGCAGGTCTCGTCACCATGGATGGCGAAGCGTTCGTCACACTTGATTAACAAGGAAACCAAAGTGGGAAAGCTTGAAGGAAAAGTTGCGATTATTTCAGGTTCGGGACGCGGTATCGGGCGTGCCGTAGCGCTCAAGCTTGCGTCGGAAGGCGCGAGCATCGTCGTGAACGATCTTGATGAAGCGCCCGCCGCAGAGGTGATCAACACGATTAAAGCCGCAGGTGGTAACGCCACCGCCTGCATCGGCAACGTCACCGACGCTGATTTTGGAGATCGTTTCGTCAACGCTGCGCTCGAGAACTTCGGCGGTCTCGATATCATCGTGAACAACGCCGGCTACACCCGCGACGGCGTCATCCAGAAACAGACGGATGAACAGTTCCAGTCAATGATCGACGTTCACGTCACCGCACCGTTTCGTATCCTGCGGGCCGCCTCCGAGCACTTCAGGGTCGTGTCGAAGCAAGAGGCCGCCGAAGGGCGCGAGGTGATCCGCAAGGTCGTCAATATCTCGTCGATGGCGGGCACACACGGCAATGCAGGCCAGGTCAATTACTCCTCCGCCAAGGCGGCGTTGGTGGGGATGACCAAAACCCTCTCCAAGGAATGGGGACGTCTCAAGGTTTGCGTCAATTGCGTGGCATTCGGCTTCATCGAAACGCGATTGACCAAGGCCAGCGACGATCCGGCTACTCTCATCGAGATCGAAGGCAAGGTCATCCAGGCAGGCGTGCCTGCGGCTATGCTCGGCGCGCTGAAGACGATCGTGCCGCTGGGTCGGGCCGGTACACCTGAAGAAGCGGCTGGCGGAGTCTATCTGCTCTGCTCGCCGGAAAGCGACTATATCAGTGGGCAGGTTCTAATCGTGGGCGGTGGCGTCTCGATATGACGCAAAGTCCCGCTCTTCTGGTCAAACGCGAAGGGTCAGTGGTAACGCTGACCCTCAATCGCCCCGAAAGCGGGAACGCGCTCAATCGGGAGATCGGAGAAGCTTTGCTGAGCGAAGCGCTCCGCTGCGACAATGACGACAGCGTGCGATGCGTGGTTCTGACCGGGGCCGGACGGACTTTTTGCTCAGGCGGCGATATCGGCGACTTCCGCAATGCCGGCAAGTCGATCGCGGAAATGGTCAGCCAAGGTGCCTCGATGCTGCACGTGGCCCTGAGCAAACTCATCCGGATGAACAAGCCCCTCGTAGTGCTTGTCAACGGTCCGGCCGGAGGCGCCGGTTTGAGCCTGGCGCTGATCGGGGACATCGTCATCGCGTCATCCTCGGCCTATTTCACCGCTGGCTACAGCGCGATCGGCATGACGCCCGACGGCGGGCTGACATGGCTGCTGCCCAAGCTTGTAGGGTTTCGCCGCGCGCAGGAAATGATCCTCACCAACCGTAAAATCGGGGCAGAAGAGGCGGCTTCAATCGGCCTGGTCACGCGCGTGGTTAGCGAAGACCTCTTCGCCGAAGAAGGCGCCAAGACAGCGTCGGCCATGGCCAACGCCGCAACCGGGGCACTTGCGGCTGCGCGATCACTGCTTCTGCAAGGATTTGGAAACGGCCTCGAAACCCAGTTCGAGCTTGAAGCGCGCGCAATTGCGCAAGCCTCCGCCGGTGAGGAGGCGCGCGAAGGGTTCGCCGCCTTTATCGAGCGCCGCAAGCCTATCTTCAACACAACAGTAGGCTGAGAACACCAGTGGCCTTGCGAACGCGCATAACGGACATGCTGGGCATCGAGCATCCCATCGTTCAGGGGGGCATGCAGCATGTCGGCCGCGCCGAACTGGCAAGCGCCGTCTCGAATGCTGGCGGGCTGGGGATCCTGACCGCACTTACCCAACCCACGCCTGACGCGCTGCGCGACGAGATAGAGCGTTGTCGGACGATGACGTCAAAACCGTTCGGCATCAATTTGACCGTGTTTCCCACGATCAATGCGCCCGATTATGCAGGCTATGCGAACGCCATCATCGAGAGCGGCGTCAAGATCGTTGAAACCGCAGGTACGCAGGCAGTGCGCGAGATTTGGGAGATGCTGAAGCCGCATGGCGTCACGATCCTTCATAAATGCACGGCCGTGCGCCACGCCGTGTCAGCGGAAAAGGCTGGCTGCGACATCGTTTCGATCGATGGTTTCGAATGCGCTGGGCATCCGGGCGAGGACGATATCCCCGGTCTCATCCTGATCCCTGCGGCTGCCGACAAGGTGAAGATTCCTATCCTGGCTTCCGGCGGGTTCGGAGACGGGCGCGGGCTTATCGCTGCGTTGGCGCTTGGCGCCGACGGCATCAACATGGGTACGCGCTTCTGCGCCACACTCGAAGCGCCGATCCATGACAATGTCAAACAAGCCATAGTGGCCAATGACGAGCGTGGCTCACTGCTCATTTTCCGGAGTTTGCACAATACCGCACGAGTGGGGCGCAGTGCGGTCTCGGAAGAGGTGGCCCGCCGTCTGGCCCTGCCGGACGCTACATTTGCCGATGTAAAGGAGCTTGTCGCTGGTTCGGCTGGACGCGAAGTGCTCCTTTCGGGCGATCTGTCGCGCGGATTATTCTGGGCGGGAATGGTCCAGGGACTTATCCACGACATACCTACCTGCCACGCGCTGATCGAGGGAATCATGAACGAAGCCGAGGCGATCATTGCCGCTCGTTTGGGAGGTATGGCGAAACCTGCTCCAGCGGCTAAACTGGCGTGACGGGTCCTCTCGCTGGCATCCGCATCATTGAATTCGCGGGAATCGGACCGGGTCCGTTTTGCGGCATGATGCTGGGTGACCATGGCGCCGAAGTGATCAGGATCGAGCGGCCGGGCGGTGAGCTCGATCCCCGCGACGCACTGTCGCGAAACCGCCGATCGATCGCACTCGACGTCAAGACCTCGGAAGGGCTGGCAATCGCACGCGATCTCTGCCGCACCGCAGACGGGATCATCGAGGGATATCGGCCTGGCGTGATGGAAAGGCTTGGCCTTGGTCCGGACGTGCTGATCGCCGATAATCCCAATCTTGTTTATGGGCGCATGACCGGTTGGGGCCAACACGGCCCGATCGCGCACGCTGCCGGCCATGACATCAACTATATTGCCTTATCCGGTGCGCTCCATACCATTGGACGGAAAGGACAGCCCCCCGCCCCGCCCATCAATTATGTCGGCGATTTCGGCGGTGGCGCGATGATGCTCGCATTCGGGATGGTCAGCGCGCTGCTCCATGTCAGGATGGGTGGTGTGGGCCAGGTTATCGATGCTGCCATGACGGATGGCTCCGCGCTGTTGATGGGCATGAGCAGGGCTTTCTTCGCCGCAGGCGAAATGACCGACAATCGCGGCGAGAATATGCTCGATGGCGGCGCGCATTTTTACGACAGCTATGAATGCGCAGACGGAAAATGGGTGGCCATTGGCTCGATCGAGCCACAATTCTACGCCCTCCTTCGCCAGCATCTGGGATTGCTTGATGACCGGACGCTTGACGATCAACATAATCGAACAAACTGGCCATCTCTGAAAGATAAGCTGACCGCGATCTTCAGGAGCAAGACGCGCGCGGAATGGTGCGCGCTAATGGAAGGAAGCGACATCTGTTTCGCTCCCGTGCTTTCAATGGAAGAAGCGCCTGCACATCCGCACAATGTTGCGCGCGGAACCTTTATCGAGATTGGCGGTGCAACGCAGCCGGCCCCGGCCCCGCGCTATTCTGTAAGCATCACCGACACGCCCCGCCCTGCCCCCGTGGTCAACGCCGATGGTCCTGCGATCATTGCAGAGCTGGCGTCTGCCCGGCCGCGTGAACATCGTTGATCGGGAATCTCCGACAACGTGAGAGGCAACAGACGGCTTAATTCCGGAACTGCCCCGCCTGAGCGAAGCGGAGTCGGAGGGTCGTAGAGGAAGAAGCGGATGCAGAACCGGATTACCCAACTGCTCGGAATTGCTTGTCCAATTGTGCAGGCCCCCATGGGTTGGATTGCCCGATCAACGCTGGCGTCGGCAGTGTCGAACGCCGGCGGCATGGGCATGCTAGAGACATCATCCGGCGAATTCGATGCGATCCGCAACGAAATCAAAGCGATGCATGCCCTGACCACTAAACCTTTTGGTGTGAATATCGCACAGGCATTCGTCCGCCACCCGGACATTGTCTCGTTCCTGGCCGATGAAGGCGTGACTTTCGTGACTACCTCGGCGGGCGATCCGCAGGTCTATTGTGAAGCTCTCAAGAAGGCGGGGCTGACGGTTTTCCACGTCGTGCCCACGTTGAAGGCGGCATTGCGGGCGGTGGAATGCGGCGTGGATGGCCTGATTGTCGAAGGCGGAGAAGGCGCAGGATTCAAGAATGCACAAAACATGGTGAGTTCCATGGTGCTTATCCCTTTGATCCGCGATCATGTCACAGTCCCGATCATCGCTGCAGGCGGCATTGCCGACGGACGCTCGATGGCGGCAGCTTTCGCGCTTGGAGCCGAAGGCGTGCAACTGGGAACCCGGATGGTTTCTTCCGAAGAAGCGCCCGTCCATGATAATTGGAAGCAGAGCATCGTGGCGGCTAGCGAGACCGATACGGTCGTGGTCATCCCAAAAACGGGCAAGTTGCACATGCGTTCACTGCGAACCGAAAAAACGGCTCGTTATGAAGCCGCCCCGCCTGAAAGCATGGCGGACGATTTCGCCAATGTTCTTCAACTCTATCAAGGTGGAGACATGAATGCCTCAGTCGCTATGACCGGTCAGGTGGCCGGGCGGATCAGCTCCATTCGGCCCGTCGCGGAAATCATCAGCGACATGGTGCATGAATTCTCCCAGACAATCGGACATTTGCGTCGTACAGCCTGGTCATGACAGCTGAAATTGAGACCAAGATGACGGTCAAAAATTTATGCGAACAGTATCTGGCTGCGCTGAACGCTGGCGACCTGGAGACTGTGCGCGCATTGTTCACCGCGGATGGAATTATCGTCTCATCGCTTTATGGCGTCTGCCCCGCGTATAATTTCTATGCAATGCTGTTTGCCGATACAGAGCGGTCCAGAACGGAACTACTCAACATATTCGAAGGTCCGGCGGATCGAATTGCTCTTCATTTCAACTATGTCTGGACGCTCGCCAACGGCAAGACCGCGACCTTCGAATGCGTCGACATTTGCGAATTGTCTGATGATCGGCAGAAGTTCCGCAAGATCACTATCATCTACGACACGGCGCATCTTCGCGACGACTTCGGACTCTTGCACGCCTAACAGCTTCCTGGCTTCGTCGGCGACACAGCAAAGCCACAGCCCTTTCGCTTCTCCTCACATGCCTGAATTCAAGTCTGCGGCCCGGAATCTAACGGTGCCGCAGACGTAAACCCATCATGGCAAGCGGCTATTTCGTCTCGTGCGTCCTTGCACGGATATAGTGGCGGATATCCTGCAGGCTCTGGTCATCCAGATCTGCAAACTGTGGCATGCCATTTGGAACCAGCGCACCATCATGCACCACGGATCGGAAAGTCTCCCAATCCAGCGGAACCGCTGATGCACGCAAGTCGGGCGCCGTGCCGCCGCCCTCAGCCTTGAAGCCGTGGCACAGGCTGCAGATCAACTCGAACTTCGCCATACCCCGCGCCCGCGCCGCGGGATCCGGACGATATTCCTTATCCTCGATCGGTTTGAACGCAGTCTTCTGGGTTGGCGGGATCGTCACCTTGCCCCCCAATGCGAAAGTAAGAACACGACGAGCCTGGTTACGATATTCGATGTAGCTCGGCATTAACCGCCCGAAAAGGCCGTGCGAGTTGCCTATTCCGGTAATGACGGTGACATATTGCTTGCCGGCAACCGAATAGCTGATCGGCGGCGCCAGCACGGGCGCGCCCGCATCGAATGACCAGAGTACCTTCCCGTCCTTTTCAGAATAGGCCTTGAACCGGCCGTCGAGGCTGCCCTGGAAGACAAGACCACCGCCGGTGGCGACAACACCACCGCTGAATGGGCCGGGCGTGGGCACTTTCCAGACCTGCTTTTGCGTCACAGGATCCCACGCCTGGAGATAGCTGGTGCCGAATGGCGAACCCGCATCGGGATAATATTCGGCGTTAGCGCCGACATCGCCGATGTTATTCTTGGGTTGTTGCCATTTTTTGTAATCTATCCCTTTATCGTCCCAGGCATTAGCCAACTCCACCGTGGGAAGATAAACCAGATTCGTTCTGGGGCTAAAAGCCATCGGAAGCCAGCCATGGGCTCCGACCAGGCTCGGCCAAACCATGGAGGTTGTTCCATTCTCGTAGCGCTGGCCCGGGTTTTCGACCGGCCGTCCCGTCTTCATGTCAATGTGCGAAGCCCAGGTGACCTTTGCGAAGGGTTTCGCCGAGATCAGCTCACCGGTGATCCGGTCTATGACATAGAAAAAGCCGTTCTTCGGCGCATTGAGAAGTACCTTGCGCATCTTCCCGTCGATCATGAGATCGGCGAACTCGATGTCCATGGTATTGTTGTAATCCCACGTCTCCCCCGGGACGGTCTGGTAATGCCATTTATAGGCACCCGTCTTGCCATCCAGCGCGACGATCGAACTCAAGAAGAGATTGTCGCCTTTGCCCTCGCTGCGAATACGGTGGTTCCAGGGATAACCGTTACCCGTGCCGATAATCACCGTATCCGTTTCGGGATCATAAGCCATGGCGTTCCAGGCGCAGCCGCCGCCGCCGAATTTCCACCACTCACCCGCCCAGGTGTTCGCGGCCATCTTCGTCGTTTCGTCATTATCAACGCCGGGCTGCCCGGGAACCGTATAGAAGCGCCACAATTGCTTTCCGGTTTCCGCATCATAAGCTGTCACATAGCCTCGAACACCGGGACCGGAATCCGCGCCGCCATGACCCACGATAATCTTGCCGTTGAAGAGACGGGGAGCAGCCGAAATATATCGCACATTATCACCGGGCTCCACCGTGAGGACGGACCAAACCTGCTTGCCGGTCTTGGCGTCGACCGCGATCAGTCGGCCGTCCATGGTTCCCACATATACTTTGCCATTCCACCAGGAGATGCCGCGCGATCCCCAGGATTGGCGGTTACGATAGCCCGAAGCTTCCTGCGCCTTGGGATCGAACTGCCACAGCTCCTTCCCTGTCTTCACGTCTATGGCATGCACCAGGCTGCTGCGATTGGCCAAATAAAGCGTCCCGTCGACCTCAATCGGTCCGGTATTGGATGCGCCATCCCCCAGATCGTGCGCCCACATCAGCCCGAGTTGTTCGACATTCCCGGGATTGATCTGATCGAGCGGGCTGTAGTGCTGCTCGCCATAAGTCCGGCCGAAGCCTGGCCAATCGTCTCCGGATGCGGTGTCGAGCAATTTCGCATGGGCGGCCGCGGCGGCCGCACTGCTCTTCGGCTGATCGGGCTGCGGGCGATCACTGGGTTGGCACCCTGCCAAGGCCAGGGCGGTCGTCCCGATCAGAACCCAACGCAATCCGTCGCCAACTCGAAACCCCATATTTTTGCTCCCGGCCAATGACGAACTCTATCCGCCACGATATTTCCGCGTATCCGCCGCAGCACATTCTCCGGAGGAAGCATGTCGAACCGGGAAGCGGATGCTTCTCGCTGCAAACAGGGCTCCAATCGGAGGTGCCATGCGAACTTATACGCTTATAAATTGACGCTATGGGCTGGGGGGAGAAAGTCAACGAAGCCCAATAGAAGCCACCCAAGAAGTCGGCTCAATCATTAAAAACATGGCAACGAGATGATATCCTTCCCATCGGGAACGACCTAATTTTGAGCGTGGCAGCTTCATTCAAATTGGCGGCCTTCAGGAAATGACGCACAATGCCGGTAAAGAAGACTATCTAATATTGACCGTTAATAGCTCTATCTCACGAACATATACATAAAGTGTCGATGATTTGGATTTTCCGTAAGTATTTTGATGGATCTCATTTCTGTTTTGGCACCGCCGCCAACAGGTATCTTAGAGTGATAGAAAGGTCGTTACATGCGAAATTGGGCTAGCGCCATACTCCTCCCCAGCGCGCTGGCGCTGGCCTCGGCGCCTGCGCTGTCCAAGGAAGCCGTGGTTGTCGAAAATGTGCTTGGCCCGGAAGGCCCGCTCGTCGTCAACGGCAACCTTTATTATGTATCCTGGACGCCCGGCTCGCTCTCGCGATGGGACGGCAAGACCACTAAGCTCCTCAATAACGCGGCGGGCTGCAGCCACAATGGCCTGGCGCTGACCAAGCAGAAGACATTCCTGCTTGCCTGCACCGACATGCGTGGCGCCATTCTGGAGCTTGATCTCAATGGAAAGGAACTGCGCCGATGGGATGCCGATAATCGGGGCCGGGGCTTCGAAGGCGGCATCAACGATATAGCCGTCGCCGCCAATGGCGGGGCCTACGCCACCACTTTTGGTCCCTTTGCGGAGACGGCGACCGCCATCATCGGGCGCTTGATCTATATGGCGCCTGGCAGCAACGTGTGGATAGAAGTAGCCGACGATCTCAACTATGCGAACGGCGTGGCGATATCGCCAGACCAGAAGACCCTTTATGTGGCCGAAATGGTCGGAAATGCCATCCTGAAATTTACGATCGAGGCCGATGGCACGCTCACCCACAGGTCCAATTTCGCACTGCTGAACATGCTGGCGCCAAACAAAAGCGAAAAGTGGTGGCATGGACCGGACGGTTTCAAGGTCGACAGCGAAGGCAATCTATACGTTGCGCAATTCTATGGCGGCAGGGTTTTGAAAATATCGCCCGATGGAAAACTTCTTCATATCTTTGAAATTGCGGCCGGAAACGGCCCGACCAACGTCGCATTCAGCAAGGACGAGAATGATCTCTATGTGACAGTTGTCACGAATGCGGACGATGCCATGGGTCAAGCCAAGGGAAGCATCGTCAAGATTGCGAATGTTCGACAGCATAGTCATTGAAGGCGGTCGCAATCACACCTGCTGAAGCGCCGCCAAGCCGAATGTGTCTCTCGCGGAACGGCCGGACGCAAAGGATTTGATCCAGCCGGCTTCCTTTTCCAGCCTGTCGCGGGCAGCTGTCAGATAAGTGCGCGCCGCGGCAGGTGAAAGGATCGCCACGCCGTCGCCATCCCCGATGACCAGGTCGCCTGGATCGACGGAGCATCCCCCGATATTCACCCTCGTATTGATTGCTCCATGTTCTGACGATGCCGGCCCCCGAGGCACGATGCCACGCGCAAACACCGGAAAATCAGACCAGCCGCCAAGGGTCTCCACATCCCTGACCGCGCCGTCGCAAAGTATTCCCGCACAGCCTCGCTCCCGCAGATAACCGCTAAGGATCTCGCCGATCATCGCGTTGCTGCAATCACCATTTGCTGCAATCACAAGGACATCCCCCGCACGAATCACGTCGAGCGATTGAACGACCGCGCCGAAGTCCGGCGGCTCGCACATCGCCGTAACCGCGCGGCCAAAAAGACGCGGCTGGCAGGTGATGCCGCCAACGGGCCGTATCGCGGGATCGATCACCCCCACCTCCGCTGACACATCCGCTGCCACAGCAGCAGGTATGGCCCGCCACAGCGCCATCTCATCATCGGAGAGCATATTTTCGGGTCGTGCGTATATTCGTCCCGCCATCTTCGCTCAAATTCCCGATCCAAATCCTTGCCGCCGTTCTGGCGGCACTGCGCGCAAACGGCAACAAGTAAATCGTACAATATCGGCAACATACATACCGATAAAATAGAAACCGCATATGTTATGACACTAAATTACATCGATTCAATAATAGTGCCATGGTTGCGCCTGTAGGCCACATTATATCTGCCACCCGTTGCGTCCAATTCCCGCCATGTCCACCATGATGTTCCGCAAGAATGACGTATTGCGGCAACTTGGGGACAGAAAATGAAATTCAAGCAGCGCAATGATATTGGATTTTCTTCAGCTGATATCGCGGCTCGCCGTCCGGCTCCAAAAAATATGGCGATGTTCGGCCATGGCGCCTCCATCACGCGCATTGGAGCTTCCAAGTTATTAAGAGCCTCTACGACGTGCTCTGCCGCGCTCTTGCTGCTGTCCAGCGTTTCGAGCCACGCCGCCGCCGAGGACTCACAGGCCCAAGCGCAGGGCAATAACCTACTCGATAGCGACATCGTCGTCACCGCCAACCGCCGCGACGAGCAAGCCCAAAAAGTTGGCATCAGCATCACGGCCTTTTCGGGAGATCAGCTGAATGGGCTTGGCGTGAAGGGAAGTGCCGACCTAACCAAGTTGACGCCGGGCTTGCAGCTGCAAACCTCCGGCGGCGAGGGCAATACGATGGCCTTCACTATGCGCGGCGTAGGCCAGAATGACTTCAACGACCATCAGGAAGGCCCGATCGCTATTTACGTTGACGATGTTTATTCGAGCGCATTGACCGGGACATCGTTCCTGGCGTTCGATCTGGACCGCGTGGAAGTGCTACGCGGCCCTCAGGGCACATTGTTCGGACGCAATGCGACAGGTGGCCTCGTGCATTTCGTGACGCGCAAACCCACCGACAACTGGGAAGGATATGCCAATATCGGTTATGGGCGCTTCACCAGCTTCAGCGCCGAGGCTGCCGTTGGAGGTCCGGTGACGGACACTGTGCAGATGCGCGTGTCTGTCGCAACAGAACAACGCGATGCCTATTTCCATAACAATTTCCCCAGCGGATTGGGCGGTAACGGCAAAAACAACTACGCCGGGCGTTTACAGCTCGCATGGCAGCCAACCGAGACCCTCAACCTCCGCCTCGTAACGCGCGGCGCGAAGGCGACAAACATCGGCCCTCGCGCCCGCCACGGTGCTTCTTACATCGATCCAGCAACCGGTTTAGCCAATGCGGTGCCGGCCGATTTGGATTATTATGGCACGGGGCCGGGAAATGACATCGCCGGCTACCGCAACCGGAACAGCAATTATTGGTCCGGCGAGTTCGATCAGAATAACCCGCTCTCTCTCAGCCAGCATGGCGCAAGTTTGCATGCTGACCTTGAATTGGGTGCGTTCAAACTTTTCTCGATCACAGATTATTCAAAGTTCAACCATCATTATCGCGAAGACTCCGATCTTGGTCCCATCCGAGGGCAGCGATATGCGGCGGACTCCGGCATCCGCCAACTCAGTCAAGAGCTTAGGCTAAATTTTGACTCGAGCTTTGTGAATGTGACGGCTGGCGCTTATTTCCTGGACATCAATGGCACATACGAAAACGTGTTCATGATCTACCGCGCTTATGCGGAACCACTGGGTTTCGTGTCGCCCGGCTCGACAACCGGTACAGGCAGCTTCGTTCCGTGGACGACCAAAACGCAATCCTATTCCGCGTTTGGCCAAGCCGAATGGCGATTTGCGGATCAGCTCAAATTGATCACCGGCATACGCTGGACATATGATCAAAAGCGTCAGAAGCTGGATTCTTACGTGGTTGATGTGCCGGATTCTCAGGACACGCTCAGCTTGTCCGATCCCACAACATCGCTGCTTACGAATACCTACAGAGATACTCGCTCCGATCGCTTTGTCAGTTGGAAGGGAGAACTTGATTATACGCCCAGCGAACGTACCTTGTTGTTCGCGTCCATCACTCGTGGCCAGAAAGGCGGGGGATATAATCCACCCTTTTTTGCCAATGATTCACAGCTGGGCATCTTCAGTTTCAAGCCGGAGCAACTCACCAGCTATGAGGGCGGCGTAAAAATTAGCGGATCGGGGCTGTTTCGGCGCCTGAATGCATCGGTTTATCGTTACGATTACAAGAACTATCAAGCGTTCCAGTTCCTCAATGCCTCCTCGCTGGTGTTCAACACAGATGCGAAGGTTGATGGCGCGGACGTGGAAATCTTGCTCAGCCCAGTGCCTGGGTTCACCGCGCAGTTAGGCGGAGCCTTCATCTTCAAGGCCACTGCCGAAAATATCGCTCTTCCCAATGGGGTCAGGGCTGATCGCCGGGTTCCACTCTCGCCAGACTATCAGCTTAGCAGCATCCTGCGATATGATTTCAATGTGGCAAATGGCTCCGTCGGGCTGCAAATGGATGGCCGCTACACGGCATCGCAATATTTCGACGTCTTCAATAATCCCATCACCAATGAAGGAAAATACGGCGTTTTGAATGCGAGAGTCCAATATAAGATGGACAATCCTAATTTGGAATTCTCAATTTCCCTCGAGAACCTTACGAATACCAAATACAGGGTCTTTGGTGTGGATCTGGGTACATCCTTGATGCAGCAGTGGCTCGGGTCGCCTAGAACTTGGAGTCTCTCGGCCCGGTACACTTTTGGCAGGTAACCTGTCACATTTGTAGTTCTGAAGGAGAGTAGACCCAGGGAGCGGTTTTTTACGTGTGGGTCGAGCTTTGATGGAAGTGCGATGAAGCTGCATCGCACTTCCATCGTTTTTTACCCCGCTCCGCCGGCGGTCCGTTTGGAATATTATGTTAGAATAGCTGAAACCCCGGACGTTCATCGATCGAGCGGCAGGTCAAATAATCATGATCGGTGCGGGAAAGCGGCTTCTGGAAATGAAGTCCGAATCTGTCCCCGCGCACCCATTGCACCGTCGCGACCCTATCCATGATCGGGCCGATGCTGACGACCACGGTCTCCGACAGGCCGGGCGGGCAGTCGCGCGCAATCGCACCGAGCCCTTCCGACGAGAAGTTGCGGACGACGATATCCTGCTCCACCGTGTAGGCGCCGCGCATTTTCGCAGTCACAATCTGCTGCGTTCGCGTGGGCCGCAACTTCCACTGGGAATGTGCGCTGATCGATTCGGCTACGGGCATGGCGTCCTCTCACGCCCAACCTGACACGACGGAGTAACATTCACATTGCCGGCAATGGCTAACGCTGGCTTAATGACGATAAGTTGGGGAATTCCGGTCAGCCAGACCGCCGGGGCGATCCGTGCTGCCTACTACGCCTTGATCTTCCAGCCGCTATCCAGGAGCAGATAGCAGACGATACCGAGTACCGTGTTGACGCCGAGCAGGCCGAGAGCTCCGATAAGAATCGGCGAATCACTTGTCCCGATGAAGCCATAGCGGAAGCCCGAGATCACATAGAAGAACGGGTTGGCGTGGCTGATCGCCTGGAAGGTCGGCGCGAGCTTGTCGACTGAGTAGAAGGTGCCCGACAGCAGCGACAGCGGCTGGACTTCGGAGGTGTTCTGTTCCGGCCCGGTGCAGTTGTCCTGGTCGTTCTTGCGCGGCGCGTGGCCGTTGACCTTGAGCACCTGGCGCAGCGTGCGCGCCTCGATCGGCACGGGGTTCTCGT
>CAYLIK010000076.1:0-14738 GCA_964383565.1 uncultured Sphingomonadaceae bacterium
ATCGCGCACGTCTGGAACATTTTCCGGATGTACCCCAGCCTGCTCGTCATCGACGGCATCTCCTTCAACGATCCCGCCGCATCCAATCTGGCCCGCTTCGAGCAGGTAACCAATGACAGTCTCGGCCGGATCGAGATCGTCACCGGCCCGCAATCGGCCCTCTGGGGTTCGGAAGCGCTCGGCGGCGTGGTCGCGGTGTCGAGCCCCGATCCGATCGGTGCCGGACTACGCGCCAGAGCGGCTGCTGAATATGGCAGCGACGATTTCCGCCGTGGCTCCGCCGCGCTGGTCACTGGCACAGACAAGGCTGGCGTTTCGGCTTCCGCCGCATGGAGCAAAGGTGACGGGATCGATATCCTCGGCGGCGGCACCGGCGACAAGGACGGGTTCGAGAATCTGACGCTCAACCTGAAGGCGGTGGCCCGTCCCGGCAGCGATGGCGAGCTTGGCATAGTCGGCCGCTACGTCCGCGCTGAAGTCGAGTTCGACGGCACTGATCCCAACACGTTCCTGCGTGCTGACACTGGCGATGCGTCGCGCACCAACACCGGCGCGATCCGCGCCTGGGGCCGGCTCGGCCTAGCGCCGGACGCACCTTGGAGCTTCGAGGTGGGCGGCCAGTATCTCCACAGCCGCAACCGCAACCGCGATGGCGCGACCGCGCTCAACGCGAGCACCGGCGATCGGTTGAAACTTGATGCCCAACTGATCCGCCGCTTCACCGCCGGCGATACGCCCCACTCGCTGATCGCGAGGATCGAACGTGAGGATGAAGAATATGACACGCGCGACCAGCAATATTTTGGTGCGACCGACAAGAATGTGACGCGCGGCCGTTACGCTGTGGTAGGCGAATGGCGGGGCGATTGGGGGACGCTTTTGTCCACCGACGTGGCGGTTCGTCACGATTCCTTCAACCGCTTCAAGGACGCCACCACGTGGCGCGCCAACGCCATCGTGCATCTGACCGAAAATCTTTCGGCACACGCAGGCTATGGCGAGGGCATTTCCCAGCCGAGCTTCGTGGATCTCTATGGTTTCTTTCCCGGCAGCTTCGTCGGCAATCCTGCTCTTCGACCCGAGCGTTCGCAGGGGTATGAGGCTGGCCTGAGCTGGTCCGACCAAATGTTCAGCCTTGGCGTTACCGCGTTCAGCAACCGGCTGACGAACGAGATCGTGACAGTGTTTTTGCCGAGCTTCCTGTCCTCGACCGAGAATGCCGACGGCAAGAGCCGCCGCCGGGGCATCGAGCTAACCGGTGAGGTTCGGCCTGTCGAAGGGCTGCGGATCAGCGCTAACTATACCTATCTCGATGCGCAGCAGCAGCGCGTGACCGGAACGGCCCAGTTGCGTGAGCAGCGGCGGCCGAAGGGCAGCGCGAACCTGTTCGCCGATTATGAGACCGGTCCGCTGACGCTCGGCGCCTCGTTCGCCTATGTCGGCAAGCGCAAGGATACCGATTTCGACATATTCGATCCGGTCACATTTGAATCGCCTGTGGTGACGCTGGGCAGCTATGTGCTGGCGGGTGCCCGTGTCGCCTACGCTATCACACCGAATATCGAGGCCTTTGGCCGCATCGAGAATGCGTTCGATGATAAGTATCAGGATGCGGTCGGTTATGCGACGCCGGGACGGACGATGTATGCGGGTTTTCGCGTTCGCCTTGGCGATTAGTTTCGCTGGAGCACAGGCGACGTGGGCGGCCAACCCCGCCCGCGTCGCCTCGCTCAACCTGTGCACTGATGAGTTGCTCCTCGCGCTCGCTGCGCCCGGCCAGATCAGTTCGCTAACGCATTTGTCGCATGATCGGCGTGAATCCGCCTATTGGCGCATGGCAAAGCCTTATCCGGCGAACAGCGGCACCATCCTTTCAGTCGCAAAGGACAAGCCTGACCTGATTGTCACCATGGGCGGCGGTGGACGTAACGGCGGCGCACTGGCGTCCGCAATCGGCGCGCGTTTCGTGGATATCCCCTTCCCCGCCACTGTAGCCGATGTCGAACGCGGAGTTTCGACGCTGGCCGAGGCACTTGGACGGGAACGGCAAGGCGCGGCGCTTAAGGCCCGTATTCGCCAGACGCTGAGAACGACTCCTCGCGCACAGCTTGCCGCCGTCTTCGTAGGCAGTGCCGGGCGAAGCATGGCCCCGACCGGAGCTGGTGCTGAGTGGATGGCGGCAGCAGGCTATCGCCAGATCGCCCTTGCTGGCGATCGTATCAGCCGCGAGACCCTGCTGCGCTCGCCACCGCTCACACTGGTGGTAAGCAACTACCGCGTGGATCAATATAGCCGCTCAGATCTGGTTCCGGTCGCGCGCGCCCGTGACAACCGCGTCGTCACTGAGGGCCGCCGCTGGACCTGCATGGGGCCGAGCCTCATTCCCGAAATATTGCGGCTGCGGCGGATGGCCCGATGAGCCGCATCTGGTGGATCCTTCTCGTTCTGGTGCTGCTCTGCGCCGCTATAGCCTCGCTCCTGCTTCCCGCCGCTGGCCTTGGCGCGCTGTACCGCAGCGATCCTGATCTCCTCACGACGATCCTCACCGAGGTCCGGCTCCCGCGCATGCTGCTCGGCCTGCTCTATGGTGCAATGCTCGGCGGCTCTGGCGCGGCGATCCAGGCGCTGTTCGCCAACCCCCTCGCATCGCCTGACATCACCGGCACCACCGGCGGCGCGGCGCTTGGTGCGGTGATCTCGGCCTATCTGATGGGATTTGCGGGTCCGCTGGGCCTCGCTGCTGGCGGGGTCGTCGGGGCCGCTCTTGCGTTACTGCTTCTGCTTGGCCTGGCCGGCCGCCAGAGCGATAGTGCCACCCTGCTGCTCGCGGGCATTGCCATAAGTGCGCTCGCCGGGGCTGCGACGGCACTTGCACTGGCGCTGGCGCCCTCCCCGTTCGCCTTCTACGAAGCCTATGACTGGCTGATGGGTTCGCTCGTCGATCGCAGTCTTTCACAGGCGGCGATGGTGGCCGTTCCCGTGCTCGCTTCGCTGCTGTTGCTCGCAACGCGCGCGCATGCGCTGGACACGCTTGCCCTGGGTGAGGCAGCGGCCGAGGCCATGGGGCATCAGGTCACAACGCTGCGCCGGGAAATCGTGATCGCCACCGCTATCGGCGTGGGCATGGCAGTCGCGGTTTGCGGGGCGGTCGGCTTTATCGGGCTGGTCGCACCGATCTTCGCGCGGCGGCTTACCCGCGCCCATCCCGGCCGCGCGATCCTGCCCGCCGCGTTGATCGGTGCGATCCTGCTGTGCCTTGCCGACGTTCTCGTCCGTTTCGCGCCGGCGGGTCGGCAATTTCCGATCGGTGTGGTGACGGCGCTGCTCGGCGCGCCGTTCTTCCTCGCGCTAGTGTTGCGGATGCGCATGGAGTGGCGGGCGTGACGGTATTGATCGCCCGGAGCCTCGCGCTCGATGGCAGACTCGCGCCGACCGACCTCGCGCTTGAAGCCAGTTCGCTGACGCTGCTCGTCGGGCCAAACGGCGCCGGCAAGACCAGCCTCATCCATCGGCTTGCCGGTATCGGCGAGGGTCAGGGCACGACACTGATAAACGACATCCCCCTGGCCGCTATGCCGCCCTCGATTCGCACCCGCCGATTTGCGCTGCTGCCCGCCAGTCGGGAGGTCGCCTGGCCGCTGATCGCGCGCGATCTGGTGGCGTTGGGGCTTGGCGGCCGATCCGACCCGACGGCGGTTGCCGAGACGCTGGACTCGCTCGACGCCCTTCAGTTCGCTGATCGCCGGATGGACCAGCTTTCGACCGGGGAACGCGCCCGCGTTCTGCTGGCTAGGGCCTTGGTCGCCAGACCCGATGTGCTGCTGCTGGACGAGCCGGCGGCCCATCTCGATCCCGCGCGCCAGATCGCCATGATCGAGCGGCTTCGGGCCGAAGCGCGGCGGGGGGCAGCGGTGCTTGCGTCTATCCATGACCTCGCGTTGGCGCGCAGCTTCGCAGATCGAGTGCTGGTGATGAAAGAGGGCCAGATCATCGCTGACGGCCCGCCGGATAATGCCTTGAGCCCGGAGCTGTTGAAGTCCGCGTTCGGTATTGCCTGGCAACCCGAAACGGGCTGGATCCTGGCCTAGGCTTCGGGCGGGTCGGCAATCATGGCGGTGAAGTTCGCCTCCGCCGCCAATTTGTCGCCGATCATCGCGCGGCCCGAAAATTTGCAGACCTTCGACCGCTTCTGGGTGAATTCCACTTCGAGCCGCAGCAACACGCCGGGTTCGACGGGGCTGCGGAACTTCGCTTCGTCTATCGCCATGAAATAGACGAGCTTGCCCGTTCCAGCGAGCCCAAGCGATTCGACCGCAAGTACGCCGGCCGCCTGGGCGAGCGCCTCGACGATCAGGACGCCGGGCATGATCGGCCGGCCGGGAAAATGGCCGTCGAAGAAACCTTCGTTGATCGTTACCGCCTTGATCGCGACGATCGACTGATCGGGAACGAGTGTCTCGACCCGATCGACAAGCAACATCGGATAGCGATGCGGCAGCGCCGCCATTACCCGCCTTATATCGAGCGGGCCGATGGCGGGCCGCGCATCACCATCCGTCATGGCGATCAGCGACCGCCAGTGGCCGGCGCCGCCGCTGCGGCAGGCGCTGTCGTGCTGACCGAGGGAAGCTGGGCGTTGAGCTGGGCCAGCACTTCAGTGGTCACGTCAAGGCTGGCGGCCGCAGCGATGGTGGAACCAACGTCGATCGCCAGGTTCGCACCCTTGGATTGCATCACCTGCTGCACGATCGGGCCGAGCTTCGTCTGAATCTGCTGGACCACATAGCCGCGGTTGCGCTGGAACTGCTGCTGGCGAGTCTGGAGCTGCTGGTTGGCCGAAGCTTCCTTGGTCTGCAGCGCCTGGATACGAGCCTGCAACGCGGCGTCGGGCGCCTTGCCGCCGGCGGCCTTCTGGATCGCCTCGGCCTCCGTCTGGAGCGGCTGGCCAAGCGTTTGGCTGAGGGTCTGAATCTGCTGGGCCTGGCTCTGCAGCTGCATTTGCGCCGCCTTGCAAGCGTTGCATTCGCTCAGAATTTTTTCGTTGTCGACGGTGACGATGATGGCCGCTGGCGTCTTCGCTTGAGCAAATACCGGCGAAGCAACGGTGCTCGCGAAAATCGCAGCCGACGCAAGCGCCGAGGCTTTGAGGAAAGTCTTCATCAGAATTGAGTCCCTACGTTGAAGCTGAACAATTTGGTGTCGTCGCCGGGCTCCTTTAGCAGAGCCTTGGCTATATCGATCCTGAACGGACCGAAAGGTGAATTCCAATTGACACCGAAGCCGACCGACAGACGAGGCTTGGCGGAATTACCGGTATATTCCTCGCTGAACGGAGGAATGCTGGAAATCAATGTTTGCCCCGTCGCACAGCCACTGCCGAGACCGGATGTCACATTACCTAGGCTATCCTGACATTTGATCCGGCTTTGGAGCGGACCCGGAGCACCGAAGACATCCAAGCCCGTGGTTGCAGGACGTCGTCCACCCCATACAGCACCAGCGTCCATGAAGATTGACGGCCGAAGCCCCAGCTCGCGTCCGCCCGAACCGAGCGGCAGCTCCAGCTCAAGATGGCCAAGATAGTATTTGGTTCCGCCCAGTGCGTCATCGGTATTGTTATTACTTCCCGTCAGCGGAACTGGTGGCGTTGTAGTGGTGTCATAAAAAGTACGAATCACGCGTGGGCCAACGCCGCGGATTCCGAAGCCACGCATTTGCGGCTCGCCCAAGAAGAACCGGTCGGTAAGCCTCACAGACTGGCCCAGCCCCTTGATCCAGCCCGCCTCGCCAGCGACCGAGAAGACGAAGCCCTTGCCGAGGCCCCAATATTTCTTCGCGTTGACGCTGGAACGGACATATTTGGTACTGCCGCCAAGCCCGGCGAAATCCTGGCTGAACACGATGCGCTGCCCCGCGCTCGGCCGGATCCGGTTATTGAGATTGTCGAACACCAGTGAAAAGCCGACCGATGACGTGGTGCGGTTGCCGAGTGCGTCACACAAATATCGACCGGCCAGGAGCGGGTCGCATGCTCCGTCTGTGTAATAAGTACTGCGGTCCAGCGTCACATCATCGAAGCTGAGACCATAGCGTAGCGCCAACGATGTAAACTCAGTGAGCGGAACGCCAGCACGAACCTGGAAGCCCGTGGTCGTCTGCTGGTAAGTCGTATCGCGGTCATTGTCAGACGTGAACCGGAACGAATTGTAATCGCGGCGGAAAACGTCGAACCCGACCGCAATGTTCTTGTCGAATACATAGGGTTCGGTGAACCCGATCTCGACCGATTTCGAATAGCGCGAATAATCAACGCTGGCGCGTACTTCCTGGCCCTTGCCCATGAAGTTGCGCTCACGGATCGACAGATTGACGATGAAGCGCTCAAGGCTCGAGAAGCCCGCCGAAACCTGCAACTCGCCGGTCGATTTCTCCTCGACATTGGCCTCAAGGATCACCTTGTCGGGCGAAGAGCCGCGCTTCTGCTCGATTTCCATTTTTTCCTGGAAGAAACCGAGCGACTGGATGCGGTCGCGCGAGCGCTTTACGCGGAAGCTGTTGAATGCATCGCCTTCCGCCAGGCGGAACTCCCGGCGGACGACCTTGTCCTTGGTATGGGTGTTGCCATTGATATCGATCCGCTCGACATAGACGCGCGGTGCGTCGGCCACCTTGTAGGTCACGCTCATTGTGAGCGCTTCCTTGTCGCGGTTGAATTCGGGCCGCACGTCGGCAAAGGCATAACCGAGCAGGCCGGCGGTCTCGCTCAGCGTGTCGACCGTGTCTTCGACCTGCTTGGCGTTGTACCACTGGCCCTTGCGCATCTTCACGAGCGGCTTCAGCGTTTCCGGCTTCACGTCGCGAATATCGCTTTCGACCTCGACGTCGCCGAACTTGTAGCGCTCCCCCTCTTCCACGACATAGGTTATGATGAAGTCACGCTTGTCGGGCGTCAGTTCGGCAACCGCAGAGATCACCCGGAAATCGGCATAGCCGTTGGTCAAGTAGAACTGGCGCAGCTTCTGCTGGTCATAAGCAAGGCGATCGGGATCATAGCTTGTGCCCGACGAGAAGATCTTGGTGATACCGGACTGCTTGGTCGCCATCTCGCCGCGTAGCCGGCCGTCGGAAAATTCCTTGTTGCCGATGATGTTGATCTTGCGGACCTTGGATTTCGGCCCTTCGACGATCTCGAACACCACATCGACGCGGTTCTGGCTGAGCGGCACCATCTTCGGCTCGACGGTAGCTGCGAAACGGCCCTGGCGGCGGTAAAGCTCGATGATGCGGGCAATGTCGGCGCGCACCTTGGAGCGGCTGAATATCTGGCGGGGGGCAAGCCGGATTTCCGGGCGGATCTTGTCTTCCTTGAGCCGCTTGTTGCCCTCCAGAACGATCCGGTTGATCACCGGGCTTTCCTTGACCTGGATCACCAGCGCGCCAGCATTGTCACGGATTTGCACGTCGGCGAACAATTCGGTGGCGAACAGCGCCTTGAGCGCGCGGTCGAGCGCTTCGCGATTATAGGAATCGCCCGGCTTCAGATCGATGTAGGAACGCACGGTGTCCGGCTCGAGGCGCTGCGAGCCTTCGACAGTGATCGTTTTGATAGTACCGCTAACCTGCGGCACCATTGCAACCGGTGCGGGGGCTGGCGCGGACTGCGCGAGCAGCGGCTGGGCCGCAAGGATGGTGGATGCGAGTAGAACGACGCCGAGCCTGCGGCCGGCCATCTGTGCTGTCATTGCCTTCACGCGCGCTCCGCCCTCACCCAAGGATCGCCTTCGGCGAATAATGCCGAAAGCCTTGGCGTCTGCCCTGCCCGATCAGCTTCGTCCGATCAACCCGGCAAGATGATTCCAGAGCCCAAAAGACGTCAGATCGTTGAGCGTGACGAACAACATCAGTCCGAGAAGCAGCGCCAGACCGGAGCGGAAAGCCCATTCCTGGACTACCGGATTGAGCGGACGACGGCGAACCGCCTCGACCGCATAGAAGAAAAGATGACCGCCATCGAGCAGCGGGATTGGGAGAAGGTTGATGAATCCGAGATTAATCGAGATCATCGCCATGAACTCGACAAAGGCAGCGGCGCCCAGAGTCGCCTGCTGGCCTGAGAATTGCGCGATCTTGAGCGGCCCACCAAGCTCCTGAACCGAACGACGGCCCGTGAAGACCTGCCCGATCGTCTCCACCATCATCGAGACGATGTCCCGCGTGTGCCTAATCGCGGCTCCAACCACTTCGGTCGGTGCAAGCGGGACGATCACGCGCCCGGTCGCAAGAACGCCGAGCTGGCCCTTGCGGAATTCATTGCCGAACCGGTCACGCTCCTGAAGCGATTGAAGTGTCACCGGCACGTTGCTCTGCTCGCCGCCCCGGTCCAGCACGATGTCCACGGTCTCGCCAGGATTGATGCTGACGATCGGCGCTATATCTTCGAACCGGCTGATGGTCTGGCCGTTGATCGACACGATCGTATCGCCGGGTTTCAGGCCAGCGCGGGCGGCGGCCGATTGCGGCATGACGGAAGCGATCTGGGCGGGCGTACGCGGCTCGCCATAAAAGGAGAAGAACGCCGCGAAGATTGCGATGGCAACGAGAAAATTGGTGAGCGGTCCGGCCAGTACGATCAGGAAGCGCTGCCAGACGGCTTTTGCCTGAAAGGTCTGCGCGCGCTCTTCCGGGGGCAGCGCCATCCATTCGGCGGTAGGCTGGCTCGCGGGGTTCATGTCGCCGGCGAACTTCACATAGCCGCCAAGCGGCATCCATGCGATCTTCCAGCGCGTGCCACGCTTGTCGGTCCAGCCGAAAATCTCCCGACCGAAACCGATCGAGAAGACATCGGCCTTCACTCCGCACCAGCGGCCCACGATGTAATGGCCATATTCATGGACGAAGATCAGCGGCCCGATCACGAGCAAAAAGCTGAACACCGTCATCAGGAAACCAGGCGATTCAATCACGCCGCAAGAACCTCCATCGCCTGTTCCGCCATATCGCGTGCGTGACCGTCTATTGCAATGACGTCCTCCAGCGAAATCGGGCCAGGTGGATCATAACGATCCAGAACTTTACTAACAACGGAGACAATATCGAGAAAACCGATCCGCCCGGCGAGAAATGCCGCCACCGCCGCCTCATTTGCCGCGTTGAGAATCGCCGGGCGGGCGCCGCCAGCCGCCAGCGCCGCGCGGGCGAGATCGAGCGCCGGGAAGCGTTCCGGATCAGGCGCCTCGAAATCCAGTCGGCCGATAGCGGCGAGATCGAGCCGCGCGCAGGGCGTCTCCATCCGCTCGGGCCAGGCCAGCGTGTGCGCGATCGGCGTGCGCATGTCAGGCGTGCCGAGCTGGGCCAGCACCGATCCATCAATATATTCGACCAGCGAATGCACCACCGATTGCGGGTGGACGAGGATCTCGAACCGGTCCGCGCCGATCGGGAAGAGATGATGCGCCTCGATCAGCTCAAGGCCCTTGTTCATCAGCGTCGCCGAATCGACCGAGATCTTGGCGCCCATCGACCAGTTGGGGTGCTTCACAGCCTGGGCCGGGGTCATGCGCGCCATCTCGGCGCGACTGAGCGTGCGGAACGGCCCGCCGCTCGCCGTCAGCACCACCTTGGCGACCCTCGACGGATTTTCATGATCGAAGCATTGGTAGATCGCGTTGTGCTCGGAATCGACCGGCAGCATGTGCGCGCCGCTGTCCTTCGCCACGCCAAGCATAACCGGCCCCGCCGAGACCAGCGCCTCCTTGTTGGCCAGCGCCACCGCACGACCGCGCCGGAGCGCCGCCATAGTGGGTTCAAGCCCGGCGATGCCGACGATAGCCGCCATCGTCCAGTCGCTTTCCATTGCCGCGGCGTCGGTCACGGCTTTTGCTCCAGCTCCGCAGGCTATGCCGCTCCCGGCGAGCGCATCGGACAGCGCGCCAGACAAGGACGGATCACCGATCGCGGCAAAGCGCGCGCCAGTCCTGCGCGCTGCATCGGCAAGACCTGCGACATCGCTGTTGGCGGTGAGTGCGACGACCTCATAGCGTTCGGGATCGCGCTCGATCAGATCCAGCGTCGAGGTGCCGATCGATCCGGTCGCGCCGAGAATGGAGATGCTGCGGACGCTCATATCAAGTTCAGCACCCGTAGCAGGCCCATCAGCGTCGCGACAGGAACAACGCCGTCAAGCCGGTCGAGAACGCCGCCATGGCCGGGGATCAGGTTTCCGCTGTCCTTGACGCCCGCCTTCCGCTTCAGCCAGCTCTCGTAAAGATCGCCGCCTTGCGAAAGCAGGCCCAACGGTGCGCCGAGAATATAACATGCGAGCGGCAGGTGGGTCTGCGAGGCGATGATCGGGCCGATGATGCCGGCGCCGACAACCCCGCCCGCCAGCCCCGACCAGGTCTTCGACGGGCTGATCGAGGGCGCCAGTTTCGCACCGCCGAAATAGCGGCCGGTAAAATAAGCGCAGATATCGGTCGCCCACACGATCGCCAGCGTCCAAAGCGCGAGGCTGAAACCGTGCGGGCCATGGCGAAGGGCGAGCATCCCGCCGATCGGAAACAGCACATAGGCGACGCTCAGTACCTTGATATCCTCGCCGAGGTTGCGGACCAGCGCCTTCAACTCGATCGTCATGAGCACGCCGATCGCGGCCAGCAGGAGCGCGAATACCCAGCTGCCCATCCACAGGGCGAACAATGCGACCAGGATCATCGCGATTCCCGATGCCGTCCTGACCAGCAGTTCGGAGCGCACGGACGCGTCTTTGGGCAGCCCGGTCACAACCCGCCGTAGCGACGCTCGCGGCGGCTGAAATCGGCCAGCGCCTCCGCCAGCTCGGTCGCGCCGAAATCAGGCCAGAGGGTGTCGACGAACAGCAGCTCAGCATAAGCCGCCTGCCAAAGCAGGAAATTGGACAGCCGCCGCTCACCGGATGTCCGGATCAGCAGATCCAGCGGCGGCAGGTCACTGGTATCGAGCCGCTGCGTGATCGCATCCTCTGTTACAGCATCCGCGGAGACGCCATCGGCAACCAGCTTGCGCACCGCGCGCACGATCTCATCCTGCGCGCCGTAGTTGAGGGCGATCACCATGGTCATCCGGCTATTGCCGGCGGTACGTGTGATCGCTTGCTCCAGCATGGTGACAAATTCAGGGCCGAACCGGCTGTAATCGCCGATGATCTTTACCCGAATGTCGTTCTGATGAATCTCGTCCAGTTCATTCAGCAGATAATGGCGCAGCAGGCCCTTGAGGTCGCTGATCTCGTCCTCGGGCCGGCGCCAATTCTCCGAGGAGAAGGCGTAGAGCGTCAGCGCTTCCAACCCCATCTCGGCGGCCGCACGAACGGTTGCGCGCACCGCTTCGGCACCGCGCTTGTGACCCGCCACGCGCGGCAGGTGGCGCGCCTTGGCCCAGCGGCCATTGCCGTCCATGATGATCGCGACATGACGCGCCGTGCTGACCGGCGCGCCCTGCCCTGATACCGGATGAACGGCGGCGTGCTTCACTTGGTCAGGATTTCCTTTTCCTTTGCCGCCGCCGCACTGTCGATGTCGGCGATCGTGCTGTCGGTCAGCTTCTGGACCTCGGCCTCGTGGCGCTTGCGCTCGTCTTCGCTGATCTCGCCCTTCTTCTCGTCGGTCTTGAGACCATCCATGCCGTCGCGGCGGACGTTGCGAGCAGCGATCTTCGCCTTTTCCGCATATTGGCCGACCAGCTTTGCAAGCTCCTTGCGGCGCTCCTCGGTCAGGTCGGGGATCGGCAGGCGGAGCGTTTGCCCATCGACGATCGGGTTAAGGCCCAGCCCCGCCGAGCGGATCGCCTTGTCGACCGGGCCGACATTGGACTTGTCCCAGACCTGCACCGAGAGCAGGCGCGGTTCAGGCGCATTCACGGTCGCGACCTGATTGATCGGCATCTGCGCGCCGTAAACCTCAACCGTGATCGGATCGAGCAGGTTGACGCTCGCGCGGCCAGTGCGGAGGCCGACGAGGTCATGCTTCAGCGCCTCGACCGCACCGTTCATCCGGCGTTCGAGATCGGCCTTGTCATAGGCAGCCATGATCAATCCTCTCCATTATTGACGATCGTCGCGGTGCCTTCGCCCTTGAGCACCTGGGCCAGCATGCCCTGCTCGCGGATGTTGAAGACGATGATCGGGATATTATTCTCGCGACACAGCGCCACCGCGCTTGCGTCCATCACCTTGAGGTCGTCCGAAAGCACGCGGTTGAAGCTTACGGTGTCATACCGTTTGGCGGTCTTAACCTTCTTCGGATCGGCATCATAAACGCCATCGACGCTCGTACCCTTGAGCAGCGCGTCGCAATTCATTTCCGCAGCGCGGAGAGCAGCGGCGCTGTCGGTGGTGAAATAGGGATTACCAGTGCCAGCCGCGAAGATGACAATCCGGCCTTTTTCGAGATGGCGTTCCGCGCGGCGGCGGATGAAGGGTTCGCACACCGTGTTCATCGGGATGGCGGACTGGACGCGGGTATCGACGCCGATCTGCTCCAGCGCATTCTGTACCGCGAGCGCGTTCATCACGGTCGCGAGCATGCCCATATAGTCGGCACTGGTACGCTCAAAGCCTTTGGCAGCAGCCGCTAACCCACGGAAAATATTACCACCGCCGACAACGAGACACAGCTCGTGCCCCGCCTGCTTCGCAGCCGCGACCTCCCCTGCGACACGCGCCACGGTATCGGGATCGATGCCGAACTGCCCCTGCCCCATCAGCACCTCTCCCGAGAGCTTGAGCAGAATCCTGTTGAAACGCGGGCGGGCCATTTAGTTGGAGAATCCCCGATGGATAAGCGAAGCGGCGCGCACCTTAGTCAGGGCACGCGCCGCTGCCAAGCACGTCAATCGGTTTGCTTTTACGCCGGAACCCCAGCCGCCGCCGCAACTTCGGCCGCGAAATCGCTCACTTCGCGCTCAATGCCTTCGCCGAGCTGGAAGCGGACATAGTCCTTCAGCACGATCGAGCCTCCGGCTTCCTTGGCCGCCTGCGCCACGACGTCAGCAACCTTGGTCTTGTTGTCCATCACGAACAGCTGCGAAAGAAGCGCATTCTCCTTGCGGAACTTGGCGATCGAACCGTCGACCATCTTGGCGACGATCTCGGCAGGCTTGCCGGAGGTGGCTGCCTTTTCCGAAGCGATCGCGCGCTCACGCTCGATCGTTGCTGGATCAAGACCGTCCTCGTTCAGCGCAAGCGGGTTGGCTGCGGCAATGTGCATCGCCAGCTGCTTGCCCAGCGCCTCGATCTTCTCGACCGGCGCATCGCCCTCCAGCGCGACCAGCACGCCGATCTTGCCGAGGCCTGCGGTGACCGCGTTGTGGACATAAGGCACAACCGCGCCCTTGGACACTTCGAGCACCTTGGCGCGGCGCAGATTCTGGTTCTCGCCGATCGTCGCGATGTTGGCGGTCAGCTTTTCGGCGACGGTGCCGCCGCCCGGATAACCCGCACCGGCCAAAGCGTCGATATCACCGCCAGCGGTGAGCGCGAGTTGGGTCGCATTGCGCACGAAATCCTGGAACTGATCGTTCTTGGCGACGAAGTCAGTCTCCGAGTTGACTTCGACGGCGGCGCCCTTGGTGCCGCTGACGGCAACGCCGACAAGCCCTTCAGCTGCAGTACGGCCCGACTTTTTCGCGGCCGTGGCAAGGCCCTTGGCGCGCAGCCAGTCAACAGCGGCTTCCATGTCGCCGCCATTTTCGGTCAGCGCCTTTTTGCAATCCATCATGCCGGCGCCCGAGCGTTCGCGCAGGTCCTTCACGGCCGCAGCGGTAATCTCCGCCATGTCATGTCCTTTCTATATCTTGACGGTCGTCATCCCCGCGAAGGCGGGGATCCATCTGCTGGCGCTGGGATCGCATGACCGGAAGATGGATTCCCGCCTGCGCGGGAATGACGACAAATATATTACGCCGAGAGCGCTTCTTCGACCGGCGCCTCAACCGAAGCACCGATGTCCTCACCACGTGCCGCACGGCCACCCTGACCGCCCGCGATCACCGCGCTGGCAATGGCGTCGCAATAGAGGCGGATTGCGCGAGCCGCATCGTCATTGCCCGGAACCGGGAAAGCGATGCCGTCAGGCGACACGTTCGAATCGAGAATCGCGACAACCGGGATGCCAAGCGTGTTCGCTTCCTTGATCGCCAGCTCTTCCTTGTTCGCGTCGATCACGAACATGATGTCCGGGATGCCGCCCATGTCACGGATGCCGCCGAGCGAAAGTTCGAACTTGTCGCGCTCGCGGGTCAGCTGAAGGATTTCCTTCTTGGTCAGGCCATGGATATCGCCCGAGAGCTGCTCTTCCATCGTCTTGAAGCGACGAATCGACTGCGAGATCGTCTTCCAGTTGGTGAGCATGCCGCCCAGCCAACGGTGATTGACGAAATGCTGGCCCGAACGGCGAGCAGCGTCGGCAATCGGCTCCTGGGCCTGGCGCTTGGTGCCGACGAACAGCACCTTGCCGCCGCGCGCGGCGGTCTGCTGCACGAAGTCGAGAGCTCGCGCGAACAGCGGAACGCTCTGCGAGAGATCGATGATATGAATCCCGTTACGATCGCCAAAAATATACGGCTTCATCTTTGGGTTCCAGCGGTGGGTCTGGTGGCCGAAGTGGGCTCCGGCATCAAGCAATTGCTGTATGGTGACGACAGGTGCCGCCATGGTCGTTTCTCCTTCCGGTTACACCTCTGTAGAGCAAGAACCGAATTCGCAT
>CAYLIK010000077.1:0-14676 GCA_964383565.1 uncultured Sphingomonadaceae bacterium
AACTCGGCCGATTCCCAGCCGGTGAAGAAGATCGGCGTCTCGCGCAGGAACAGCGGGCGATAGATTTCGCGCATCACCTGACGCGCGGCCTCCGAATTGACGCCGACGACGACGCGGTCGGGATGGGCGAAATCGTTGATCGCCGAACCTTCGCGAAGAAACTCCGGATTGGACGCGATCTCGATCGGATAGGCAGGGCCAACCTCGGCCACGATCTTCTCGACGGCGCGCGCAGTACCCACGGGGACGGTCGACTTGTTGACGATCACGCAGGGACCCGTGACATTTTCAGCGATCTGGCGCGCGGCTTCGTACACATAGGTCAGGTCCGCGTGGCCGTCGCCACGGCGCGAGGGGGTGCCGACCGCGATGAACACCGCATCGGCGCCATCGACGCCTTCCTTGATGTCAGTGGTGAACTTCAGACGCCGCGCGGCGACGGAGCGCTTCACGAGATCGTCAAGACCGGGCTCGAAGATCGGAATCTTGCCGGCGTTGAGGGTGTCGATGCGCTCGGGATTGATGTCGACGCAGGTCACATGATGACCGAATTCCGAGAAGCAGGTGCCCGAAACAAGGCCGACATAGCCGGTTCCGATCATCGTAAGACGCATATACTTAAACCCCTTTGTTTGGCTTGTGGCGCTTACCGCATTGCAACATGAGCTGCAAATGGCAGGTGCGGTTAACGGAAGGACCTGAAGAAAGGATTATTGCCAGATATCTCGGATAATGCCCCTGCCGGGATAAGCGACCAGCACTTCGCTATTCTCTTCCAGCGACAGTTCGGCGTCACCTTCAACCAACCAGTTCGATCCAGCAACAAAGGCGCGGCCATCGATCGTGCCGCCGCCCTTGATTGGAATCAGCCAGAGCGTGCGGCCGCCGCCGTCGAGCTTGCCGCTGCCAGAGAGCGCCCAATGCTCCAGCACGAAGGCCGGGCCATCAGCGAGTATCAGGCGGCCGCGTGACGCTTCAAGCGGCACGAACGGCGCGACATAAGGCACCGGATCGCTGACTGCGATCCCCGCATCGAGATGCAGTTCACGGGGGCGACCATAATCATAGAGCCGGTAGGTAAGATCCACATTCTGCTGGACCTCGACCAGCGTCAGACCCGGTCCGATCGCATGGACGGTGCCAGCGGGCGAATAGAAGACGTCGCCCGCCTTCACTGCCTTCCAGAACAGCTTGTCCTCGATCGAACCGTCGAGCGCAGACGCGCGCAACTCGTCGCGCGTCATCACCTCACGCATGCCGATGCCGATCACGGCATGCGGTTCGGCGGCGAGGACGACCCAGGCCTCGTCCTTGCCGCGCGGATAGCCCGCCGCCTGTGCGGCCGCATCGTCGGGGTGGACCTGGATCGACAGCTTCTCGCTGGTGAAGAGATATTTGACGAGCAACTCGGGGTCGTGTCCGCGCGGATCCTGAAACCAGATCTCACCGACAGGCTCCCCACCTTCGGAGACATCCTTAAAACCGGGCCACAAATCTTTGCGGCCCCAAGGCTTTTCGACGCGTTTGGTTTCGAGACAGATCGCGGTCATACGATTCTCCGTAGCCCCGCGATCAATGTGCCGCCTGCGGGCCTCTTTGCAAGCCCGAGGCCGCCAGCTGGGCGTCGATCTGGGCCATCAGCCGATCCAGTCCCGCCTGATCCTTGGCTTCGGCGCGAGCCACCAGCACGTCCTGGGTGTTGGACGCGCGCAGCAGCCACCAGCCGTCCGGCGTGTTGACGCGGGCGCCATCGGTGCGGTTGACCTCGGCCCCTTCCTTTTCGAGCCGGTCGAGAACTTCGTCGACGACCGCGAACTTGCGGCTCTCGTCCACCTGGAAACGCATCTCCGGAGTGTTGACCATGTCAGGCATCTGGTCGCGCAGAGCGGTCAAAGAGCCGCCCAAGAGCCGCACCGCCCGGATCAGGCGAACCGCTGCATATTGGGCGTCGTCAAAACCATAATATTCGTGGGCGAAGAAGATATGGCCGCTCATCTCGCCGGCAAGCGGCGAGTTGGTTTCCTTCATCTTGGTCTTGATGAGCGAATGCCCGGTCTTCCACATCAATGGCTTACCGCCCAATTCTGCAATTCGGTCGTAAAGTGCCTGACTAGCCTTCACGTCGGCAATGATGGTGGCGCCGGGTTCGGCGCGCAGCACCGGTTCGGCGAGGATGGCGAGCAGCTGGTCGCCCCAGATCACCCTGCCCTTGCCGTCCACCGCGCCGATACGATCACCGTCGCCATCAAAGGCGAGACCGAAATCGAGGCCCTTGTCGAGCACCAGCTTCTTGAGATCGGCAAGGTTCGCCTCGTCGGTGGGATCGGGGTGATGGTTGGGGAAGAGGCCGTCGACCTCGGTGTAAAGCGTGTGGTGCTCACCCGGCAACAGCTTGACCAGCCGATCGATGATCGGGCCGGCAGCGCCATTGCCCGCGTCCCAGCCGATCCGGAATTCGCCGCCGGCATAGCCCGCAACCAGACGGCCGACATAATCTTCCATGATCTCGACATTGCTGACGGTGCCCTGGCCTTCCTCCCAGTCGCCTTCGGCGGCGAGCTTGCCGATCGACTGGATATCTTGCCCGAAGAAGGGACGATGCTGGAGCACCATCTTGAATCCGTTATATTCAGCGGGATTGTGGCTGCCCGTAATCTGGATGCCGCCGTCCACTTCAAGCGTCGCTTCGGCATAATAGAGCATCGGCGTTGGACCGAGCCCGATACGGACCACGTCCACCCCGCCCTTGGTAAGACCTTCGATCAGCGCCGTCTCAAGTTCAGGGGAGGATATACGTCCGTCGTAACCGACTGCGACCCGCGTTCCGCCAGCACGCCGCACATGCGTCGCGAAGCCCCGTCCGATCGCATAGGCGTCCGCCGTGCCCAGCGCTTTCCCCACAATGCCACGAATGTCATATTCACGAAGCGAGGTCGGATCGAACGTATGAGTCATGATGGCTCCAAACTGTACTGAAACGGGACAGCCCCGGTGTCAGGCCCGAATATCAGCAGGCGGTGGCAAAACAAGTCCCGCTCCTATCCGTTCCACGCTTAGAACGAAGCTTCCAGCCGATCCATGAGCTTGCGTGCGGGGCTGGTCGCGGCGGCGTCGGGCGCAAGGCCCGTATCGAGCCGGGATACCCGATAATAGAGTTCGCGGCTTGTGTTGATAAGCGCGCGCGCCTTTTCGGGCAGCGTATCGACGATGCCGTCGTCGCTGTCGCTTGCCTGCCCGAGGCGGCGGGATGGTTCGCGCGCTTGCGCGGCGGTGATCTCGCCCGCCTCCACCGCGCGCCAGGTCAACAGCCATGCAATAATGTGCATCAGCCGCGTGGTGACCTTCAGCGATTCGCAGGAGAAGCTGACGCGCTGCAGCGGGGCGAGGGAATCACGCTCCTCACGGCCGGTCTCGTCGAAATAGGTGCGCACCTCGTCGGCAAGCACCATCGCCTCGATATAAAGTGCGCCCACGAGTCGGGGTGTCAGCACCCCTTCGCCTACCGCAATATGTCTCAAGCCACCGTCCATCAATTGCTGCCTTGCCACAAAGGCCGGGTGCCGAGAATGTCTAAAGAAGGTGAATTTTCCGGGCTTTTCACGCCTGTGCCGAATTGGTGCAATATGGGTTGAAAAAGTTACTTGTGCTCCCATCTCTTTGCCTGGGCGCGCTGCCACGACTGGAGTGCGCTCAAAAGGCCTGGCGGCAATCCGCGGGTCAGTTCGTGATCGCTTTTTTGAAAGGATTTGGACATGCGTGCTTTTGATTTTGCTCCCCTGCTGCGCTCCTCGATAGGGTTCGAGAACCTGAACCGGCTGGCCGATTTCGCCACCCGGGGTGAGAGCGATGCCTATCCCCCTTATAATATCGAGAAGATCAGTGAGAACGGCTACCGTATCTCGATGGCCGTCGCCGGCTTCCATCGCGACGAGCTCGACCTTACCGTGCAGGACAATGTCCTGACCGTAGTCGGTCGCGCCGGTGACGAAAATGGCGCCGGCCAGCGTGAGTTCCTGCATCGCGGCATCGCCAAGCGCGCTTTCGAGCGGCGCTTCCAGCTTGCCGACACGATCAAGGTGACCAACGCCGGCTATGAGGACGGTCTGCTGAATATCGACCTCGTCCGCGAGATCCCGGAGCATAAAAAGCCCCGCAAAATCTCGATCGACGGCACGGCCGAGACACAGATCGTCGATCAGACCGCAGAAGCGGCCTGATATTTTCTCCCTGGACCTCAAGAGAAGGGCCGGCGTCGTCGCCGGCCCTTTTTTTTACGCAATGATGTCGGGGATCAGCTGGCCCTCAAGCATCGTTATCTCGTCTCGAAGACGAAGCTTCCGCTTCTTCAGGCGCGCGATCTGGAGCTGGTCCGGGCCTGATGCGGCCATGAGCGCATCGATGGCTGCGTCAAGATCGCGATGTTCCAAGCGAAGCAATTGAATTCGCCGGGCAATCTCTTCATTGTCCATCCGCCATGCCTTCCCCCCGGCCTTCGAACGCACTTGATCGTAAGGCCGGCAACAGCCCATCGCATTGCACTATTTTGGGGAGGACAAGCAATATGATCCATGCTTTACTCGTTCATCCATGCGGAGTCGAAAGGAGACGTCCATTATGGAGAACGGCCACGTTAGCGCCCTATCCGCGAAACATGCGGGACTCGAAAATCGCATCGAGGCGGAAAACAGGCGACCTCATCCAGACACAATCCTGATCGCCGATCTCAAGAAGCAGAAGCTTCGAATCAAGGAAGAGATTATTCACCTTCAATAGGCGATTGGCGGCTCCGGCCGCCAAAACCTTACATCCGAATATGACGTCCCCGATCCGGAAATAACGGCGTGATCGGACGATGAAGTACGGGTCCCGGCGGTTCTCGGCCGCCGCCTATTGGCTTGCGGGCAAGCTTGGGATCGATGGTTCGATCGAATCTCATTCCGAAGCGGCCGGAAACCGCCCAGGCAACGCGACCATGTACGGTGCCGACGTTGCGCAGGTCCACGTCGAGTTCGTCTCCAGCGCGGAAGCTGACCGGTCCTTCGGCCATCAATCCACCACTGGATATGTTCCGGATGCGGAAGACGCCGGAAGCTTCGCCGTGCGTGGCCGTCACCTGGGCGTGCAGGAACACGCTGTCACGCTCGGCGCGTGCATTGCTGATGTCCTGCTCGTCTTCCATAACGTGGAACTGGTCTCCTCAACGAACGAGGCACCTGACGACGCCATCACCCGTTAACCAGAGAAAAGCACCAAAATCACCAAAAACTGGTTAATTTCCAGCTACGTAGTTTTCCGAAAGCGGCTATTCGTCGCGGGAGATCTTCTCCTGGCGCTCATGGCTCTCCTGAGCTTCCACGGTCATCGTCGCGATCGGCCGGGCCTCCAGCCGGGCCAGTGAGATGGGATCGCCCGTTACCTCGCAATAGCCATATTCACCCTGGTCGATTCTGCGCAATGCGGCGTCTATCTTGGCGATCAGCTTGCGCTGGCGATCGCGGGTGCGCAGCTCGATCGAGAAATCGGTTTCGCTTGAGGCGCGATCGGTAATGTCCGGCTCGCGCAGGGATTCGTTCTGGAGATGCGCGAGCGTGCCTTCCGCCTCGCGCAGGATCGACGATTTCCAGGCTTGCAGCTTCAAACGGAAATATTCGAGCTGACGAGGATTCATGAAAGGTTCGTCGGCCGAAGGACGGTAACCGTCGGGCGTCTCGATCGATGGCGGCTGCTCGGTCGAGCCGGAAGCACCGCTAAATGCCGTTGCCATCTGCCTTCGCCTCCATCTGGTTCACCTGCCCTTTTGACCGCGCCTATAGCCAGCGCGCTTGAACCGCACAAGCGGGCGGTCATCCCACATGACGCTGCCGATAAATATGCACCGCCCTAACCTGGGCCAGGTTGAGCATTGATGAGCGACGACTCGCCCATCGCCATGTGAATATAAACAAATACAATGGTGATCTTAACCATTAATGTTAAACATGCTAGTTAACCGTCCACGCAATGATCGATCCAAAGCGAAACATTAATCATGCTCGACTACTATCATCAAACATTTCTATACCATAAGTTCAACAAAAGAGAGTTAATCATCTTGCCATTAAGACTCTCTTCTGCATTTTCTGAAAAAGGATTTTCCAACTACTCCGTATGTTCGGGGTACGAAGGCAATTCCGGCATTTGGGAAGAGCAGGCTTATGTCGGTACGGATGGCCCTGGCAAAATTATGCGCTTGCGCATGCGGCGGAGCAGTGGTCGGCGCGGGCGCAATGCATGTCGCGGAATCGCCGAAGGTCCACCAGCGGGAGAAGGTGAAGGCCCAACCCCGGGCCTATGCGGCTCCAAAGGTTCGCGCCCGCGCCAAGCCCCGACAGATTGCCAAAACGGTAAGAACGACGGCGACCAATTGCGTGCCGGCCGCGGTGACCGTCGCGGCAGGACCCGCCATGGCGGACTACGGCGCCAATTACCCGGACCTGCCGACGGGCAGCACGAGCAGCGGCGCGATGCCCGTCGTCTACGGCGGATCGGGCGGCTGGGGCGGCAGCGGCGGCTTCTTCGGGGGCGGCGGGTTCTGGGGCGGCAGCGGCGGTAGCAGCGGCACGGTCGTGATCTCGTCCACCTCGACTGGTTCGACATCCACCTCCAGCGGCGGATCGAGCACCAGCACATCAAGCGGCGTCAGCACCTCCACGGGTGGTGTGAGCACGTCCACCGGTGGCGTCAGCACTTCCACGGGTGGCGTAAGCACCTCGACCGGAGGTGTCAGCACGTCCACGGGCGGCGTGAGCACCTCGACCGGCGGCGTCAGCACCTCCACGGGCGGCGTGAGTACATCAAGCGGGAATGTCAGCACCTCAAGCTCGACAAGCTCCAGCAGCTCATCGTCATCCAGTTCTTCGTCGAGCTCCTCCTCGTCCAGCAGCACGTCGAGCGGCGCTACCGGCGGTTCGTCGAGCTTCGGCTCGTCGGGCACGACCAGCTCTTCAACCGGGAGCTCCACTTCGTCATCGACTGGCAGCACCGGCTCGTCCTCGACAAGCTCCGGCAGTTCGACATCGTCGAGCACAAGTTCCTCTTCGGGCGGCAGCACGTCGACCGGCGGCAGCAGCGGCACCGAAGTGCCCGCACCACCGATGATCCTGCTGTTCGGCGCCGGCGCGGCGGCGCTGATCGCTCGTGTCCGTCATAGGCGCGGCAAGCAGGCATAAAAAAGCCCCGGCCAAGACCGGGACTTTTCGTTCAAACCGACAGATAGATCAGTTCTGGACTGATCCAGCAGGCTGTTCGGCCGCAGCCTGTTGGCCGCTGGCTCCACCAACTGCCGCCTTCAGTTCCGCCGCAGTCATGCCGATCACCGGACCCTGCGCACCCTTGCTAAAAGATTCGATGGGAAGTTTCGCTTTCTGATCGCCCAGATTGAGCGTCACGAACTGCGCATCCGCCGCGTCGACCGTTCCCACCGATGAACCATCAGATCCATAAACCGAGGCACCCGCCGTGAGCTGAGCAATCAGCTCGTTCCTGGCGTTGGCCTGCGCACCGCTCGCGGCGGCATCAAGCTCCGCCTTTGTCATCGCGATGATCGGACCCTTGGTGCCCTGACCAAAAGATGAGACGGGCAAGCTAACCTTGTTCGCGCCAGTCGATAACACGGCCAGATCGCCGCTGACCGATTCGATCGTACCGACCGGATTGCCCGACGTATCGCTAACCGCTGCACCGGCTTTGACGCCGGCATCCGCCGCGAGAGCAGCGCCGCTCAGCAGCGCTGCCGCTGAAATTCCGAGAAAAACTTTCTTCATGTTCACAGAGCTCTCCTCACCATTCACACAAGCCCAACGCGTGAAAACATATTTGGGCGGTCAAAATCATCAACCCTCCGCTGAAGTGGTCAATAAAGGCGATAAATCGTCCTCACCCCTCGTTTCGGAATGCCGATCTGAAAGCGGTTGCGCTGGTCCGCGCTCGCCTCCATAGCCGCCAAGATGCACGATATACGATTGATCCGCGATGAACCGGACGCGTTCGACGCCGCACTTGCCAAACGCGGACTGGCGCCAATATCCGCTGAACTGATTGCCCTTGATGAGCAGCGGCGTGCGGCCACGACTAAAGCACAGACAGCACAGGCCGAGGCGAACAGCGCGGCGAAATCCATCGGCATGCTGATCGGCAGCGGCCGTAAGGATGAGGCCGAAGCCAAGAAGCAGGAAGTCGCCGCGCTGAAGCGCGAAATGCCGGCGATCGAGGAGGATGAACGGGTCGCCCAGGCCAAGCTCGACGCGACACTGGCGGCGATCCCCAACCTCCCGGCCACCGACGTGCCGGAGGGACCCGACGAAAGCGCCAATGTAGAGATACATGCGCATGGCGCGAAGCCCGCTTTCGATTTCGCCTCCCGTGAACATTTCGACTTGGGCGGCCCGCTTGGACTCGATTTCGAGGCAGCGGCGGCGATTTCCGGCGCGCGTTTCGCCGTCTTGCGGGGGCCGATCGCACGGCTTCACCGCGCCCTCGGTCAGTTCATGCTCGACCTCCAGACCCAGGAGCATGGCTATACCGAGGTCGTCCCGCCCCTGCTGGTGCGTGACGAAGCGATGTTCGGCACCGGGCAGCTTCCCAAATTCGCCGAGGATTCGTTCCGGACCAATGACGGGCGCTGGCTGATCCCGACCGCCGAGGTGAGCCTGACCAACCTCGTCCGCGAAAAGATCCTGCGCGAAGAAGAACTGCCGCTGCGGTTCGTGGCGCTGACGGCCTGTTTTCGATCCGAGGCTGGCGCAGCCGGCCGCGATACGCGAGGGCTGATCCGCCAGCATCAATTCGAAAAGGTCGAGCTGGTATCGATCACTACAGCGGAACAATCCGCCGCTGAGCATGAACGCATGACGCAATGCGCCGAGACGGTGCTCGACCGGCTGGGCCTGCCCTATCGGCGCATGCTGCTGTGCGCGGGCGACATGGGCTTCGGCGCGGTCAAGACGTTCGATCTCGAAGTCTGGCTGCCGGGGCAGGATCGCTATCGCGAGATTTCGAGCTGTTCCAACTGCGGCGACTTTCAGGCACGCCGCATGAGCGCGCGCTATCGTCCCGCCGATCCCGAGGCAAAGGGCACGCGCTTCGTGCACACGCTCAACGGATCGGGGCTGGCGGTTGGCCGGACGCTCGTGGCCGTGCTTGAAAATTACCAGGAAGCCGACGGCTCGGTCCGCATCCCCGAAGCACTGCGTCCCTATATGGGCGGCGTCGAACGGATCACCGGCTGATGCGCATCCTCCTTACCAATGACGATGGGATCCACGCGCCCGGCCTCAAGGTGCTGGAGACCATCGCGCGCACGCTTTCCGACGATATTGTCGTCGTAGCGCCCTCCGAGGAGCAATCGGGTGCCGGCCATTCACTGACATTGACCCGCCCCGTCCGCCTGCACCGGATGGCCGAGGACCGTTATGCGGTAACCGGTACGCCCACCGATTCAGTCATGATGGCGCTTAACGAGGTGATGCGGGACAGTCCGCCCGACCTGATCCTCTCGGGCGTCAATCGCGGCGCCAACCTCGGCGAAGACGTGACCTATTCGGGCACGGTATCCGCCGCGATGGAAGGTGCGCTGGCAGGCATTCGTTCGATCGCGCTGAGCCAGGTCTACCGCAAGGAAGGCATGGGCGATTATGCACCGTGGGAAGTCGCCGAGCGTTGGGGCGAACAGGCGCTGCGCCCGCTGCTGGACGCCCCGTGGGTTCCACGGACGCTGGTCAACATCAACTTCCCTGCGATTCCGCCGCAGGCCGTGAAAGGCATCAAGGTCGTAAGCCAGGGTCTGCGCGACTATGGCCGCTCCAAGATCGTCAAGCGCACCGATCCGCGCGGGTTCGATTATTATTGGTTCGCGCTTGAGCATATCGTGCACACGCCGGCCCATTCGACTGACCTCGAAGCCAATGAGGACGGCTATGTCACAGTGACGCCGCTTCATCTCGACATGACCCATGGCCCATCGCTGGCGGCGCTTGCCGAGTGCTATGCGCATAGCGGCTGACCGCATATAGCTGAAAGCGCGCCGGATAGGTTGTCAGGCGCTACTGATTTCGGCAATGTCAGCCTATGGCGATTGGAACGGGGCGGACATTCATCATCGCGTCGGACGTCGAACGGGACCTGTCCTTGAACAGCATCCCTCAGCGTTCCGGCTATTCCAGCCCGCTGATCAAGGCGCGCCGCCATCGCATTCTCGCCGAAACGCAACGGCTGATCGGCGAGGTCGGCGCAGCAAGCCTGAGCATGGATGTGGTGGCCAGCCGCGCTGATGTGGCAAAACGCACCTTATACAACGTCTTTCAAAGCAAGGAGCGGCTCCTGGCGGCGGCGATTCGCCAATATTTCGAAGATTTCGCCAGCAAGGTCGGTCATCCCGCAGCACCCCCGACGCTTGACCGCATGATCGAACGGCTATTGACGATGGGCATCTATGGGATCGCCGCCCGCAATTATGTGCGTGCGCTGATGGACGTCTATTATGCGCCGGATACCGATCCGGACATTCGCGCCGCGATCTGCGGCGTTGCCATCGATACGCACGGCTTGTGGGTCCGCATGACGTCCTCGAAAGACGATCTTCAGCCGTGGGTGGCTGTCGAAGACCTGATAGACCATCTCGTCACGCTGCGCATGGGTGTAGTCAATGACTGGACATTGGGCCGGATCACCGACCAACATTTTCCAGTTAAACTGGCGCGCGCTACGCTCCTTCTGCTGGCCGGCTCCACGCGCGGCGCCAGCCGGAAGGAAGTCGAGCAAAAGCTCATCGAGCTACCCGACCACCCCCTTCTCAACAAGAAAGCCCGAAGCGGATGAGCAACCCGATCCTGTATGAACGCGATGGCGCCATTGTCACGTTGACCCTCAATCTTCCCGAGTTGCGCAATCCAATTTCGGATAATGAGGTAGTCGATGCGATCGTCGCGGCGCTGGATCGGCTGGATGACGATGAACAAGCGCGCGTCGCCATCCTCACCGGTGCTGGCACCGCCTTTTCTGGCGGCGGCAATCTCAAGACCATCACCCAAAAAGGCGGACTGATCGATCTGTTGCCCGTGCGGACGCGCCGCAATTACAAAAGCGGCATCCAGCGGCTGCCGCTGCGTTTCGCAGCGCTCGAGGTGCCAGTCATTGCAGCGGGCAACGGGCCGGCCATCGGCGCGGGATGCGATCTCGCGTGCATGTGTGACCTCAGGATTGCCGGGGAAAGTGCGCGCTTCGCGGAAAGTTTCGTCAAGCTTGGCATCATTCCCGGAGATGGCGGCGCATGGTTGCTGCCGCGCGTGGTGGGCTTTTCCAAGGCGTCGGAAATGGCGCTGACCGGCGATGCGATCGACGCGCACGAAGCGCTCTCCTGCGGCCTGGTCTCGAAAGTGGTGCCGGACAGCGAACTGCTGGCCGAGGCGCGTAAGCTGGCCGCGCGGATTTCGGTCAATCCAACCCAAGCGGTGCGGATGACCAAAAGGCTGCTGTGGGAGAGCCATGGCACCAGTCTGGCGACACTGCTCGAGCTGTCGGCCGCGATGCAGGCCCTGGCGCATGCGACCGACGACAACCGCGAGGCCATGGCCGCCTTCCTCGAAAAGCGAAAACCGGATTTCACCGGCCGCTAGGTTCCTCCGGCTTTGAACGCAACGGACGGGATGCGCGCTTCAAGCTTCCGCTCTATATCCCCAGCATGACGCGACCGATCGATGACCGCATCAACATGCTGAATTGGAACGGCGTCGCGGAGGATCTCGATGCCCGCGGATGGGCGCGCCTCCCGGCATTGCTGACGCGCGAGGAATGTCGCGACACCGCCCGGCTTTACGCGCTGCCGAAAATTTTCCGCAGCCATGTTGTGATGGGGCGCCATGGATATGGCAGCGGGGAGTATCGCTATTTCGCCTATCCGCTCCCCGGCCTCGTCGAACATCTCCGCAGTGCGCTGTACCCGCGCCTGGCGCCGATCGCCAACCGATGGAGTGAGCGCATGAATCTTGAGACGCGCTTTCCCGCTGACCATGCCGCCTTCCTGGAGCGATGCCATATGGACGGACAGGTGCGGCCCACCCCCCTGATCCTGCAATATGGCAAGGGTGACTATAATTGCCTCCATCAGGACCTGTATGGCGCGCATGTCTTTCCGCTGCAGGCGGCGATCCTGTTGTCGGATCCTCATGGTGATTTCGCCGGCGGGGAGTTTGTCCTGACCGAGCAGCGCCCCCGCATGCAATCGCGCGTGGAGGTGGTGCCGCTCGAACAAGGCGATGCGGTAATATTCGCGGTCAACGCCAGACCTCAGACCGGAACCCGGGGTGACTACAAGGTGACGATGCGCCATGGCGTGAGCCTGGTGCGCGAAGGCCATCGCCATACGCTTGGGATTATCTTCCACGATGCCGCCTGAGGACTCTCCTCGCCTGCTCAAGGACATATTGGGCCGGCAGGCGCTGACCGTAGTTGCCGATGCAGGGACCGCAGCATCGGCACGTTTCAATCGTCGCGCCTTCCTCAACGCCGCGTCGGATGGGCTCGACGCGCTGTCCATCATGGAACGGACGCGCCATATCGCCGACGCGCTCAAATCGGCGCTGCCTGCCAGCTATGCGGACGCGCTCGATATCATCCGCGCCATGGCGCCCCGGCTCACGCACGGCTTCCAGGCGATCGCGGTCACCGAGTTTGTCGCACGATACGGTCTTGGCGATTTCGACAAATCGATGGAAGCGCTTGCCGATCTGACGCGCTTCGGTTCCGCGGAGTTCGCGATACGTCCGTTCCTCGCGCAAGACGCCGAACGGACGCTTGCCGTAATGGCGCGGTGGAGCGGGAGCACGGACGAGCATGTTCGCAGGCTCGCCAGCGAGGGCAGCAGACCAAGGCTGCCGTGGGCGGCGCGCGTGCCGGCGCTCAGGGACGATCCCACGCTGGCGGCGGCGATCCTCGAAACACTTAAGAGCGATCCCAGCCTCTACGTCCGAAAATCAGTCGCGAACCATCTCAACGATATCGCCAAAGATCGTCCGGACTGGCTGGTGGATCGCCTTGCCGCGTGGCCCAAAGAGGATGCCCGCACCGTCTGGATCATCCGCCATGCCCTGCGTACATTGATTAAGAAGGGCGATCCGCGCGCGCTGGCGATCATCGGAGCCGGGCATGGTGCCACGGTCGCGGTGCGACATTTTTCGATCGTTCCGCAAGCGGTGCGTCTCGGCGATGCGATTGAGATCAATGCCGAGATCTTCTCCGAGTCACTGGAGGACCAGCGTCTTGTGGTCGACTATCGCGTTCATTACGCCCGTACCGCTGGCAAGACGGCCGCCAAGGTCTTCAAGTTCAAGACCTTCGACCTTGCCGCCGGAACGACCGCCGCCCTCAAAATTCGGCAGGCGATCCGGGATTTCAGCACGCGCCGCCATTATCCCGGTCGCCATGATGTGGAGTTGATCGTCAATGGCCGGGCCAAGGCCAGACAAGCCTTTGAAATCGTGTCGGCCCCGGTCGAGGAAGCATTATAAGCTGATCGCTTCAGGGCAGGCGCTAGTATTGGCGTACCAGCCTTCCTAGATCAGGTCGGCTAGGAGCTGTCATGGCCGCATTGTCTATTCTCGATCTTGTCCGTGTTACGGAGAGCACGGATGCCCGTGGCGCGCTCGACAACGCGCGCGATCTCGCGGCGCATGCCGAAAATTGGGGGTATCAGCGTTTCTGGGTTGCCGAGCATCACAATATGCCGGGCATTGCCAGCGCAGCCACGTCGGTGGCGCTTTGCCACATTGCAGCGGGCACACAGCATATCCGGCTTGGCGCGGGCGGCATCATGCTGCCGAACCACGCCCCGATCGTGATCGCGGAGCAATTCGGCACATTGGCGCGGCTTTTTCCCGGACGTATCGATCTTGGTCTTGGGCGCGCGCCCGGAACTGACCAGGCCACCATCCACGCCCTGCGCCGCACTCTCGCCGGAGCGGAGAATTTCCCGCAGGATGTGATCGAGCTGCAGGCCTATTTCGGCCCGGTTCGCCCCGGCCAGCGCGTGCAGGCAGTGCCGGCCGCCGGCACGGAGGTGCCCTTGTGGATATTGGGCTCGAGCACCTATGGGGCGCAGCTCGCGGCCGAATTGGGCTTGCCTTACGCCTTCGCCTCGCACTTCGCACCGGATCTGTTGCTGCCGGCGCTCCAGATCTATCGCGACCGCTTCAAACCGTCCGCCCAGCTCGCACGTCCCCACGCGATGGTAGGCGTGAATATCATCGCGGCGGAATCCGATCAGGAAGCACGGCGCCTGGCAACCACGCAGCAGATGTCATTCGCCGATATCTTCCGTGGCGCGCGCGGACTGAGTAAGCCGCCTATCGACGATATCGAAAGCTATTGGTCGCCGATTGAAAAGGCGCAGGCCATGCAGATGCTGTCCCGATCGATCACCGGCTCCCCAGACACCGTGCGTGCCGGCGTGGAGGCGCTGGTGGCGGAGACCGGCGCGGACGAGCTGATGATCGTCTCCGATGTCTACGACCATCAGGCGCGATTGCGGTCATTCCAGCTTATTGCCGAAGCTTGCCAGGTTAAGGCGCGGCCGAGCGAGGTCGTCTGACTGCGGCGGACGATGAAGTCCCGCTCGATTGACCAAAGAAGCGCGACAAAGAAAAA
>CAYLIK010000078.1:0-14533 GCA_964383565.1 uncultured Sphingomonadaceae bacterium
CCATTCGAATCCACCCGATGATGTGCATCCTCGTCGGACATGCGCGGGCTGAGCAGCACATAAAGCGCCACGCACACCAGCAGCACTGGCACGATCAGGTTCAGCAGCTTCGTATCGATCGTCTGCACCACGACCGTGCCGATCGCCGACGCGATCAGGATCACCAGCACCGACAATCGGTTGCGCCGCCAGTCGATCAGCCCAGCGCGGGCATAGTTGGAACAGGCGATGGCCGTGCCCATCACTGATTGCAGCTTGTTGGTGGCGAGCGTGTTGATCGGCGAGATGCCGGCAAACAGCATAGCGGGGACAGTCAGCAATCCGCCGCCGCCGGCAATCGCGTCTATGAATCCGGAGCAAACGCAGACCAGCGTAAGGATGAGATAAATTTCAGGGGCCAACTCCATTGGCGCGCCATACAGGCCGATAGCGCAAGTGCAAAGCTGCGGCTAAGGCGTGCCGATGACGACCCGTTTCGCCTTCACCATCAGCGCCACTGACGGCGCCGCGCGCACCGGCGCGATCTTCATGCAGCGCGGCGAGATCCGCACGCCCGCTTTCATGCCGGTCGGCACCGCAGCCACCGTCAAGGCGATGAAGCCGGCCGATGTGCGCGCGACGGGGGCCGACATCATCCTTGGCAACACCTATCATCTGATGCTGCGTCCCGGCGCAGAGCGGATGGCGCGGCTGGGTGGGCTGCACGGCTTCATGGGCTGGGAACGCCCGATCCTTACCGACAGCGGCGGCTATCAGGTGATGAGCCTCTCGGCGCTCACCAAGATGAGCGAGGAGGGTGTCGCCTTCTCCAGTCATCTCGACGGATCGAAGCATATGCTCAGCCCCGAGCGATCGATGGAGATTCAGCGGTTGCTGGATTCGGACATCGTCATGGCGTTCGACGAATGCACGCCAAACGGCGTAGATCACGACGGGGCGGCGAAATCGATGGAGCGATCGATGCGCTGGGCAAAGCGCTCGCGCGATGCCTTCGATGCGGGCGGCGACCATGCGGGACGCGCGGCGCTGTTCGGCATCCAGCAGGGCGCGCTTGACGAGGAGTTGCGCCGGCAATCCGCCGAGGCTCTGACCGAGATCGGTTTCGATGGTTATGCGGTTGGCGGGCTCGCGGTGGGCGAAGGGCAGGAGGCGATGTTCGCCACGCTCGATTTTGCACCCGGCCAGCTCCCGGCGGACAAGCCGCGCTACCTGATGGGCGTCGGCAAGCCCGACGACATTGTCGGCGCAGTCGAACGCGGTATCGATATGTTCGATTGCGTGCTGCCAACCCGCTCAGGCCGCAACGGGCAGGCGTTCACGCGGGGCGGTCCACTCAACATCCGCAATGCCAAGTTCGCCGAGGATCAGGGGCCGGTCGATCCAAGGTGCGCCTGCCCGGTCTGCGCGCAATGGAGCCGCGCCTATCTCCATCATCTCGTGCGCTCGGGCGAAATCCTCGGCGCGATGCTGATGACCGAGCACAATCTGTTCTTCTACCAGGCGCTGATGGCCGATCTGCGCGCCGCCATCGCCGAGGGAAGGCTCGCGGCCTTCGCCTCGGAGTTCCGGCGCGCCTATGCCGGCGGAGCGTCAGGCTAGAAGCGCTGGCTCACCTTGATGCCGAACCGCTGCGGCTTGACCGGGTAGGACCGGGCATTGGCGCCGCAATAAGTTGGGGCGCAGAAGGTATTGCGGCTCAGGATGCCGCGCTTGTCGAACGCATTCTGGATGAATGCCTCGAAGCTCAGTTCGCCGAACTTGACGCCGCCCGAAAAATCGAAGGTCGTAAAGCCCTTGGTATTCCCGACCGCGTCATTGTCCGCCAATCCAAGGAAGTTCCGAACGCCCCCCTGCGTCAGGACAGTCCCCTGAACGAAGCTGTCATGCGCGCCCAGCATGAAATCGTAGCGGATGGTGCCGTTCACCTTGATCCTGGGCTGCACCGGAAGCCGGGTTCCCTTCGGCGCCGCGACGTTGCTGGTTGCCAGCGAACAGCTTGGCAGCTGATTGCCATCGGCGCCGATGGCGCAGAAATCCGTCGTCAGCTTCGCATTGGTATAGCTTCCGGAGGCAGCCAGCGTGAGGCCGCCGGATCTGAGCTGCACGTCCAGTTCCAGACCGTAGATACGTGCGTCGCCCGCATTGTAGATGTTGACGACGCCCACCGACCCCTCGGGCGCGAGAGTGTATTGGAGCTTGTTCCACTCCTGATAGAAAATGGCGCCGTTGATCCGCAGCATGCGGTCCAGCCAGGTTGTCTTCCAGCCGAACTCGAAATTGTCGATCGTGTCGGCCTTGTAGGCATCGATGCCGGGTCGGCGGTTGTTGCCGCCGGGCCGGAAGCCGGTGGAATAGGTCGCATAGACCATTTTGCTGGGATCGACCTGCCAGGTCAGGTTGACCTTATGGGTCTCGCCCGATTCCTTGTAGACCTTGTCAACATTGTAGCACTGGCCGAGCGTGGTGAATGGAACCGTGCAGCCCGAGCCTGCCGGTTGGCCAATCTCCTGCGCTACCCCGCCCGGATCGGCATTCGAAACGAAGCCTGAGAAACCGAACAAGCTGTTGCGTGCCTTGAAACCGCGAATGCCCGCTGTCAGCGTCACTGTGGGTGTTATGTCGTAACTGGCTTCGCCGAATGCTGCATAGTCGCGGGCGGTGATCTTCGTATCGGTGATGAAGATGTCGTCCTCGAAAACGACCGGATATCCCGTCGCCGCCAGACCCGGCACATAATAGTGCGCGATATTCTTGTTGCGCTGGTGCTGGTAGAACAGGCTTGCCGTAGCCCGGAACGGATTTTCGGACGGAGAACTGATCCGTAATTCGTGGGATTGCTTCGTCATGCGCTGCGTATTTGCATAGCTCTGGGTCGGATCGAGGAAGCCGCCATTGCCGTCGGGGAAGTTGGTGTACCCCGGAATGTTGTCGTAATAGACTGTGTAATAAGAATAATCTTGCTGGTTATCGATTGATCGCTGGAAATAGCCGCCGGCATAGGTCACGTCGAAATCCGACAATTTCCCCTTGATGGTCATTGTCGCGAGATACCATTTGTCGAGATTGCGATCAGGCGCGAATTCGTGGACGTCGAGGTCGCCGGCGCGCGGATCGATGCCGAACGTGCCTTTGGCCAGCTGGTGCTGTGCAATGATCGCGGGCGTGACGGTCCAGTTGTCGTCAAGATCGATGCCCAGTGCGGCGCGGCCGCCATAGGTTTCGACTGAGTTGAAGTCCTTCTTCACGAAGGCTGCGTTGTTGACCGTCAGATCGTTGCTGGGATCGTCATCGGAAAGCGTATAGGTTCGCGACGCGAGTGTATTGTCGATATAGCCGCCATCTTTCTGATAGAAGCCGACGACGCGGAGCGCGGCGCTGTCGCTCAGCGGCGCATTCACGAATGCTTCGGCGACACCGCCCGCATTGCCCTTGCCGAACTTGTTCAGCTGGAGGTCGTAGCCGGCCTCGAACTTCGACGGATCGGGCCTGTTGGTGATGATGCGCAGCGTGCCGGCGAGCGAGCTGGCACCGAACAGCGTGCCTTGCGGCCCTGACAGCGCCTCGACGCGCGCCAGATCATATGCGTGGATATCGACCAGCGCGCCGATCGTCGTAACCGGGATTTCGTCGATATAGACGCCCGCCGTGGGGAGTGAACCGCCCGGCAGGTTGATGCCGCCGGTCGCGACGCCACGAAAGGAAACGTCGGACTGGCCGGGGCCATAGGTCTGGTAGCTGACCGACGGCAGCAGTTTCGCATAATCGTCGAACGACTTCACCTGATGCTGGTCGAGCGTGGCGTTGCCGAGGGCCTGAAGGCTTATCGGAACCTTCTGCAGGCTTTCTTCCCGCTTGGTCGCGGTGACGATGATCTCGCCTGCATCTGCCGCAGATGCAGTGGCGTCTTGCGCCCATGCTGTGCCGGTGGTGACGAGCATTGTGGAAGCAAGCAACGCGACCGCGCCGGTCCGGCGCAGTGGAGTGAGGCAAGCGCGTGTCATCCGGGTCCCCCTGACATTTGTGCAAGTAATTCCCCACGAACTTTGCTGCATTGCAAGGGGGAGACGACGCAATTGGCTTCGGGGCGCAATTTTTCAGATGGGCTGTTGCTGATCCGTCACAGCGCCGGAGCGCTGGATAATCTATTGATCGGGCGCAAGCGCATGTTTTGAGAGATGAGCCAGCTCTTCTCGAACGGCGGATTTAGCGCTTGCAGCATGGCGCGGGCCTCGTAGTCGAATTTGGTCACATTCGAGCTTATGTCTGGAACACACAACTGGCTGCGCTGCGACCGCGATTTTCATTCGGCTTGTCGAAGGGGGACTGTAATTCTGCGCGTTGTTCATCCGCAATACAGTATTATATCTTTCGTTATAAAGAAAAGTGATATGTTTTAGATGGTTAACTCGAGTTTCATTGGAACTGTTCAGGGGGCAGCGGGTTTTAGAGATGCCGGCCTGATGTTCAGGGATGGCGTTGCTTAGCGTAATCCGGTGTGGCGGCCATCGCATTCGGCAGAACATAACAGCCGATGCGGTGCCCGCCGCATCCCTCGACAAGGGCCCGCACCATGAAAGTCACAAACACGCTGTCCTATTATCAAGTTCGGGCAGAGGAAGCCCGCGCGCGGGCGGAAGGAGCAAAGGACCCGTCGATCCGGGACTTTTTCACGACGCTGTCCGGCCGCTATCAGGACATAGCCGCCAATCTGAAGCGCGCGCGTAGGCCGACCCTCTCGCTGCGGCTGGATTCAGCTGACGAAGCCATTCTGCCCCAAGGTGGGGCATCCGCCATGTCGCGCTACAACCATGGTTGAGTTGACCGGTTCGATTCAGCCCTGCATCATTCGGTAATGAACTCAGCGCCAACCGAAATGGAGCTTTGGGCTCATGTCTATCGGATATCCCGGCAGCATGGCGACGCGGCGTGGCGTTATCTTGCGGATCAGATCAGCGAATTTCTGATGGCTGGGGACGAGGCGGGCGTCCGGCACTGGCGCGATCTGGAGGATCGGCTGCGCAGGCTGAGGCGCGGCGGGTCGCTCCACTGACTGGCAGCGCGCCGAAAAGTTCGTGACCCACGAAAGAAGCTGACGCTACGGCAAGGCAGATTCATCCGCATTCGCCGGAAAAGTGGTGTCCGCTGCCTATGGACAGTCCTTTACGAACCCGTAAGGGATGGATCATGAAGACGCGCATCACCGAAATGTTCGGCATCGAACACCCCATCATCCAGGGCGGCATGCACCATGTCGGCCTGGCGGAACTCGCCTCGGCGGTCTCCAATGCGGGCGGCCTGGGGATCATCACGGGACTCACCCAGCCGAACCCTGACGCACTGGCGAACGAGATCGCTCGCTGCCGGGCGATGACCGACAAGCCGTTCGGCGTGAACCTCACCTTCCTGCCGATCGTCAATACGCCAGACTATCCCGGCTACATCCGGGCGATCATCGAGGGCGGCGTTAAGATCGTCGAGACGGCGGGCAACAACCCGCAGGCCTATCTGCCCGCGCTCAAGGAAGCCGGCGTCAAGGTCATCCATAAATGCACCGCCGTCCGCCACGCGCTGAAGGCCGAGCGGATCGGCTGCGATGCGGTCAGCGTCGACGGCTTCGAATGCGGCGGCCATCCCGGCGAGGACGACGTGCCGAACATGATCCTGCTGCCCCGCGCGGCCGACGAACTCAGCATTCCTTTCGTCGCATCCGGCGGCATGGCCGATGCGCGCTCGCTGGTCGCGGCGCTCGCGCTTGGTGCGGACGGCATGAATATGGGCACGCGGTTTCTGGCTACGCAGGAAGCGCCCGTGCATCATAATGTGAAGGCGGCTATCGTTGCGGCGACCGAACTTGATACCCGACTGGTGATGCGCCCGCTGCGCAACACGGAACGGGTTCTCGTCAATGCCGGGGTCGAGCGCATCCTCGAGAAGGAGCGTGCGCTCGGCGACAAGATCAAATTCGACGATATCGCGCCGGAAGTGGCGGGCATCTACGCCCGCATCATGAAGCAGGGCGAGGTCGATATCGGCGCATGGAGTTGCGGCATGGTCGCGGGGTTGATCGACGACATTCCCACCGTGGCCGAACTGATCGAGCGGATCATGAAGGAAACGCGCGAGATCATCGCTGGCCGGCTGATGGGGTTGCTGAACGCCTGATTATTGACAAGGCCGTTCGGGCTGAGCCTGCCGAAGCCCCTCTTGCGCAGGAAGCGGGCGTTACGGTGTCAGGCGGGGCGTTTGGAAGCGATCCAGTCTTCCGCTTCGCCCTGCTCGGCGAAGGCGTGGAACGCGTCGTTGGCGGCGGCGCGCAGCACCTGCATCTTGGCGAGCACGCTTCGCGTCAGGATCGCGACATGACGCATCCCGCATTCCTTCCCGAACGCCATCAGTTCCTCGTGAACCTTCGTGGTTTCCTGGGTCTGAACCGGCCAGTCGCGCAGGTCCGCAATCACGTCGAAGGGCTGGCCCGATGTCCGCAACGCTTTGAACTGCGCCCGAAGCGCATGATCGAATTGCTGCGCGGTCGCCATGTCCCACAGTTCGACCAGGCGGAAACGTAGTACGCTATCGGCCGAAGGCGGCGCGATCTGAAAACATCGGCGTTGGGGCATTTTTTGGCACCTCTCCAAGTCGTTCGTTTACCATCGAATGTTGAAGAATCCTTTCTGCGAGGTCGTAAGGATTGTTACGGAGGCTGAGTAACCATGGAGCCTACCCAATCTGGCTGCGAAACCTTACATTCCGACCATGGCAGATCTTTTCGCTGAACCCGGCACGAGCATAATGGATGCCACCGATGTCCCGTCGGGGCCGCTTGCGGATCGCCTGCGTCCCCGGCGGCTGGAGGATGTTGTCGGGCAGGAGCATCTGACCGGCCCCGAAGGCGCGATCGGGCGGATGGTCGCGGCGGGCAAGCTGTCCTCGATCATCCTGTGGGGACCGCCCGGCACCGGCAAGACGACGATCGCGCGGCTGCTGGCGGATGCGGTGGGGCTGCGCTTCGTGGCGATCTCGGCGGTGTTCTCGGGCGTGGCCGATCTCAAGAAGGTCTTTGCCGAGGCCCGCGAATATGCCCGCATCGGGCAGCGCACGCTGCTGTTCGTTGACGAGATCCACCGCTTCAACCGCGCCCAGCAGGATGGCTTCCTGCCCTATGTCGAGGATGGCACCGTGGTGCTGATCGGCGCGACCACCGAGAACCCCTCCTTCGAGCTCAACGCCGCCTTGCTCAGCCGCGCGCAGGTGCTGATTCTCAACCGGCTGGATAGCCGCGCGCTCGGCCAGTTGCTTGAGCGCGGTGAAGAGGTGATGGATCGCGCGTTGCCGCTGACGCCGGACGCGCGCGAGGCGTTGGTCGCCTCGGCCGACGGCGACGGGCGGTTCCTGCTCAACCAGGCCGAGACATTGTTCTCGATCGACATCCCCGAACCGCTCGATCCGGCCGCTCTGGCGGCGCTGCTCCACCGCCGCGTTGCGGTCTATGACAAGGATCGCGAGGGCCATTACAATCTCATCTCAGCGCTCCACAAAAGCCTGCGCGGATCGGACCCGCAGGCGGCGCTCTACTATCTCGCGCGCATGCTGGTGGCCGGGGAGGAGCCGCTCTACCTGCTCCGCCGGCTGGTGCGCTTCGCGTCGGAAGATGTCGGCCTGGCCGATCCGCAGGCGCTGGTGCAATGCCTCGCCGCCAAAGACGCCTATGATTTCCTGGGATCGCCGGAGGGTGAGCTCGCGATCGTCCAGGCCTGCCTCTATCTCGCTACAGCGCCCAAATCGAACGCAGCCTATTCGGCGCAAAAGGCGGCATGGCGCTCGGCGAAGGAGACGGGTTCGCTGATGCCGCCGAAAAACATCCTCAACGCGCCGACCCGGCTGATGAAGGACATCGGCTACGGCAAGAATTACGCCTATGACCATGACGCCGACGAAGCGTTCTCGGGCGATAATTACTGGCCCGAGGAAATGGCGCCGCAGCATTTCTATGCTCCGGTCCCGCGGGGGTTCGAGGCGAAGATCGCCGAGCGTCTCGCGCATTGGGACAGGCTCCGCAGCGATCGTCAGACGGACGCGCAGAACGACGAATGAAGAAGTTGCTCCTGGCGGCGCTGATCGCCGCATGTCCCGCCATTGGCCAAGCTCAGGTGATCTACGCCACGCCGTCCGCCTATCAGCGCGCGATTGCGGCGGGGTATAAAGCGATCTTCCTGTGCAGCGGCCTGTTCGTCGCCGGACGTACCGACGCGCAGATCGAAAGCCTCGAGCTTACCGGAATCTATCCCGACTATGATCGGATCATGCCGACATTGCGCGCGACGATCGATCGCCCGCGCGGGATGGTCAGCGTGCCCTTCGTCGATAATCTGCCGCCGCGCCGCGCCGAATATCGCAAGGGCAGGGGATGCCTGCTGATGCCGATCGGCGCGCCGCTGCCCTCCCTGACCGAACCGCGCGAGCCGCCGCCGCCGGTCGCGGGCGCCGATCTACGCGCCTGGCCGATGGGCGATACGACCGGCGTGATCCGCGTCGCCGGCCCGGTAGCCCCCCAGCTCATTCGCGCCTTCGATGGCGAGAGTTTCGGCAAGGGGACGCGCACGACCGGGGTCGTGGTGGTACGTGACGGGCGCATCGTTGCGGAACGCTATGCCGAGGGCTTTGGACCTTATGTGGCGCAGCGCACCTGGTCGGTCGCCAAAAGCGTGACCGGCACGCTTGCTGGCATCGTCGAGGGCGAGGGGCTGGTGCGCGTCGGCCAGCCAGCGCAGATTCCCTTCTGGCGTTACGAACCGGGCTATGATCCGCGCCGGCGCATCACGCTCGACAATCTGCTGCGCATGGCGAGCGGGCTGCACACCACGACGTTCGGCAATCGCTCCGACGATGTCTATTTCGGCGGCGGCACCGTCGATGGGGCCCCCGCTAGCGAACTGATCGAGGCCGCGCCCGGCACACGCTTCAACTATGCCAACAACGATATCATGCTGGCGATGCTCTCGATCCGCACCGCGATCGGCGAGGATCGCTACCGCGATTTTCCCAACAATGCGCTCTTCGCGAAGCTCGACATGAAACACACCGTCGCCGAGACCGATTGGCGCGGCAATTATATCCTCTCCAGCCAGATCTGGACCACCGCGCGCGATCTGGCCCGCCTTGGCCTGTTCTGGCTCAACGACGGGGTGTGGCAGGGCACCCGCATCCTGCCCGCCAACTGGATGCGCTACGCCACTAGCCCAACTGGCCCGCAGCCCTCGCGCGGCGCCAGATATGGCGCAACCTTCTGGCTGATTGACGGCATCTCGGGATTGCCGCCGGGCAGCTTCGCCGCGATCGGCAATCGCGGCCAGTTCGTCATGGTGATCCCGTCGCACCGCGTCGTGATCGTGCGTCGTGGCGAGGACCCTTACGCCACCAACTTCGACGGCGCCCGCTTGGCTGCAGAGATTCTTGCGGCCCTCAAGTGAGGCCGGATCGTTTTACCCGCTTCGCGGTCGCGGACTGGTCTGGCGCGAAGGGCAGCCGCCATCCCGGCATCGCCATTGCCGAATGTGGCGAGGGCGACGAGGCACCCGTGCTGGTCGCGCCGCCGGATCGTCACTGGTCGCGTGAGGCTGTGCTTGCCTGGCTTGCGGCGCGGACGGATGATTTGCTGATCGGCTTCGATTTTTGCTTCGCGCCGCCTTTCGTGGCGCGGGGCGCCTATCTGCCTGGCGACGAGACCGCCTCCGATGCCGCCAGCTTCCACGCCTATGTCGACCGGCTCTGCGCTGACGAGGATCTGGGCGCGGCATCCTTCCTCGAAACCCATCATCGCCGCCATTTCTATCTTGGCGCAGCTGACGGCCGGAAGGCGGATTTCATGCACCTGCGCGCCTGTGAGGCGCACTATAATGCGGGCGGCGGCGGCAAGCCATCGACCGTCTACGATGCGATCGGGGCCGCGCAGGTCGCCAAGGCAAGCTTTGCCGGCATGCGCTTCCTTAACCGGGTACGGGCGGCGGGGATCGCGATCTGGCCCCTGGATCGCGTGCCGGATCATGGCCCTGTCGCGGTCGAAATCTACGCCCAGATCGCGGCGCGGGCGACGGGCCTGCGCAAGGGTCTCAGCAAGATCCGAGACGCCGCAGCGCTCGACGCAGCGCTCGCCAAGGTTGGATCACGCCACCATAGTCCGCTCGCTCGCTATACCGATCACGCAACCGATGCGATCCTGACGGCGGCCTGGCTCCGCGCCAACGTGCATCGCGCCGCTCTCTGGGCGCCCGTGGCGATGACCCCTGAAATAGCCCGCACCGAAAGTTGGACTTTTGGCGTCGTTTGAAGCAAGGGGACGCCCGAGCCGGCTTAGCTCAGTTGGTAGAGCACCTGATTTGTAATCAGGGGGCCACGGGTTCGAATCCTGTAGCCGGCACCATTTAACAATCCAGGCCTGAACATCGAAGGGCGTCGCGATTTTTAGCGGACCAGCAATGGTCGTGCCGGGCGCCCAAAACTCAGTCGGCGCAGCGCAACAACAGCTTCCAACTGCATAGTCAAAGCGCGCAAGTCCTCGTCATCCGCACCTTCAGCGCCACGTAAAAATTGATTGGCCTCGTCCAGCAAGCTCTCCCAAATTTGCATGGTGCCCATAAAAACGCGCTGCGTGCGGAGACGATCAGCTGTTTGGAGCGCCTCAGTCAGCTTGGAAATGCGCTCATGAGGAGTCACGCGCGGTTGCGAACGAAGTCGGGGGCCATAAAGCATGGAAATTCCTTTTCGAACCTCGCTCAACTGATATTGCTGCCAGCCTCTTCGATAATCGCCTGGGTCACGCGTCGCGCATGTCTTTTGGCCATGGCGAGATGAGCATTCCGAAGAGAGGGCGTCGTAGCGGTGCTGGCCAGCGCCCGTTCTTGCTCTTCTTGTTCCATATGGTGCGCAAGATCATCGATTTCGATCATTACGGCCTCCTATGCTTGAAAAAATCAGGTCGCAGCTACAGCGACAGGAAAGTCGATGGTCCAGAGCGTGCCGCCGCGCGCCTCCATCCTCACCTTTCCACGAACCTGCTCAACAAGCCGCCGCACCAGACCCAGCCCATGTCGTTTGCTGTTTGCTTCAGCCGTGAAACCCGACCCGTTATCGGCGATGGTCATGACCGCCATATTTCCGTTTTCAATAGGTCCGTGGACCGACACCGCAATGACGCCTTTACCGTCAGAAAAAGCATGATCGTAGCTGTTGGTGACCAGTTCCGCGACGACGATGCCCAATGCCGTCGCGGCATCGAGATCCAGCAGGACCGCATGGCCATCAAAATTCAGTGTGATCCCGCCATCCGGTGACGCCTGAACGTCCGCGAGATTATCACATAGCGATTTGACGTAATTGCCGAAATCCAGCGTCCGCGTCATTTCGGTGCCGAGCAGCTGGTCGTAGACCTGCGCGAGTGTGGATACGCGCCGGGCGATTGCCCGGATTCCCTTTTGCCCGATCTGGTCCTCGGTTTCGTCGAGTTGCTTGGTCAGCATCCCGTAGACGAGCTGGAGATTGTTGCGCACCCGATGCTGGAGTTCCTCGGCTAGGACCTTCTTCTGGTCGAGGAGCCGATCCTTTTCCTCTACCAGGCTTTTCATGCGATCAATGGTTGCCTGGAGGACGTTCGTGCGGTCGGACGTATCGACGGCTTCGGCCAGGACATTCGCGAAGCCGGTCAGAAAATCGATGTCGTGCTGATCATAATTATGCTGCCGGTCATTATCGATTTCGAGCACGCCATAGGGCCGGTCGCTGCTGCCCTTGATGAGCACGTCGATGGTCGAGATGATGCCATGGTCAGCATAAAAGGGCGGTAGAATGAATTCGCTGTCGTTGCTCAGATCATTGCAGATCGACGGCTTGCCGGTGACGAACGCGCGTCCTTGTGGCGAGCTTTCATCCGCCCGCGAGACCACATGCCCGATCACCCCTTCGTGCCAACCAAAACCCGCCTCGATCAGAAGGTCATTCTCCTCGGGACGATAGCGGCATACCTTGCAGAACGGCACGCTGAGGCCTTCGGCGCAGGCGCGCGCCGCCTCAGTCAGCACCTTCAGCAAATCGGTCTGGCGCAGCGCGAAGCTTCCGAAGCTGGCGAGCGCCGATTGCTGGCGGAGGAGTTTGCGAAGCTGTTCCGCGTCGCTGCTCATATACCCATCACCGACGGCGTGGGAGTGGCGGGGTGTAAAACGTGAAAACCGCGCGGGAAGGGCTGCTCCGCCTTGCCGGTCGTGACGATTTCGCTGACGATCTTCAATCCGTGCACGAGATCGAGGGAGCGATAAGGCTTGGAGATGCACGCGTGGCCGTCGGTTGCGGTCAAAATGACCTGCGCCATATTGCCGGTAGCGTAAAGAATGCCGAGCGATCCAAAAGGAACCAGCTGAGCAGCGATGGATGTGCCAAGGCCGCCATCCGCTAGCCGCAGATCGATAAGCGCAAGATCCGGCTTATGCTGTCGCGCAAGCGCAACCCCGTCAGGGACGGTGCGCGCGATTCCACAGACCTCATAACCAGCGTCGACCAGGATTTCTTCGGCCATGTCGGCGATCATCAGATCATCTTCAACCACGAGAATCTTCAGCATTTCCATTCTCCCGAGCGGTTGACTGACATTGGCCAGTCAATTCCGTAGTAGATGGGAGCTTTCCAGATGCCCTCGGTCGCGCAGATTAATTAATCTCAGCGATTGTGCATATATTACATAAAAACGAACAAGAGTCTGCATGAATATTTAAAATCGTGATGGCTTATTAAGCTTTCATGTTCCGATGTTATGGGAAAGATAATGTCTAAAAGTACACTCGGCTATTTAGAATTACCTGTCCACAATAGATCTTCATATCATGATGATATCTTTGGATATATCGGACGCTCCGGAGACGAAGTCTCATCGTCGTGGAGCGTACCGAGTGCGTTAACAATTTCACAGTGTGTACAATAGTCCGGCGCCATCTTTAGCAGTGCGCGTTTAATGCTGCACTCATCAGGGATTCAAATGGCATGTCAGAGCTGAGCATCCGCGAACAGAGTCGCCTCGCAATCATCGGGGCAGGCCATGTCGGCGCGACTGCCGCATATGCGTTGATGTTGCGGGCGCTTGTCCGCGAAATCGTCCTGATCGACAGTGACACGGCTCTGGCCGAGGCCGAAGCGGCGGACCTTGCCGATGCCAATGCTCTTGCGCGGCCCGCACATATCTGGGCTGGTACGTATGCGGATGCCGCGACGGCCGCCATCGCGGTTATCACTGCGGGCGCCGCGACGCATGGCGACGAAAGCCGATTATCGGTTGCATCGCGCAGCGCCGTCATTGTCGATCAATGTACGGCCGATCTGATTGCGGCGGGCTTCAACGGAATTCTCGTTATCGCGGCCAATCCCGTCGATCTCATGACCATCGTCGCTCAGCGGCGGGCGCAGTTTGCATATGGCCGGGTGCTGGGGACCGGAACATTGCTTGACACCAACCGGCTCCGCCAGGCGCTGGCTGCCCTGCTCGATGTCGCGCCTTCTTCAGTCGAATGTATGGTGCTGGGCGAGCATGGCGACAGCGAGGTGGCTGCATTTTCCACAGTGCGCGTGGGCGGGCTTGGGCTTGATCTTTTCGCGAACGGTGAAAATCAGATCAATCGACAAGCGGTCGCCGCTGACGTTCGTGACGCAGCCTATAAGATTGTCTCGGGCAAGGGCTATACCTCATTTGGCGTCGCCACTGCGATCGTTCGGATCTGCGAGGCGATCCTGCGTGACGAACGGGCTGTGTTACCGGTTTCGACCTTGCTTACGGGGCAATTCGGAATCGATGGTGTTTGCCTGAGCCTGCCCTGCATTCTGGGCGCTGGTGGCGTGGAGAGAGTGATCGAACCCAGCCTCGATGAACAGGAGGTCGCGGGCCTTCAAACTTCCGCAAAGGTGCTACGAGCTGCCCTGGAGTCGATATAGGAAAATCTGAATTCTGGGCCGCGCACCTCCTGCGCCCGCACGCCGCCGCTGCCGCCAGAGCGTCCGCCCGCTTTTCATGATGGCGCTTGTCAGCGCGGCCGAAACATGAACATGCTCGTTCGATCAGCGCGTATGGACGCCAGCCTGGCCAACACCGTGACCGATATCAACCGGACAGGAAATCCCATGGGTCAGCTGCGCACAACCAACAAGCGCCACAAGCGCGCCATCGTTAAAGTTCAGGTGCGGAAGACGGTGGCGAGCGCCCCGCCCGTGGTTCGCAAGGCCGCCAAGGCTGCCCGCTAGCAGCGCGGCGCCCGACATGCCGGACGCGTATAGTGACGCGCCTGTAAACCCCATCAGGCTTGTCGACACCGCCGATATTCCCGGCGGTGGCGAGTTGCACCTGTTGCGGTGCGGCGATGCGTTTTCGATTCAGTTCGGGCTCGATGAACTGATGGGCAGCCAGGTGCGGCATTCCGAACAGGCGCTGGCGACGCTCGCCTGCGCGCGGCTCGGAAGTGAGGGCGGAAAGGTGCTTATCGGCGGCCTCGGCATGGGCTTCACG
>CAYLIK010000079.1:0-1888 GCA_964383565.1 uncultured Sphingomonadaceae bacterium
GACGCGGCCTCGCATGTTTAGTTCCATGACACTCCCTTCCCTCGATCAGGCCGCAGCCGCGCGGTGAAAAGGCTCACGCAGGCCATATTTTTCAAGCAAGGGAAGCACCTCCCCGATGAACCGGTCCGTCATCGTGGTCGGATCGAGCGAGGTGAGCAGCATCCCGGAAACGCCCGCCTCGGCAAAGCGCGCCAGCCGGTCGGCAATCGTCTGCGCCGAGCCTACCAAGGCGGCCCCGCCCCCTGCCGCCCAATTCCGCGACATATGATAAAGCGGTTCCGGGCGAAGCTGAGGGGCATTCTCGGCAACCTGTTTGACGAACGAATCGACCCAGGCCGTATCGGCATTGTCCTCGGCATAATATTTGAGGAATTTTCGGGCATCCTCGTCGCTATCGCCGACGACGACATAGCCATGGGTCCATACTTGGAGTTTGCGCTGATATTCGTTCTCTGCGAGCGACTTGTAGCGGGCCACCACGTCCTCCCAGCCCGTACCATCTTCATTGAACAGGGTGAAGGCAATGTCGGCATATTTGGCAGCGAATTGTTGGCCGCGGCCCGAACTGCCGGCATTCATGATCGCCGGCCCGGGCTTCTGGACCGGCTTGGGAAGCGAGATACCATTGCGGACCTGGCAGAAGGTTCCGTTGAAGTCGAAGCTCTCATCCGATTCCCAGAATTTCTTGACGATATCAACGACCTCCTCGGTGTGGATATAGCGTGCTTCAGGATCCTCGACATATTGGCCGAACTGGCTGAAGGTCGTGTCCATGCTGCCGGCCACGAAATTGAGTCCCGCCCGACCGCCGCTAATCTGATCGATGGTGGCCGCCGCCTTCGCGATGAAGGCGGGGTGATTCAATTGCGCATGAAAGGTCGAGATGATCGCGGGATAGCTCGAACATGCCGCCAGGGCCGCACACCAAGTGAACGGCTCAAGCTCCCGATGCGCCAGATGACGGGGATCGTCGATAGACCCGCGCCAGCTCGACACAGCCACCATCGCTTCGAGGCCAGCCTTGTCAGCCTTCTTCATCAGTTCCAGCGACTTATCCCAACGGGGAATATATTTCTCGGGCGCACGAGATAGTTGAGGCGTGGCACCGTTCAGGCAAAACAGACCGAGCTTTATCTTGTTACTACTGCCAAATAATGGGTTCGTCAGATACCGATTATCGTCCACCTATCACTCCCCAATGAACTTGTAAGCCCGAGTCTTTTTTTACCTTCTTTCGATTTTTGTTGGCAATCATAGATATAGATTAGCGCAGCTTGTTGCTCGTTAGGCATCAAGCAATTTCAGGCATGGGGTTCAAACTAGTTGCAATCAACGGAAATGCGATGCCTTTGCATCGCGTAAGGAATGCTGGGCAGATGAGCACCACACTCAGGCCAGGTAACGCATGATGATGTCATCGGTGATGTTGCCGGAGGTGGTTGAAAAGTAGCCCCTCTGCCAGAAGCGCTGCCCCAGTAGCGCTTGCGGATATGCTCGAACTCCTGCTGGATCTTGCGCGACTAGCGCCCCTTGGCGCGACGCACGAAGTCGCTGACGGAGACGTGCGGCGGGATCTCTACGAACATATAGACGTGGTCGCTCGACAGCGCGCCGTTGACTATCGTCAAGCCCATCTCGGCGCAGACCTGGCGGATGATCTCGCGCACCCGCAAGCGGACCTCGCCACGTAGCACCTTGAACCGATATTTCGGTGCCCAGACGAGATAATAGCGATGATGAAATGTTGTGTGACAACCGCTGCTGTAGCCCATAGCCTGCTATGGCCGAGTCCGGGGCTGAAGCCAGTATCTGACTGAAGTCGGAGGGGTTTCTCCTTATGGAGGACTCTAAAAATCACCAACCGGAAACTATACGATAGGTTGCCGCT
>CAYLIK010000079.1:1898-10861 GCA_964383565.1 uncultured Sphingomonadaceae bacterium
GATGGTGGAATGTCGTGTGACAACCGGTCGCATACCCCATATCCTGCCGATTCTGTGGCTGAAGCCAGTATCCGACTGAAGTCGGAGGGGTTGCTGCTCACCGAGGACTCTAAACACCTGTCGAACGCCGGTCGTTCTTCGAAAATGGCTTAAGTGAATTTAGAGAATCAGATAGCTATCGAGAGGGCAGCTGCTGATATCGGGGCACGACATCAGCCTGCAAAAGACTATTAGCCAAGAACGACCTTGAACTAATAGTAATATTTATGTGGCACTCAAAGAAATCTCAACTCTACAATAGCTCTCGTTCCATCATGTCTTCCCAGTTGCACGAATATATCCACAACACTGTTTATATATTCGATAAGCTCACCACGGCGTAGCTCAATGCCTCCCATCATGCACATCAATGCAAGTTGTTCCGCAGCGCCCGATGGCGAGTTCGCGTGAACGGTCGTGATCGAGCCTGGATGCCCCGTGCCCGCCGCGCGAAGCCAGCTTAGCGCTTCGGATCCGCGAATTTCCCCCATGATAATGCGATCGGGACGCAAACGAAGCGCTGCTTCGATGAGCTGGTTGGCCGTTACCGATGCTTCTCCGAGATGGCCCCTAACCGCGACCAAACCGACGGCGTTTACATGATGGAGTTGCACTTCCGGTGTGTCCTCGATCAGCAATAGCCTTTCATCGGGGTTTGCTTCACGAAGCAGAGCGTTGAGGAAAGTCGTTTTCCCAGTCCCGGTGCCGCCCGCCACCACAATCGTCTTCCGCGCGCGGACGGCGTCGGCGAGAAAATTCAGCACATCGCCCGCAGCCAGGGTGGCGCGCAGCTTCTGGTCTGCATCTTTCGCCAGTTGGCTCCGTTCGCCCATACCCGCAAATGCGCCGTTCGCGGCATAGTCGGCCAAGCGGAGATCGGGCACGCTGTGCTTGCGGATCGCGACTACGACATGACCACGCGTGGCAGGCGGCGCACAAATCTGCACACGCGCGCCATCGGGCAGGGTTGCAGCCAGCAGGGGATGCTCCCGGTTGATGCCTTGATCCGCCGCTGCCGCAATTTGCCGCGCCAGCCGCCATAGCAAAGCGTCGTCGATCGCTGGATCATCGTGTCGTTCGCTGCCTCTGCCCGTTTCAACCCAAACCTCACCGGGCCGATTGATGTAGAGATCGGTCACATCCTCCCGCGCCAGATAAGGGCTGAGCGGAGCAATGAAGGTGTCGAGATAAACGCGGGCAAGTGCCGTCATTGATAAGGTCCGACCTTGGTGAAATCGAGATCACGCGCGACGAAGATGCGCACGGGCGACCCTTGCGCGGTGACGATAGTGGGCGGGATCTGCGAACTGCCAGTCGCCTCGTTGGCAAGCGAGGTCGCCTGGCCGGCCGTGCCGACGATGACGGTCGAGCCGTTGCTGACGGAATTGGCTAGCGCCGTCACGCCGCCCGTGAGGACCGACATCAGGATCGCGCCGCCGAAACGCTGCAAGAAATGGCGATTGACCTTGCCGGTAACGCCGCCCCGGCCCAGTTCGTCCACTGCGGGCGAGGCAATCGCGATCGAGACGCCGTCGGGCCGGATCACGCGCGTCCAGAGGATGAACACGCGCGATGCGCCTTGGGCGACGCCGGACTTATATTGACCAATGACGCGACTGCCCGCCGGGATCAGCACGGCTGACCCGTCGAAACTCAGCACGTCTCTTTGCACCAGCGCGCGCGCAAACCCAGGCAGATCGGAATTGAGCGCGGTTTCCATCACCGCGCCGATGATGGCGCCTTGCGGAATCATGCGATCGAGCCCGGTCATCCGCTCGGCGCTGACAACATCGACCTCCTCACCGCCGATGCGGTCCGAAAAGCGCTCGGTGTCAGACAGGCCGTTGCCAGGCGATGACGGTGATGGGTTGGGGGCGGCTCCGCCGTCGCCGGGCACGGGGACTGCAGGGATATTGGCCTGCGCGAGATCGACGATCAGCGCCGGCGAGCGAAAGCGATCCCGATCCTCGCTGACGATCGGCATCGGCGGTGGCCCGCTTTGTGGCATGGGCCGCGGTTCGGGCGGCGGTGGTGGCGGAGCCGGGGGCAGTGGCGCGGCCGGCAGCGGCACCGGGTCGATCACCGAGGTTGAAGCAAGGCCGGGAAGCTCGAACCCGCTCGCCATCCGCGCCGCACGGGCGTTGGACAGCCAGGAGAAGGTGGCGATGCCCAACGTCGCTATCGTGATCGCCATAGTCACCAGCGACGCGGGACGATCGGGTCGGGCGACGCCGGGTCTTTTTACGGGAGGAAGCTCGCTCATGACGCGCTTGCCTGCTGCGGTGGGGCATAAGTGACCGTCGCGATGCGCTTGCCCACGCGAAGGGTGAAGCGGCCGGACGTCTGCTGGACCACCGTAACCGGCCCGCGGACCATAGCGTTGACCAGCGTCTCGTCCTTCCCTGGCCCCCCTGCGAAGATCGCCGGGATCGCCGTTTGCGGAGTGAATTCGAAGAAGGTCTGCTTGCCGTCATCCCATACGCGCCGGGGCAGCAAGCTCGCGTCGCCGGCCAGTATATAGGCGAAGTTGAGCTGGCGGGGCGGCGGCGGGGGTGGTTCGGCGATAGCCATCACTACCGCGCGCGGATAATCGAAGCGCACCACCCAGGGCGTTGCATCTCGCCGCGGACCAGTATCCAGCGCAAAGGTGTAGCGACGCTGATCAGTGATGACCGTCATGTTGGTGGAGGCGTCCATGCGCAGCGGCTTCAGGAACAGATTGCGCGCACGCTTGTTGGGCGTGACCTGCCAGGCGAGCGAGTCCCCGATCGACACATTTTCGATCCGTTCGTCGGGGCCGAATTCGAGCATGATCTGCCAGCCCAACGCGCCGGTCAGCCGCACCACCTGATCGGCATCGTAGAAGATGCTCTGAACGTGCGGGTCGGAACCGATCGGCTGAGGCCGCGCCGCCGCTGTCAGCATCAGAAAGCCGATGGCGAATATGCGCCTCATGTGCCGACGCCTTCCAGATCACGCCGGTAGCGCGTCACCTGAAAGCCGAGCGGATTGACGAAACGATCGTCCATGCGGAGCGGCCGGCCGGAGAAACCGTAGCTGATCGCAGCGACATAGGAGCGCTCCGGCCCAGCGCGGCCGTCAGGCTGCCTGCGCGCGGCAACAAAGCGCACGAGCGCCGTACCCGGCGTCATAAGCGAGATGCTTCGGATCGTGACCTGCACCGTTTCGCCGGGGCTGAGCGTGCGCAGCGGGCTTTGCGGATTGGATGCCTGCATCTGCGCCACATAGGTGGCTGTCACACCGGGCGAGGATGCAAGCTGGACCTCGCGATATTTCGCGGCGAGGTCGGTCGCGTCGAAGGTCTCGCGCGCGATGACATAGGCGGCGAGTTGCGCCTGGATCACCGCTTCATTCTGGGTGAGGCGCCCATCCGAAAGGCTGGTCGCCATCTCGATCGCGCCGGTCTGCCGATCAACCGTCAGCACATAGGGCGTGCTCGATTTGAGCGGCACCATCAATGCGATCGTGATGGCCAGCACGAGCGCGATCCCGCTGGCCACGCCGGCCACGATCCAGGCGAAGCGCGACTGCCGTGCGACCGCGTCGGCCTGGCTGTCAGCCCAGCTTCTGGCGGCGGCGTAATAGCTGTCACGCTGGGTCATGCATCCCTCCGCGTGGCGGCGCGCGACTGCCGGGGGGCACGGCGCGCGTTGAAATATGCTGGCCCTGACATGGGCGATCCTGATCCTCCGGATGACGTTGATGTGGCGCGCGACAGATCGCGCGTGAGCGATTGCACGATGCGCCGGGAGCCGTTCGGCGCGGCGGCAGTCTCGCGACGCGACAGCCCTTCAAGCACCTGTGCCAGATGGACGGCGGGCGTCTGCGGCTGGACGGGCATCGCCGCCGGTTGCGGCTCGCTGGTGCGGGTTGTCGCCTGCCGACGGGGAAGACGGATGCCGTGCGCGATCTTCGCGCCCGCGACGATGCCCGCGACGATCGCGAGCGCAAATGTGAGCGTGACCAGCCCGATCGGGGTGGTGGTCGCGACTTCGAAAGTGCCGGCCGCCTGCGCCGCGAACAGGCGGTTGAGCATAGGGGCCAGTATCGCGAACTCCACCGAGGCGAAGATCATCACGAATAGCGGCACGAGCGCCGCCGTGACCATGCCGCGTATCCACCCCTCCGCCATGCCACGCGTGGCGTCGAACAGCAGAAAGCCGGCCATCAGCGGCGCCAGCGCGAGCAGCAGCGCGAGCACGACCCGCGCCGCCACCAGCACGCCGACCGTCGACAGGACCAGCAGCTGCGCGGAGACATTGAGCGTCATCGCCGCTGTCGCCGGGCCGCCAATCAAGGGGGACACCATTCCGGCGCGCTCGCGATAGCCGATCCCGGCCGCATCCAGACTCTTGACCATATGGTCAAGCCCGGCGAGCGGCTGCTTGGCCCCGATCCCGTCCAGCAACTCCACGGCAATCTGGCTGGGGGCCCGGGCCAGACTGTCATAAGCCAGCGTTTGCCAAGCCGACCAGGATCCGGCGAGGAGCAGCACGATACCGATCTTGACCACGAGACCAACGGCGTCAGACAGGACAAGGCCGTGGCCAAGCAGCAGCCGGTAGCCGAAAAAAGCAACCGCGAGCACAAGCAGCCCGGTCAGCAGCGTGCCGACTGCGCCGCCCGGTTGCGCAAGAATGGCATAGCCGCGCTCGACCAGGCCGAACGCCTGGCAATCGACATCGGCGAGCAACCGCGCGGCCATGCCCTTGGCGACCGGCGCCGTGCAGAGCGCGCTGTTCATGCGGCTTCCAGCAAGCGGGGGAGCCAGGCATCGGGCTGATCGCCGAACTGGCTGCGGATCGAATCGAGCAGGCGTACCGTGCGTTCGCGCCCGGACAGGACAGTGAGCAGATCAGGTTCGGAGGCGAGGTTGAGCCGGACGACGACACTGTCATTGCCGTTCTTCACGAGGAAGGCGCGCGCCGTTTCCGGCATGGTCCGTATCAGGTCGAACTCATGCTGGGTGAGGCCGAAACCATCCATATAGTCCGAAGCCTGCGCCGACGAATTGGCCATGAAGATCTGGGTGCCGGCCTGCTCGACGATCGCCGAGGCGATGCGGCTCTGGAGCGCGTCCGAGGCCGACTGGGTGGCGAACCCGACGATGCCGCCGCGCTTCCGTATGGTCTTTTCCCAGTCACGGATACGGGCGACGAACACCTCGTCGTCGAGCGCCTTCCAGCCTTCATCAACGACGATGATCGTCGGGCGGCCGTCGAGCCGTTCCTCGACACGGTGGAACAGATACATCATCGCGGGCGAGCGCAGCACCGCGTGGTCGAGGATCGCGGTCATGTCAAAGCCGATCGTCTCGGCGCCCATGTCGAGCCCATCGTCCGCATTGTCGAACAGCCAGGCATGCTCGCCGCCAGAATGCCAGGGCGCGAGCCGCGCGGCGAGATCGCTGCCCGAGGCGCGCGAACGACCCCGGAACAGGTCGGCGAGATAACGCAGGCGGCGATGCTCGGGCAGGCCAGCGTAGGAAGCCTCGATCGCATCGCTGATCCAGGCCTGCTCCTCGACGGACGGCGCGATCCCGTCGACAGTCACCAGCCGGGCGATCCAGTCCGAAAGGAAGCGGCGGTTGCCCGGCGTGTCGGGCAGCGCCAGCGGATTGAGGCGGGTTTGCTCGCCCGGCCGCAGAGTGTCGTAGACGCCGCCGATGGCGCGCAGGAAGATCTCCGCCCCGCGATCCTTGTCGAAGAAGATGATGCGCGGGGAGAAACGGCGCGCCTGCGCGAGGAGGAAGGCAAGCACCACCGTCTTGCCCGAGCCGGACGGGCCGATAATTGTGAAGTTGCCGAGGTCGCCGCGGTGGAAGTTGAAGAAATAGGGGCCTGCCGAAGTCGTCTCGAACAAGGTGACGGCATCGCCCCAGACATTGCCGGCGGGCTGGCCGATCGGGAAATTATGCGCACTCGCGAACCCGGCAAAATTGGCCGAGGAGATCAGCGCGCGCCGGGCGATATAGTTGAAATTGCCCGGCATCTGTGCCCAGAAGGCGGCCTCCAACCCCAATTCTTCGCGCACCGCCGCGAAGCCGGTCTCGGCAAGCAGCGCCTGAACCTCTCCCACCGCGCCATCAAGCTCCGCCAGGCTGGCGGCCTTCACCATCACTGTCAGATGGTGCTCGCCATAGGCGGCGCGTCCGGCCGCGACCTCATCCTTCGCCAGCGACAATTCGGTGCGCAGCGACACCGCCGCGTCATCGGCCGATTTCATGCGCCTGAGCGCGAGATCAATGCGGTCGAGCGCCGGGCCGCGATCGACCACGGCAAAACTTTGCGTCACCAGCATCTCGATTGGCAGGCGATAGAGATCGTCGAACATGCCCGCGCCGGTCGCGGCCGGATAATCCTTGACCGATATGATCGCGCCGAAGGTGGCGGGTTCGCCGTCGAGCGGGCCAAACTCGATCGCATCCGCCCCGAACGAGATCCGCCGCCGGGGGAGCGCATGGCCGAGATCGCCCAGTGGCAGCAGGGCCGGCATGTCCGTACCGTTGACGAGCTGACCGAAAAACTCCGCGGGTTCGGACGCAAGCCCGGTCGCAAGGTCATAGGCCGACAGCAGACGCGGACCATACGGTGCGAGCGACGCCAGCAGCATCTCGCTGGCCTGGTTGAGCTGGCGGACATCGACGGCGATCTCCGCCTGCCCGTCCTTCTTCGTCCCGCTGAACAGACCGAGCAGGCGTTCTGCCCACCCGGCGCGCCCGGCGAGCGGTCGCATGACCACGGTCAGGTAGAGATCGTTCACATATAACCGACGCGACGCCAGCCGCCCGCGCCAAGCCGCATCAAGCGACTGGCTGAACGGATCGCCGAACTGGCCTTCCAGGGTGGGCGACACGGCACGGCGGACGACATGATGCACCAGCCCGAAGCGCGCCGAGGCGACCGATTGCAGCATCGCGTGCCGCGCCGCCTTGCGTGCATCGAGCTGGGCCTGGTCGATCGTCTCGAACGGCAGGCCGTCGAGGCGGATAACCTGCATCGTAAGCCCGTCGCGGGTCAGGATCGTATGGTCATCGATCTGTGCGGCGTAGGGGAGATGCTTGCCAATCGGGACTTCGCGCGCGGCGGCGCGTTCACGGGGTGTAGGCATTGGCCCCCCACAGCCGCCGATTGGCGACCTTCGGGCATTTGCGCAGCCGCGTCAGCCACAACGCCATGATGTGCGGGTCGCGCAGATGCGCGGCATAGCCGACCCCGTGCAGCAGGAGTGAGGGCAGCAACGCCCACAGGCTCTTGAAGATCAGGAACAATTCCGCCGCCACCAGCCCGTTGAGCACGAAAAACGGATAGGTCACGCCCGCCACCATTTGCGGACGAGTCAGCGCACGGAAGATCGGATCGCCGCCCATATCAGCCACCGGCCACCGAGCGGATGCCGGCCACGATCGATGTCGCGCCGAACAAGATAAACAGGCCGAGCACGACGGTCGCGCCATATTTCCAGTTGATGCGGCCGGTCAGCATCATGAAGCCGACGGCGGCCACGGCGATGACGGCGATCGCGGTCGCGACATTGCCGAGCAGCGTGCCCTGCAACCAGCTGACCGCACCGACGATCGGGCCAGAACCGGCGGGATCGGGTGCGGCATATTGCGCGAAGGCGGGTACCGCACATGCGGCAACGATGACTGCCAGCGGGGCACGAAAGAAACGACTCACAATCTGGGCACCTCGAATATAACAGGATCAGGAATTGGAAGCGGCGCAGCCTGACGCCAGCGCGCGAGAATCTTCGCGACATAGTTCCGCGTTTCGCGAAACGGTGGGATGCCGCCATAACGCCGGACCGCGCCCGGTCCGGCGTTATATGCGGCGAGGCCAAGTTCGACGCTGCCGAAGCGATCGATCTGGCTTTTCAGGAAGCGCACGCCACCGCGCACATTATCGGTGGCATCATAGGGATTGACGCCCAGCGCAGCTGCGGTGCCCGGCATTAGCTGCATGATGCCGATGGCGCCCTTGGGGCTTATCGCCGCCATCGAGCCGCGTGATTCCTGCCACGCGACCGCCTCGATCAGCGCGGGATCGATCCCGTGCGCGCGCGCCTCGGACGCGAGCATCGAAAGGGTTGACTGCTCCAAAGGGCCTGGCGCAACCGCTGGTGTCAGCGGCTGCGCCCCCTCTCCATTGAACAAGGTCGGGCGATCGTAGGTGGTCGCGACGCCCTGATAATCTATCTCAATGACCTGGCCCGGCGCAGACGCCGCCAGCAGCCCCAGGAGCAGGCCGGCGACGCCTCGCGCAAGGCGGGATCGATCAAAGAGCGACGACGCCGCCATCATCCTTGGTGATCACTGCAACGGCCGAACGCGGACGCACGGTGGCGGCTGCGCTTCCAGTCGCCTGGCTGTCCGGCCAGTTGCTTGAGGGTGCGGCGGGTGTGCCATTTTCGCCGGGATGCTGGATGCCGACGAACAGCGTGCGGCCGTCCGGCGTACTGTCGACTCCGGTGATCTCACACTCGATCGGCCCGACCAGAAAGCGCCTGAGCGATGCCGCCGTGGCCGCAGCGCCCACCTTGGTCGCCTGCGTCGCGGTCGCGCCACCTGTACCGGTATTGGTGATCGTCTTGTTCGCGCCGTCGCCGGTCGTGCCCGGTATCGCCGCAAGCATCATGCAATTGGTAACGTCGGTGTAAGCACCGTCGTCGGTCTGTATCCAGAGCACCGGATTGACGAGGCCGGAGGCATTTTGCGGCCGTCCGAACCAGATGCCGTCGGGGCTGGAAAAGTCATTGTCGGCGGTAAGGCCGGAAATGTTGATGTTGACCGGATCGAGATCGGCGCCCGCGCCAAAGAGGTAAATATCCCATGCGAAGCCGGTGGCCGCCGGATCGTCCCCGGTCTCCCGCATCCTCCTCCAGGCACACTCCCCGCTTGTCGT
>CAYLIK010000079.1:10871-14491 GCA_964383565.1 uncultured Sphingomonadaceae bacterium
CGAACTGATTGGACCCGCTCTTCGGGTCATTATAGTGGCGCGGGTTGGCCGCATCAGTACCAGTAAGTGGACGCAGCGAGGTGTTGTTGTTAGTCAGCGTCAGATAGATTTCACCGGTCACATTGTTGGTCGCGGTCCATTCCGGGCGATCCATCTTGGTCGCACCCACGGCATCGGCCGCAAGCCGCGCATTTACAAGAATGTCGGCCTGATCCGCGAAGCTATAGGCCGGGTCGCTAGCCGTCGCCGGACGATCCGGCACCTGACCGAAGACGAGCGGCAGCCAGGTGCCGGTGCCGTCAGCGTTGAACTTGGCGACGTAGAGCGTGCCGGCATCCAGATATTTGTCGCCAACCGCGAGACGATCCGAACGTGATGCGTCAGCCGCGTCCCAAGCGGCCGTGGACACGAACTTATAGAAATATTCGCCGCGCGAGTCGTCGCCCGTATAGACGGCGATTTTCTTGCCGGCTTCGAGCTTGCCAAGCCACGCACCCTCATGCCCCAGCCGGCCGAGCGCCGTCCGCTTCCGGGGGGCTTGCGTGGCGTCATAGGGATCGTGTTCGACGCACCAGCCGAACTGGTTGGGCTCATTGCGATAATCGGCGGTCGCCGATGCACCGGTCGCTCGCGCATCCCAGCGACGGAACGTCGTGTTGGCCGAATCGGCGGGGACGACGGTAGACCAGTCATAATTACCGGTGTTGCTGGTCACGCCGTAGCGGCGCAGCGCGGTCAGTTCACGCGCCGTGCGGGCGGCGTTATCAGTCCCAGCGCCGGAGTTGTCGCGACGGAAATAGAAGGCCCAATTTTCTTCGCAGGTGATGTTGGTGCCCCACAAGGTGTGGCCGTTGGCGCAGTTGTTGATCGTACCACGTCCCGCAGTGCCGTCGGTCGAATAGGCTGTCTGAAGAAGCGCGCTTCCCCGAACCGGGCCGTTGAAGACCACCGGCGTGTTCGGCGTGATGCGACGATTGAAGGTCGAACCCTGAACATAGCTCCAAGCGCGATTCGCGCCCTCGACATATTCGGTGACGCTGACGCCATGCGCCTCGATCTCCTTGATCGCCTCGGCTTCGGGACGGGGCGCGGGCGATGGGCCTGCGGGGTGCAGATATTGCTGGCTGAGATTTTCGTGGTTCTGAACCATCAGCCCGCGCGTGGAACCGTTGTCGTCGCGAGCGCCCGACGCGTTCAGGCCGTACCAGTAGAGCGCGTCGCCATGATCGCCGATGCGTTGCGCGAAATTACTGTCGGTGCCGTCATTGGCATAGGCAGGAACGCCGGCCGCGATCGGATCGCCCAGCTTCGTGACGACCTGGACCGTGTAGCCTGCCGGAACGGTCACGACGTCGAGCTTGTTCTTGGCGACCGCCGAGAAGCCCAGTTGCGCGGGATTGATGGTGACGGTCGTGTCGCCCGTCGTCGCCTTGCCCTTGTCGTCGGTGGCAGTGAAGCGGAAGACGAGCGGAGTCGCAGTGGCCACGCTTGGCGCCAGGAAGGTTGCGTTATTCGTGGCGGCGCCGGTCAAGGTGACGGACGGGCCGGAGGCTTGGATCCAGGCGACGGAGGACACCGCGTTGTCGTCGGTCGCGGTGCCGGCGAGCGTCACCATACGGCCGGAGGAGGCGGTGGCATTGGCCCCCGCATTCACCACCGGCGCGTCATTATCCTCTCCGCATGCGGCGAGCAGAGAGCCGCCGAACACCGCGGCGGCGATTGCGGAGGCCCCGCCAAACAAGGTGCTGCGGCGTGAATAGCGCTGTTCTATGAGGCTTTGCAGGCTCGGATTGTCGGTGCGATTGGTGTCGATGTCGCCGTCGCTGTAAGCACTGATGATTTGGTCGGTCATGTCGATGCTCCCCTTTGGGTGATGTGGAGCGGGTAGACCGTGCATGTGAAACATCTGCGCAAATGCCGTTGCCGTTGCATGACTCCTCGACGACGTTTTGGTGACAGCATCGCACGCATGGCAAATTGTCACATTTCGATGTCAGAGCGCCGTCGATATCAAACTGGAAAGGAACATCATGGGAGGTCTGAGCCTGGCCCATTGGGCGATCGTTGCATTGGTTGCGGTCTTGCTGCTCGGCGGCGGACGCTTCTCTCGGATGGCGCTGGATGTCGCGAAGGGCCTGAAGAGCTTCAAGAAGGAACTTGGCGAGGACCATGACGCGGCGGGCACGCTCAGCGATCGTTCGAAATAGGGTAACCGGGTCTCTGGCCGGGGAGCGTTATGGTAATTGATCGCCGCGATTTCCTGAGATCATCATTGGTGGCGACTGCCCTAGGATCGCTGAGCTCCGCCGGCCTCACGCAAGAAAGCCTGCGCGGCTTCACCCACGGCGTCGCCAGTGGCGAACCGGGTGCGGATCAGGTGCTGCTGTGGACCCGGTTCGTCTCGCCCGAATTCGCCCGGCTAACGGTAGAGGTGAGCGAGTCTGAGGACTTCGCCCGGATCGTCGCTGGCGGAACTGCCGAGGCGGGCGCCGGTCGGGATTTCACGGCAAAGATCGTCCTCGGCGGGCTGAGACCTGACCGCTGGTATTTCTATCGTTTCCATGCCCCCGAAGGCTCGATATCGCCGATCGGACGCACCCGGACGTTGCCGGTCGACGACAAGGATCGCTTCACACTTGGCGTCTTTTCCTGCTCGAATAAGCCGTTCGGCTTCTTCAACGCCTATGCCCATGCGGCCGCGCGCGACGATATCGACCTGATGGTTCACGTTGGCGATTATCTTTACGAATATCCGCGCGACCATTATCCCGCGCGTGCGGATACGATCGCTGGTCGGATCATCGAGCCAGCGAGCGAAACCATTCACTTGGCCGACTATCGCGCGCGGTTCGCGTCTTACCGCACCGATCCCGCCCTGCAGGCGATCCATCGCCGCTTTCCGATGATCACGATGTGGGACGATCATGAAAGCGCCAACGACGCATGGCGCGATGGTGCCGACAATCATGATCCGAAAAAGGAAGGCGCCTGGGATGTCCGCAAGGCAGCGGCGATCCAGGCCTATCGCGAGTGGATGCCGGTCTCCGACAGTCTCTGGGCAGTATATCGGATCGGCCGCCTCGCAACGCTGTTCCGGCCGGAACAGCGTCTGGGCGGCCGGACCAGGCAGTTGAGCCTGACGACAGCGTTGTTGGGTCAAGGGGATCCGAACGCGGCCTTGAAGCAATTCCGGGACGATCAGTGGATGTCGGCCGGGCGCACCATCCTCGGCGCGGATCAGGAGCGCTGGTTGGCGGCAAGCCTCGCCTCGGCGGCGCGCGATACGCGCTGGCAAGTGCTCGCTCAACAAGTGAATGTCGGCGTGTTGACGACGCCTAAAGAAGCACAAGACTGGCTTCCGATCAATGCGCCGGCGCGAGCGCGCGCCTATGTCGAGGCCGGCCTTGCCGCCTCACGGCTGGGGCTGCCGTTCAACATGGATAATTGGAACGGCTATCCGGCCGCCCGATCACGGCTGCTGCGTGCCGCGCTTGATGCCGACGCCAATCTGATCGTGCTTGCGGGCGACAGTCACAATGCGTGGGCATTCGATCTCGCCGACCATGGCCAGGCCGCCGGCGTCGAGTTTGGCGGCCATAGCGTGACCTCTCCCGGATTCG
>CAYLIK010000080.1:0-14389 GCA_964383565.1 uncultured Sphingomonadaceae bacterium
TCGATTCACGCGCCATGTCGGACGCGCCGGCATTGGTCGTCATGATGAGGATGACGTTGCGGAAATCGACGGTCTTGCCGTGGTGATCGGTCAGCTTGCCGTTGTCCATCACCTGCAACAGGATGTTGAACAGGTCCGGATGCGCCTTCTCGATCTCATCGAGCAGGAGCACGCAGTGCGGCTGCTGATCGACCGCATCGGTCAAAAGCCCGCCCTGATCGTATCCGACATAGCCCGGAGGCGCGCCGATCAGGCGGCTGACCGAGTGACGCTCCATATATTCGGACATGTCGAAGCGCTGGAGCGGGATGCCCATGATCTGCGCAAGCTGGCGCGCAACCTCGGTCTTGCCGACGCCGGTGGGGCCGGAGAACAGATAGTTGCCGATCGGCTTGTCGGGATCGCGCAGACCCGCCCGGCTGAGTTTGATCGCCGAGGACAGGACGTCGATCGCCTGATCCTGCCCGAACACGACCCGCTTGAGATCAGTGTCGAGCGTCGCGAGCGCCTTCTTGTCGTCGGTCGAGACCGATTTCGGCGGGATGCGCGCGATGGTGGCGATGACCGCCTCTATCTCCTTGGTGGTGATGATCTTCTTCCGCTTGGACGGCACCACCAGCATCTGCATCGCGCCGACCTCGTCGATCACGTCGATCGCCTTGTCGGGCAGCTTGCGGTCGTTGATGTAGCGCGCGCTGAGCTCCACCGCCGACTTGATCGCGTCGGGGGTGTATTTCACCGAGTGATGGTTCTCGAACGCCGAACGCAGGCCGGTGAGGATCTTGATGGTGTCCTCGATGGTCGGCTCGTTGACGTCGATCTTCTGGAACCGCCGCAGGAGCGCACGGTCCTTCTCGAAGTGGTTGCGGAACTCCTTGTAGGTGGTCGACCCGATGCAACGGATCGAGCCGCCCGAGAGAGCGGGCTTGAGCAGGTTGGACGCATCCATCGCGCCGCCGCTGGTGGCGCCGGCGCCGATCAGGGTGTGGATCTCATCGATGAACAGGATCGCGTGCGGCAGCTTTTCAAGCTCGTTCACGACCTGTTTCAAGCGCTCCTCGAAATCGCCGCGATAGCGGGTGCCCGCCAGCAGCGCGCCCATGTCGAGCGAATAGATCACCGCCGGGAGCAGCACGTCGGGCACGTCGCCTTCAATGATCTTGCGCGCGAGGCCCTCCGCGATGGCGGTCTTGCCCACGCCGGGGTCGCCCACATAGAGCGGGTTGTTCTTGGAACGGCGGCACAGGATCTGGATCATGCGATCGACCTCGGGGCCACGGCCGATCAGTGGATCGACCTTGCCGTTCTTCGCCTTCTCGTTGAGATCGACGCAGAATTGCTTGAGCGCGCTTTCGCCCTTCTTGCCGTTCTCGGCCTTGGCGGCGGGCTTCTCTTCCTCGGCGGCGCCCTTGACCTCGCGGTTCTCGACGGGCGCGCCGCCCTTGCCGACACCGTGGCTAATGAAGCTGACGGCATCGAGGCGGCTCATATCCTGCTGCTGCAGGAAATAGACGGCATAGCTCTCACGCTCGGAGAAGAGCGCGACCAGCACGTTGGCGCCGGTCACTTCCTCGCGGCCCGACGACTGCACATGCAGGATCGCGCGCTGCACGACCCGCTGGAAGCCGCTGGTCGGCGACGGATCAGCGTTGGTTTCGACCTTGAGAGCGTCAAGCTCGGTATCAAGATAGACGGTCACGGCGTCCTTGAGCTCGCCGAGATCGACGCCGCACGCGGTCATCACCTTTGAGGCGTGCTCGTCGTCAATCAGTGCCAGAAGGAGATGCTCGAGCGTCGCATATTCGTGATGACGCGTGCTCGCAGCGGAAAGAGCGTTGTGCAGGGTCTGCTCAAGCTCACGGGCGAATGAAGGCATGTATCACATACTCCTACCGGTCCGGATGGAGCGCGGTATTCCCAATATCGGGAGCCACGCCCGCATCATCAAGGACGACATCGTCGCACCACGCCACCGGCAGGGAGCGACGACCGCTCCTCATCGCTTGAATAATCCCTCAGCACTTGCGCGATGGTTAACGGCGGCGTTAATTTTTGCCTTCACACGCGCAATCTCGTTTTCGAGGCTTTCTATGCGCGCGTTGAGTTCCTCGATCGAGAATGGGTCAAGATCCTGCCGGCCAAGCGTGGTCAACGGATCTGTGACACCCTTCGGAAAGAGATCTTCAGCATCCATGAGGGGAAAGTTGACCCTTTGCATGCGCTTGTCAATAACGGGCGCGCTGTTAACGACGAAAGGCTGTTGATGTCTCTTCCCGGCACCATGAAGCGCATCGCCTGCCTTGAGCCCGGCGGGCCGGAGGTGCTTCAGATCCAGGACGTGCCGCTGCCCGTCCCCGGAAATGGCGAGGTGCTGATCCGGGTGGCCGCCGCCGGGGTCAACCGGCCCGACGTGATGCAGCGGCTCGGCCGCTACCCCCCGCCGCTTGGCGCGCCCGATACACTTGGCCTCGAAGTGGCGGGCGATGTGATCCAGCTAGGCGAGGATGTCGATCCGACCTTGTCAGGCATGCCGGTCTGCGCGCTCATCACCGGCGGGGGCTATGCCGAATATGCGGTGGCGCCGGTCGGGCAATGCCTGCCCGTGCCTGCCTCGCTGACGATGGTCGAGGCGGCGGCGCTGCCCGAAACGCTGTTCACCGTGTGGACCAACGTGTTCGAACGCGGATATGCCGACGAAGGCGAAACGCTGCTGGTGCATGGCGGCACCAGCGGGATCGGCACCATGGCGATCAAGCTTGGCGTGCTCTTCGGCATCAAGGTGATCGTGACCTGCGGCAGCGACGACAAGTGCGAGGCCGCGCGCCGGATCGGCGCGGCGCATGCGATCAACTACCGCACATCGGATTTCGTGGAGCAAGTGAAGGAGATTACCGGCGGTAAAGGCGTCAACTTGGTGCTCGATATGGTCGGCGGTGATTATCTGCCGCGCAATCTCGCCTGTCTGGCGGAAGAGGGGCGGCATGTTTCGATCGCGGTGCAGGGCGGACTCAAGGCCGAGATCCCCATATACACGATCATGCAGAAGCGGTTGATGCTCACCGGCTCGACGCTTCGTGCGCGCAGCGTCGGCTTCAAGACGCTGGTGGCCGAGGAGCTTGAGCGGATGGTATGGCCGTTCGTGGTCTCGGGCCAGCTCAAACCGATCATCGACCAGTGCTTCCCGCTCGAACAGGCGTCCGTCGCGCATGCGCGGATCGATGGCGGAGAGCATATCGGAAAGATCGTGCTTACGATCGGCGCCTGAGCTGCGTCGGATGCAGGGTGCAGACTGTCCGCACGGAGGGATGGTGATTCGGGAGGGCGCTTGCCCATGAAGGCAAGATCAGAACGGTCGTTTGGAGGTCAGATCAATAGCGGGCGATCAATATCGCCGAAACGCTTACGCAGTTAACCAATAAAAATTACTAAAACTTAAGAGATACATTGAAAGTATATTATCGTTTACAGGCATGATTAATTGAAGTCCTTGAGCTTCTCTGCCGCAACAAACAAAACGGCAATGCCAATACTGGCAACCCCAAGGATGCTTACTGATACCAGAAAATCGAACAACATGACGGGCTCTCCATTTGTGGAGTATTGAGATCGACGAAACAGATATTGATACTTTTGCGTAACAGGGCATGGATCGCGATCAAGCCGGTTGCCAAGCATTAGAGATGGCCGGATTGAATCATGCGGCAAATCGCATATCACTCGCCATGGGCAATGTAAGATATTTACAAAAATACATATATTGCAGCGCAATATAGCACAGCTTCACGAAAATTTTGACACAAGCTGTGCGGAAAACCGCCAATGCTGATTGTATGAACCTTGCAATCACTCTCGCAAGGGGACTCGCGTTGACGTACCAGGATATCGCCTTTCAAGCCGGTCAGCTGATCAAGAGCCACAACGGAACCTGGGACGGCATTGACGCCGAGGCCGTGGCCCGCATGCGTTTGCAGAACCGTTTCCACACCGGCCTCGATATCGCGAAGTACACCGCGAAAATCATGCGCGAGGATATGGCCGCCTATGATGCGGACGCCGCAAACTATACCCAGTCGCTGGGCTGCTGGCATGGCTTCATCGGTCAGCAGAAGCTGATCAGCATCAAGAAGCATTTCGGCACCACCAAGCGCCGTTACCTCTATCTCTCGGGCTGGATGGTCGCCGCGCTGCGCTCCGATTTCGGCCCGCTGCCGGATCAGTCGATGCACGAGAAGACCAGCGTCCCGGCGCTGATCGAGGAGCTTTATACCTTCCTCAAGCAGGCCGACGCCCGCGAACTCGGCATGATGTTTCGCGATCTCGACAAGGCCCGCGAGACCGGCAACCAGATGGAAGAGCAGCGTCTGCTGCACGCGATCGATAACTACGAGACCCATGTCGTTCCGATCATCGCTGACATCGACGCCGGTTTCGGCAATGCCGAGGCGACCTATCTGCTCGCCAAGAAGATGATCGAGGCGGGCGCCTGCGCGCTCCAGATCGAAAACCAGGTGTCCGACGAGAAGCAGTGCGGCCACCAGGACGGCAAGGTTACAGTGCCGCATGAGGACTTCCTCGCGAAGGTCCGCGCCTGCCGTTACGCCTTCCTGGAAATGGGCGTCGACGACGGCATCATCGTCACCCGCACCGACTCGCTCGGCGCCGGCCTCACCAAGCAGATCGCCGTCAGCAACGAAGCTGGCGACATCGGCGATCAGTATAACAGCTTCCTCGATTGCGAAGAGATTGATCCGGCGACCGCCCGCAACGGCGACGTCATCCTCAATCGCAACGGCAAGCTGCTGCGCCCGAAGCGCCTGCCGTCCAACCTGTTCCAGTTCCGCGAGGGAACCGGCGCGGAGCGGTGCGTGCTCGATTGCATCACCTCGCTCCAGAACGGCGCAGACCTGCTCTGGATCGAGACCGAGAAGCCGCATATCGAGCAGATCGCCGGCATGGTCGACAAGATCCGCGAAGTGATCCCGAACGCGAAGCTGGTCTACAACAATTCGCCGTCGTTCAACTGGACGCTGAACTTCCGCCAGCAGGTGTTCGACGCCTGGGCCGAGGCGGGCAAGGATGTGTCGGCTTACGACCGCGCCAAGCTGATGTCGGTCGATTATGACACGACCGAGCTTGCGGCCGAAGCTGACGAGAAGATCCGCACCTTCCAGAAGGACGCGGCGGCGCGCGCCGGCATCTTCCATCACCTCATCACGCTGCCGACCTATCACACGGCCGCGCTCAGCACCGATAATCTCGCCAAGGAATATTTCGGCGAGGCGGGCATGCTGGGCTACGTCAAGGGCGTGCAGCGCAAGGAAATCCGCGAAGGCATCGCCTGCGTGAAGCACCAGAACATGTCGGGCTCCGACATCGGCGACGACCACAAGGAATATTTCGCCGGCGAAGCGGCCCTCAAGGCCGGTGGCGCTCACAACACAATGAACCAGTTTGCGGCCTAAGCCGCGAGGAGAGGAACCGGCACGCGGTCTTTAGGCCGCGGCCGGAACTCCCTTCCAATCTGCAAGCAAGAGAGGAGTGTGCGTTATGTCTGAACCAACCCGTGCCCGCGCCGTCCTGTCGACGGAAGATTTCAATCTGCTGCGCGAAGCGGTGCTGCATTATCTCCACGAGATTCAGGACAAGCCGGAATCCTCGAAATTCTCTGCGCTCTATCATCGCCTCGGCAGCGCTGTCGGGCGCTAGCACCAAGTTTTCCTGGGGAGGAGAAGGAACCACCCGTTGGGCTTGCCCGGCGGGTGTTTTCCTTTCTGCAAGGCAAGACGGTCGAGCAATTCGCCTTGCCCTCCGCCGTCCACCGCACTACATCGTCGGCATGCATAGGCCGCTCCGTGACGGAGCGGCCCTTTTATTTTCAGGAGTACATCGTGGCCCAGCCGCTCATGCCCCATGCGACCGCGTCCTGGCTGGTCGACAATACTGCGCTGAGCTTTCAGCAGATCGCCGACTTTTGCGGCCTTCACATTCTCGAGATCCAGGCGATCGCTGATGATACCGCTGCGACCAAGCTGACCGGACGTGATCCGATCCGCGCTGGCGAGCTGACCATGGCCGAGATCGAGAAGGGGCAGGACAATCCCGACTATCGCCTCGTGATCCTGAAGGGGCCGGACCAGATCCGCCGCACCAAGGGGCCGCGCTACACGCCGGTTTCCAAGCGTCAGGACAAGCCGGACGGCATTGCCTGGATCATCCGCAACCATCCCGAAATTTCCGACGGCCAGATCTCGAAGCTGATCGGCACGACGCGCACCACCATCGCCGCGATCCGCGACCGCACCCATTGGAACATAGCCAACATCACGCCGAAGGATCCGGTGACGTTGGGCCTCTGCTCACAGCGCGAGCTGGACGGGCTGGTCGCCAAGGCTGCCAAGGCGGCGGGCATCGAGGCCCCGGTCGATACGCGTCTGGACGGCGACCGCCAGGCGCTGATCGAGGAATTGCGCGCGCAGCGCGACGCGGCGGGCCGCGAGGCGGAATCGCTTTTTGCGGCCTCCGCCGGTGAAGAGGCACCTGCTAAGTCGCCCGCCAAGGAGGCTTTCGAGGATCCCTTCCGGCGCTGAGCGCGTCCGGACGCCAAGCCGTTCATTGATCGGTTAGGTTTCCCCGTCTAGACAGTGTCAATGGCCGATCCATCGAGCATCTGGCGCAGCAATTATCTCCATCCCAGTCCATGGGATGTCACCTATGGGCCGATGTCGATTCCGGCCATGTTCGACGCGAGCGTGGCCGCGCATCCGGGTGCGCCGCTGATCGATTTTTTCGGACGTAAGTTCAGCTATGCCGAGGTCGCGAATGGCGTGGACCGGGTCGCGGCCGGCCTGTTGCGGCTTGGCGTGAAGAAGGGCGACCGCATCGGCCTCTTCCTGCCGAACGTGCCGCATTATGTTGCGGCTTATTATGGCGCGATGAAGATCGGCGCGACGATCGTCAATTTCTCGCCACTCTACACGGTCGACGAACTTGCCTATCAGGTCGAGGACAGCGGCACCAAGATGCTGTTCACGCTGACCGCGAAGGCGCTGCTGCCCACCGCGCTCAAGGTGATGGAGCATACCGGTCTCGAGCGCCTCGTGGTGGGATCGGTCGAAGGCGCCCTGCCGCGCGGTAAGTCTCTTTATTATCACTGGTTTCAGTCGGGCCAGAATGTGAAGCGCCCGGACGATCCGAGGATCACCGCCTTCTCCGCGCTAATCGACAATGACGGCTATTACACCCCGGCATCGATCGATCCGGTCTCTACGGTGGCGATGCTGCAATATACCGGTGGCACCACCGGCACGCCCAAGGGCGCGATGCTGACGCACAACAACATCACCGTGAACGCGCGCCAGATCCTCGGCATCGATCCCTGGCTCGATCAGGACGATCGCATCCTGGGCGTCATCCCTTTCTTCCATATCTTCGCCAATATGACCGTGCTGCATCGTACCGTGCTGCGCGGGGGCGAGATCATCATGCTGCCGCGCTTTGAGGCCGAGCAGGTCCTGCACACGATCAATCGCACCCATCCCACATCGATGCCCGGCGTGCCGACCATGTTCCGGGCTTTGCTGGAGCATCCGCATTTTGCGAAGACCGACATGTCCTCGCTTCGGGTATTCGCATCGGGCGGCGCACCGCTGCCGGCCGAACTCAAGACCGCGTTCGAGGAGGGGAGCGGCGCGATTGTGGCCGAAGGCTACGGCCTCACCGAATGCTGCATCACCGCCAGCAACCCTTATGCCAAGCCGCGCAAGGTCGGGACGATCGGCCAGCCGCTGCCCGATACGCGCTTCACCCTGGTCGATCGCGAAGATCCGACGCGGCCTGCCCCCGAGGGTATGCCCGGCGAAATCGTCATCTCCGGCCCGCAGGTGATGAAGGGCTACTGGAACCGGCCGGACGAGGATGCGGGGAGCTTTATCAACGGCGGCTTCCGCACAGGCGACATCGGCACGATCGACGAGGATGGTTTTCTCCGCATTGTCGATCGCCTGAAGGACATGATCACCGTCGGCGGCTTCAAGGTCTATCCGAGCCAGGTCGAGCAGATATTGTACCATCATCCCGCAGTGCGCGAGGCCATCGTGATCGGCCTGCCGGATGCGTATCGTGGTGAAATGCCCAAGGCGTTCGTCAGTCTCCGCCCCGATACGGACATCGACGGCGAGTCGTTAAAGGAATGGCTCAATCCTCAGCTTGGCAAGCATGAGCGGGTTACCGCAGTTGAAGTCCGGCCCGATCTGCCGAAGACGCTTGTCGGTAAACTCAGCCGCAAGGAACTCGTCGCCGAGGAGCGCGCGAAAGTCACCCCCGCTGCTTGACCCCTGACGTGCTCGCGTTCACAAGCCGCTCCATGGGGCAGGAACTGGATGCCATTGGCGCATTGTCGTTCGAAGAGGCGCTCAAGCGTCTCGAAACGATCGTGCATCGCCTTGAGAGCGGCGAGGAAACGCTCGATGAAGCCATTCGGCTCTATGCCGAGGGCGATGCGTTGCGCGCGCAGTGCGAAAAGCAGCTTTCCGACGCGCAGGCGCGGATCGAGAAGATCACGCTCGGCCGCGACGGCCAGCCCGCGGGCGTCCAGCCCTTCGATGCGGGATGATCGGGCCGGCGATATGAAGATCGAGGCCATCGGCCTGAGCCAGGCGCTTCGCCAGATCGCGCAGGACGTCGACCGGCAATTCGAACGGCTCCTGCCGCTGCCCGACGATCCCCGCCGCAAATTGTTCGAAGCGATGCGCCATGCCGCGATCGGCGGGGGCAAGCGGCTGCGTCCCTTGCTCGTCTGTGCATCGGCCGATCTGTTCAACGTCGACCGCGCCTGTGCGATCCGGGTGGGCGTCGCAGTCGAATGCATCCACGTCTACAGCCTCGTGCACGACGATCTGCCCTGCATGGATGATGACGATCTCCGGCGCGGTAAGCCGACTGTGCACAAAGCGTTCGACGAGGCATCCGCCGTGCTCGCGGGCGATGCGCTGCATGCGCTGGCGTTCGAGATATTGTCCGACGCCGATACCCATCCCGATCCGTTCGTGCGCATCGAGCTTGTCGCTGAGCTTGCGCGCGCCAGCGGTCCATCCGGCATGGCGGGCGGGCAGGCGATGGATCTGCTGGCGTCGGAAACCGAGTTTGACCTGCCGACGGTCACGCGCCTCCAGCAGCTCAAGACCGGCGCGCTGATCGGCTTTTCCGTGGAAGCTGGCGCGATCATGGGGCATGTCGCGGCCGAGGGGCGCGCGCGGCTGCGCGCTTATGCCCGCGACGTCGGTCTCGCGTTCCAGATTTCCGACGACCTGCTTGATGTGGAAGGCAGCAGCGAGGCCACCGGCAAGGCCGTCAACAAGGATATCGCCGCCGGCAAGGCGACATTCGTGTCGCTGCTGGGCGTGGATCGCGCGCGCCAGCAGGCGAACGTACTGGTCGATCAGGCGATCGGCCATCTTTCCAGTTTCGGCCCGGAGGCCACCATATTGCGCGAACTGGCACGCTATGTCGTCGAAAGGGATCGTTGATGGACCGCATAGGCGTTTATCCTGGCACCTTCGATCCGATCACCTTCGGCCATCTCGATATCATCCGGCGCGGCGCGAAGCTGGTCGACCGGCTGGTGATCGGCGTCACCACCAATGCCTCCAAGTCGCCGATGTTCAGCGTCGAGGAACGGCTGGAAATGGTGCGGCGGGAGATCGCGGCAGTCGATGGCGCGATCAGCGTGGTTTCCTTCGATTCACTGCTGATGGATTTTGCCGAGCGCGAGGGCGCATCAATGATCGTTCGCGGACTGCGTGCCGTCGCTGACTTCGAATATGAATATCAGATGGCGGGCATGAACCAGCAACTCAACAACCGCGTAGAGACCGTCTTCCTGATGGCTGACGTGGCGTTGCAGCCGATCGCGTCGCGGCTGGTCAAGGAAATTGCGCTTTACGGCGGCGCGATCGAACGGTTCGTGCCGAAAGCGGTGGCGGCCGACGTGCAGGCGCGCGTCAATATAATGGGCCGCAGGGGCAGTTGATCATTCACTATGGGGCAAGGCGGGATGCGTCACAGCGCATTCCCGATCGGCGTGCGAAAGAAGGACGAATGCGCGTGAAGGCAATTGTTGGGATGATGATGGGCATGTTCTTCGCCGTCATGGCGTCAGCCCAGGCCGTGGAGACGGCGCCTGCTGCGGCGCCCGTGCCGGTCGCCGACGCAGAAAATGTCCTGGTCCTCAACCTTTCGAACGGCGGCGAGGTTCGCGTGCTGCTTCGGCCCGACAAGGCGCCCAATTCGGTCGAGCGGATCAAGGTGCTGACCCGGCGGGGCTTCTATAATGGTCTTGCGTTTCATCGCGTGATCGAGGGCTTCATGGCGCAGGGCGGCGATCCCAAGGGCGACGGGTCCGGCGGTTCGGACCTTCCCGATCTCAAGGCCGAGTTCAACGATCTCCCGCATGTGCGCGGTACCATGTCGATGGCGCGTGCGGCATCGGAGGACAGCGCAAACAGCCAGTTCTTCATCATGCTGATGCCTAATCTCAGCCTTGATCGCAATTATACCGCGATCGGCCGGGTATTTTCGGGCATGCAATATGTCGATGCGATTGAGAAGGGCGAGCCGCCGGCCAACCCCACCAAGATCGTGACGGCGTCGATCGTTGGCGGCGGGCCGCCGGTTCCGGTCGACGCCGCGGCGACGATGTCTCCGTCCGAGAAGGCGCTGACCGCCAAGGAGCAGGCGGAAGCTGATCGCGATGCCAAGCGCGCGATGGATCAGGCACTCCGCAACGCCGAGGCGGACAAGGAACGCGCCCCGCGTTAAGCGCGATGCGTGTCGATCTCTTCGATTTCGATCTTCCCCCGGAACGTATCGCGCTTCGCCCAGCCGAGCCGCGCGACAGTGCACGGCTGCTCCGGGTCGATGCGGAGGGGCTGACGGATCACAGCGTGGGCGATCTGCCGGATCTGCTGCGATCGGGCGATGTGCTGGTGTTCAACGATACGCGCGTGATCCCGGCGCAGCTCGAAGGACGACGTGGCGATGCCCGCATCGGCGCGACCCTGCACAAGCGCGAAGGCCCCCGCCGCTGGCGTGCCTTCATCCGCAATGCCAAGCGGCTGCGCGACGGCGACACCATCGAATGGGGTGAGGGTGCATCCGCGCTCGCGCGGGACCGGGAGGCCGACGGCAGCTACGCGCTCGAATTTCTTGGCGACGAACCGGTAGAGCTTATCCTGGAACGGGTGGGGCGCATGCCGTTGCCGCCCTACATCGCCGGCAAGCGCCCGACTGACGCCCGCGACCGCGAAGACTATCAAACGATGTTTGCGCGCGAGGAAGGCGCTGTCGCCGCGCCCACCGCCGCGCTGCATTTCACGCCCGCGCTCATGGGCGCGCTGGCGGCGCGCGGGATCGGTCATGTCACGCTGACGCTTCATGTCGGCGCCGGCACTTTTATGCCCGTGAAGGCGGAGGACACAGAGGATCACCGCATGCATGCGGAATGGGGCCGGATCGATCAGGCGACCGCGGATCGGCTTAATGCCGCGCGTGCTGCGGGTGGCCGCCTGATTGCGGTGGGCACGACGAGCCTCCGCGTTCTCGAAACGGCGGCAACCGAGGATGACCAGCTTCGCCCGTTCGAAGGCGACACCGCCATTTTCATCACACCAGGCTACCGCTTCCGCGCGATCGATGGCCTCATCACCAACTTCCACCTGCCGCGATCGACATTGTTTATGCTGGTCTCGGCACTGATGGGGCTTGATCGGATGCAGGCCGCTTATGCCCATGCCATCGCAAAGGACTATCGGTTCTACAGCTATGGCGATGCGAGCCTGCTGCTTCCGTAACGTATCGGAACCATTAGCCGCCTAACAGCTTTGAGAGGCGCGCAATTGATCGCTTGCGGCCTACGGTGCATCCCAATTGATAATTGGAGATAATCATGCGGGCAGGGGATCGTCGGGTCGGGCGCGGCATATTGCTGTTCGGCGCCGCTATGGGCTGCCTCACTTTGGCGTCCTTGGGTTATTCCCGTGCGGCGGGCATTTACGATGACGCTGTAGTTGATCCCGAAAACTGGTCGGCCTTTGGGCGCACGGCTGGGGAGCAGCATTTCAGCCCCCTCACCGGAATCAACGATAAGAACGTGTCCAGGCTGGGCCTTGTCTGGTCAATGGACCTGCCGGCGCAAAATTCGGTGTCCGCGCCGCTTGCCGTTGATGGCGTGCTCTATACCGCCACGGGCTACAGCGTCGTGCGGGCGATCGAGGCGACGACGGGCAAAATTCTCTGGGAATATGATCCCAGGGCAGCCGAGGCAGCGGGGCGAAAACTGCGCCAAGGCTGGGGCATCCGTGGCCTCGCTTATGGCAAGGGCCGCATCTTCGTCGGCACCCATGATGGGCGGCTGGTCGCGCTCGATGCCAAGAGCGGCGACCTCGCCTGGACCGCTCAGACGCTCCCCAAAGAGAATGCGAGCTTCATCAGCGGCCCCCCGCGCTATTTCGACGGCAAGGTCATCATCGGCTTCGGCGGTGGCGATGTGAGCGCGGTGCGCGGCTATGTCACCACCTACGATGCGGACACCGGCAAGCAGCTTTGGCGCTTCCATACCGTGCCGGGCAATCCGGCCGACGGGTTCGAAAATGAGGCCATGAAGATGGCTGCGAAGACCTGGGCTGGCGAGTGGTGGAAATATGGCGGCGGCGGCACCGTGTGGAACGCCATGACCTACGATCGCCAGAGCGATTCAATCATATTGGGGGTCGGCAACGGATCGCCGTGGAACCACAAGATCCGCAGCGCCGGCAAGGGCGACAATCTGTTCCTCGCGTCCGTTGTTGCGCTCGATGCGAAGACCGGCGCCTATAAATGGCATTATCAGGTCAATCCTGGCGAAAGCTGGGATTATAACGCTTCGATGGACATGGAGCTGGCGGACCTGACCATCGACGGCAAGCTTCGCCATGTCCTGATGACCGCGCCGAAGAATGGCTTCTTCTATGTGATCGATCGCACCAACGGACAGCTCATCTCCGCCGAGCCGTTCGTCAAGGTCAGCTGGGCCACGGGGATCGACAAGAAGACCGGCCGCCCGATCGAAAATCCGGATGCGCGCTATCCCGACGGCAAGACCTTCACGATGTGGCCGGGACCCGTGGGTGCGCACACCTGGCTGCCCATGGCGTTCAGTCCGCAGCGCGGGCTCGTCTACATTCCGGCGATCGAGATGGCGACGAGCTATAATGACGTCGGCATCACCCGCGAGAATTGGGTGCGCGCGCCCGGCAGTGCCGTGGACGGCGCCGCCATCCCCAATTTCGTGGTGAAGGATGCCGGGCCGCTGAACGCCACAAGCTCGCTGATCGCCTGGGATCCCGTGCGCCAGCGTCAGGTCTGGAAAGTGCCGACGCCCGGCCCCTGGAACGGCGGCGTCATGGCGACTGGAGGCAATCTGGTGTTTCAGGGGCGGATCGACGGCCAGTTCAATGCCTATGCGGCGGACAGCGGCAAGCCGCTCTGGAGCTTCGCCGCGCAGGCGCCCGTCACCGGGCCCCCGATCAGCTATTCGGTCAAGGGCCGGCAATATGTGACGGTGCTGACAGGCATGGGGACGAGCGGTGCGGCGTTCGGCGCGCTGCTGCCGGTCAGCATTGATTATCGCACGCAGGCGCGGCGTATTCTCACCTTCGCCATCGGTGGGACGGCGACCTTGTCAAAGAGCGTCCCGGAGCCGATCCGCCCGATGGACGATCCGGATTTCAAGCCATCGGCTGCTGAGGAGTCAGAAGGCGCCGTGGCCTATGCCCGGCATTGCGCCGTGTGCCACGGTGTCGACGTGATCGCCGCCGGCCATGCGCCTGATCTGCGCGCTTCAGCTGTATCAATCGACCAGCCGACCTTTGTCGCGGTGGTGAAGGATGGCGCGCTGATCCCCAATGGCATGCCGAGCTTCGAGGAATTCGATGATGCGAAACTGGCCACGGTGCGCCAGTATATCCGAAGCCGAAACGCCACCTGGCGCGCGGAAAACATTGTGAACCGTCAGCCCGCGAAATAGCCCCAGATCAGCCGCCCGGTCAGCCCGAGCGAGATGGTGACGAGCAGTGGCCGGATAACCTTCGCGCCGAAGCGCATCGCGGTATGGCTGCCGATCCAGCCGCCGGCCATCGATCCGATCGCCATGCAAAGGCCCAGCAGCCAGAGCATTTTCCCGCCGGCGATGAAGAGGATTACGCTGCCGAGGTTGCTGCTGAAGTTGAACAGCTTGGTGAGCGCGGTGGCCTTGGTCAGCCCATAACCACGCAATGCGACGAGGGTTGTCGTGAAGAAGGCGCCCGTTCCCGGCCCGAAAAAACCGTCATAGAAGCCGATCGCGCCACCGATCGGC
>CAYLIK010000081.1:0-14239 GCA_964383565.1 uncultured Sphingomonadaceae bacterium
CGCTGTTGTCGAGCGTGCCGAATTGTCTGCCGCTGTAGCGCACGCCGCCGGTGACATCGAGATTGCGGGTCAGTGCGTAAGAACCGCCCAGATCGACCGAATAGCTTTCGTCGATGCCCGCAAGCCGCGCATGATCGCCCGTGGCGCGCTCAGCGCCCAGCTGGATCCGCGTGCTCCACTTGTTGCCCGAATAGCTCAGGCCCACGTCGGCGGCTTCACGATCGATCGGCAGCAACCCGCCCTCGACCTTCATGACATCGCCGGTGATCGCAAACCGCTTCCAGCCCACTGCGGCGCCCAGATTATAAGCGGTCGGCGCAAGCGCAGCCATCGCGGTGCCCTGGCCGACCCGCGGTGCAGCCGTCGCGCCACGGGCGCGGATCGCAACCGTCACCCTGCGCTGACTGCCCGGCGCAACCGAGGGGGTGAATCGGAAACCGGTGGTCGCCAGTCCGGCGCGCCCGAAACTCATCGCGCGGCCGGCATCCGCCGCCGCCGGCGTGAACGAGCCGATCCCCGTGCCCATCCGGAAGGACAAGCCGCGCATCGCCGCCTTTGCAGAAGCTGAGATTTTCGGAGATGCGGCGTTGCCAGGAAGGACAGGCGCGACAGCAACGAGCGCGGCAACAGCCACCCCCGCCAGCATCAACGCTCCCCGACTCGCAACCATTACAATCTTCCCCTTTTGAGTCGGCCTATCACGACGCGTTGCGTTAAGCCACTGGCTTCAAATGAATCTGGGAGGCTGTTGCCATTTTTCAACAGTGGCCGAGTCGAATTACCGCATGATGACGCGGCTTGCGGGCGGGCGCGGACATTCTATAACGGCTGCCGTTAGCCCTGCCCAAGGAAAGTCTGCCATGCGCCGTTCCGTTTCGACCGCCCTCACCATCGCGCTTGCGCTCTCGCTTGCCGCGTGCGGCGGCGGCAAGGACAAGCTCCGCATCCAGCGCGATCTCGCCGCGAGCAAGGTGACTCAGATCGGCGTCAACAGCTATTTGTGGCGCGCCGCGCTCGATACGCTGTCGTTCATGCCGCTGACCCAGACCGATTCCAACGGCGGCGTGATCGTGACCGACTGGTACGCCAACCCCGCCGTGCCGACCGAGCGCATGAAGGTGACGGTGACGATCCTCGATCAGGATCTGCGCGCTGACGCCGTGCGCGTCGCCGCCGCGCGCCAGATCAGCCAGGCCGGCCAGTGGGTCGATGCGCCGGTGCAAGCCGCGACCGTCCAGAAGCTCGAAGAGATCATCCTCGCCAAGGCACGCGACCTTCGCCGCAGCGCCGTCGCCGGCTGATCTAGGTCCATCTGGATGAGTACGCGTTTCAATCCGGGCGCAGCCGATACGCGTTGGCAATCGATCTGGGAGGCGCAGGGCACCTTCCACGCCGACGATAACAGCCCCAAGCCAAAGACCTATGTCCTTGAGATGTTCCCCTATCCGTCAGGGCGCATCCATATGGGCCATGTCCGCAATTACACGATGGGCGACGTGCTGGCCCGATACAGGCGGATGACCGGGCATGAGGTTCTGCACCCGATGGGCTGGGACGCCTTCGGCATGCCCGCTGAAAATGCCGCGATGGAGAAGAAGGTCCATCCGGGGACATGGACCCGCGCCAACATCGCGGCGATGCGGACGCAATTGAAACGGCTGGGCTTCGCGCTCGACTGGAGCCGCGAACTCGCCACCTGCGAGCCTGATTATTACGGACAGGAACAGGCGCTGTTCCTTGATCTGTTCAAGGCCGGGCTGGTCTACCGCAAGGAATCCGAGGTCAATTGGGATCCGGTCGACATGACCGTGCTCGCAAACGAACAGGTGATCGACGGGCGCGGCTGGCGCTCCGGCGCGCTGGTCGAGCGGCGCAAGCTCAGCCAGTGGTTCCTCAAGATCACTGATTTCGCGGACGAGCTGCTGACGGGCCTCGATACGCTCGATCAATGGCCCGACAAGGTCAAGCTGATGCAGGAGAACTGGATCGGCAAGAGCCAAGGCCTGCGGTTTCGGTTCGCGCTGGACAAGGCAATCGGCGGGCAGGACGGTTTCGACGTCTTTACTACCCGCCCTGACACGCTGTTCGGCGCAAGCTTTGCCGGCATCGCCGCGGATCACCCGATCGCGCAGGCGTTGGCCAAGGACAATCCCGCGCTTCAGGACTTCATCGCCGAGTGTAAGCAGACCGGCACCGCCGCCGCCGATGTCGAGACAGCGGAAAAGAAGGGCTTCGATACCGGCCTGTCGGTAATCCACCCGCTTGATCCAGACTGGAAGCTGCCACTGTTCGTCGCCAATTTCGTGCTGATGGATTATGGCACCGGCGCAGTCTTCGGCTGCCCCGCGCATGACCAGCGCGATCTCGATTTCGCCCGCAAATATGCGCTGCCGGTGACGCGCGTTGTTGCCCCTTCGTCAGAAGACGCGGAAACGCCGATCGAGGACGAGGCTTATGTCGGCCCCGGCAAGCTCATCCATTCGGGTTTCCTCGACGGCATGGATATCCAGTCCGCCAAGTCAGCGGTCATCGCGCGTGCCGAAACCGAAGGCTGGGGTCAGGGCACCACGGTCTGGCGCCTGCGCGACTGGGGCGTGTCGCGCCAGCGTTACTGGGGCACGCCGATCCCGATCATACATTGCGAGGGCTGCGGCCCGGTCGCCGTCCCGCGCGACCAGCTGCCGGTCGTCCTGCCCGAGGATGTCAGCTTCGACATCCCCGGCAATCCGCTCGACCGCCATCCGACCTGGCGGCATGTCGATTGCCCAAGCTGCGGCAAGCCCGCCCGGCGCGAGACCGACACGCTCGACACCTTCGTCGATTCCTCCTGGTATTTCATCCGCTTCGCCAGCGCGCCCGGCAACCAGCCGTTCGATCGCAAGATTGCCGAGCAGTGGATGCCGGTCGATCAATATATCGGCGGTGTCGAGCATGCGATCCTTCACCTCCTCTACGCCCGTTTCTGGACCCGCGCGCTCGCGCATCTGGGCGAGATCGGCGTGAAGGAGCCCTTCACTGGCCTGTTCACGCAGGGCATGGTGACGCACGAGACCTACAAGGATCCTGAAGGCAATTGGCTCGCGCCGGAGGAAATCGCGAAGGGCGTCGTCGTGGCCACCGGCCAGCCCGTGACCGTGGGCCGCATCGAGAAGATGTCCAAGTCCAAGAAGAACACGGTCGATCCCGCGCCGATCGTCGATCAATATGGCGCGGACGCGGTGCGCTGGTTCATGCTGTCGGACAGCCCGCCTGAACGCGATCTCGAATGGAGCGAGGCCGGTATCGAAGGCGCATGGCGCTTCGTCCAGCGGCTGTGGCGGCTCACTGATGCCCCCGAGGCTGCCACCGGCGAGGACAAGGATCTCGACCGCAAGCTCCACAAGACCATCGCCGGCGTCGCCACGGACATCGAAGCCCTGTCGTTCAACAAGGCCGTCGCAAAGCTCTACGAACTCGCCAACGCGGTCGAAAAGGCCGCGCCATCCGCTTCACGGACCGAAGCTGCCCGCACGCTTGTCCGATTGGTGGCGCCGATGGTGCCCCATGTCGCCGAAGAAGCCTGGGCGCGGCTTGGCGAAACGGGCCTGGTCGCCAACGCAGCATGGCCCGAAGCAAACCCTGCGCTGCTGATCGATGACGAAGTCACGATCGCGATCCAGATCAACGGCAAGCTGCGCGACACGCTCACCGCCCCCAAGGGCGCACCGCGCGAGGAAATCGAGGCCATGGCGCTGGGATCGGCGCGCATCATACAGCTGCTCGAAGGCAAGCCGCCCAAAAAGGTGATCGTCGTGCCCGATCGTCTCGTGAATCTCGTCGCATGAAGCGCGCCGCTTTCCTCCTCGCGCTCATGCTGCCGCTTTCGGCATGCGGGCTGCGCCCGCTCTACGGCGGCGGAAGCCACGGCGCGGCGTCCTCGCTGCTCTCGACTGTCTCGGTCGGGCCGATCGAAGGCCGTTCGGGCTGGCTCGTCCGCAATGCGATCGTCGACCGGATCGGCGATAATGGCAGCGCGGCCCGTTACCGGCTCGACATCAAGCTCGACGATCAGATCGAAGGCTATGGCATCCGCGCCGACCGCACCACCACCCGCGAGCGCCGGACGCTCCGCGCCCGCTACCAGCTCGTCGACACCAGCGCCGACAAGACGCTGATCGACGCGACTGCCGGATCGGACATCGGCATCGACGTGGTCAATTCCGAATATGCCACCATCGCCGCCGAGCAGACCGCGCTCGAACGGCTTGCCGAGACCGTCGCCGAGCAGATCATCACCCGCGTTGCGCTCCACACCCGGAAGAACGGCGAAGCCAGGGCGGCCTCTGGGCAATGATCGTCAAACGCCCGGAAATCGAGCGCGCGCTCGATGCCGGCGGCAAAGGCTATCGGCTGATCCTGCTCTACGGCCCGGATGAGGCCGGATCGCGCGCGCTCGCTGATCGTCTCGGGAAGGCGATGGGGCCGGATGCGGAACGGATCGATCTATCCGGCGCATCCGTGAAATCGGATCCAGCCAGGCTTGCGGATGAGGTCGGCTCGATCTCGCTGTTCGGCGGCGCGCGCTACATCCGGATCGAACCGGCGGGCGACGAGATCACCGAGGCGGCATCGGGCCTTGCGGACCTGGGCATCGAAGGAAATCCCGTGATCGTGGTGGCGGGCGCGCTCCGCAAGGACGCGAAGCTCGTAAAGCTCGCCGGCACTGACCCCAAGATGGTCGCCTTCGCAAGCTATGTGCCCGAAGGCGTCGAGGCCGATCGCATCGCCGGCACGCTTGCCCGCGAGGCTGGCCTGATGATCGGCCCGGACATCGCCCGCCGTCTGGCAAGCGCCTGCAACGGCGACCGCGCAATCCTGGCCCGCGAGATCGAGAAGCTCGCCCTTTACGCAGACGCCGCGCCCGATCGGCCGCGCGAGGTCGGCCATGATGCGCTTGATGCGCTCGGCGCGGCCGTGCAGGAAGGCGATATGGGCCGGCTGGTCGATGCCGTGCTCGACGGGCGGCTGGATGCAATCGAAGCGGCGCTGGCCGAACTTGCCGCCGACGGCATCGAAGGCATCCCCCTGATCCGCGCCCTTCTCCGGCGATTGCTCCAGCTCGCCCAGTTCCGCGCCGAGATGCGCGGCACGCGGAGCGCCTCGGACGTCATGGCCTCGTCAGGCAAGGCATTGTTCTGGAAAGAAAAAGACGCGGTCCAACGCCAGCTGTCTCGCTGGCAGCCTGACAAGATCGAAACCGCCATCTCCCGCCTCGGCGAAGTCGAACGCGCCATCAAATCCAGCGGCTCGGCTGGCCCGATCCTGCTCGACGAAGAACTCTTCGCCATCGGCCGCGTCGCCCAGCGGATGCGCTGAACCCGCCTCCTCGATCCCGCTTCCGCCGGGATGACGGGAAAGTATTTTCCTACAGCGATAACTTCATGCCATGCAGCGCGCGGCTCTTTGAAATCGCTGGAAAACCGCCATTTGCGCACGTCCGCCTCTACGTACATGCGCGATGTTTGAGAAGTTACGCCGCTTGGACAAAGCAAGTATCTGATTTAAAAGGAATTATTGCCAGGCTTATCATCATAGTGCGGCGATTTTACCGCGAAGAAGCCTTATATCGCCTCGCCGGTAAGCCGCTGGCAGATCATGTCGAGCTGCTCCAGCGTCGAATAGGCAAGTGTCACATTGCCGCCGCTCGGGCCATGTTTGATTTGGACCTTCAGGCCGAGCAGATCGCCCAGCTGCCGCTCCAGCGCTTCGACATCGGCATTGCCGCCCTTGTAGGCGAGCTTGCCCTGCACGCGCTTGGGCTTGACGGAGCGAGCGAGGTTCTCGGTCTCGCGTACCGAAAAGCCCTTGGCAATCACTTCCTCGGCAAGGCCGACCGGATCGGGCGCGGTGATGAGCGCGCGGGCATGCCCCATGGAAAGTTTGCCCTCGGCGACCGACTCCCGCACCGGCTTGGGCAGATCGAGCAGGCGCACCAGATTGGCGACGTGGCTGCGCGACTTGTGGACCAGCTTGCCAAGCGCTTCCTGGCTATGGCCATATTCGTCCATCAGGCGGCGGTAGGTCTCCGCTTCCTCGATCGCGTTGAGGTCCTGCCGCTGGATATTCTCGACCAGCGCGACCTCAAGCGTCTCCGCATCGGTGAACTCACGGACGATCGCGGGGATTTCATGGAGCTGCGCCTTCTGCGAAGCGCGCCAACGGCGCTCGCCAGCGACAATCTGGTAGCCGTTGCGGATCGGCCGGACGACGATCGGCTGGATCAGCCCGCGGGCGGCAATCGACTGGCCCAGCTCTTCCAGCGCTTCCTCATCGAAATAGCGGCGCGGCTGATCCGGGTGCGGACGAATCTCGGCGATCGGGATCATCGCAACGCCGTTGCTGCGGCTCGTGCCCGCAATCGGCTCCTCATGCGTCGCTTCGCCCAGCAGCGCCGAAAGGCCCCGGCCCAAGCCCGCAGGCCGCTTGCGGATCACATCCTCGCTCATCGCATCCCCGTCCTGCACGTCAATGTCACGCCGCTTCAGCCGTCATCTTGGGCAAGCGCCCGATCAACTCACGCGCAAGCGCGATATAGGCTTCCGATCCGGGGCAGCGATAATCGTAGATCAGCGCCGGCAAGCCGTGGCTCGGCGCTTCGGACAGGCGAACATTGCGGGGAATGATGGTCTTGAACACGATATCTCCCAGCACTGCGCGCACATCCTGCGCAACCTGCTCCGACAAACGGTTGCGCTTATCATACATGGTGAGCGCGACGCCGATGATCGACAGTTCGGGGTTGAACCGCCCCCGGATGCGCTCGACTGTCTGGAGCAGCTGGCTCAACCCCTCCAGCGCGAAAAACTCGCACTGCAAGGGCACCAGCAGCTTGCGCGCCGCGATCAGCGCGTTGACCGTCAATAGCCCCAGGGATGGCGGGCAATCCATCAGGCAAACATCCCAGCGCCCCTGCGGTGCGGCATTGAGCGCCATATCGAGGCGATGTGTTCTTTGTTCAAAATCAATGAGTTCGATCTCTGCACCCGACAGATCGACCGTCGCCGGCACGAGATCGAGGCGCGGAATCCGTGTCGCGATGACGGCTTCCGCGACAGTCGCCTCGCCGGTCAACACCTCGTAACTTGTATGAACCCGCTCGTTGCGGTGCACGCCGAGGCCCGTCGATGCATTGCCCTGCGGATCGAAATCGACCAGCAGCACCCGCGACCCGGTTGCCGCCAGTGCGGTGGCGAGATTGATGGCGGTCGTGGTCTTGCCCACCCCGCCCTTCTGGTTAGCCACCGCGATTCTAATCATCGACGTCTCCTCGGCTGGACGCCGGTCGCGACGATGATCGCGCCGTCGGGATCTGTGACACTTGGTTCGATCCTGAAATCACCCTGCCATGTTATGCGCGCCACTTCCAGTTCCGATGCGGCCGATTTACCCTTTGGGAGCAACCATAAGGTCTCAGGCGACGAAAGATGGTGCGCAAGCGCGAAAAGCCGCTCAAGCGGCGCGAAAGCGCGTGCTGAAATCACGGCGAATGGCGCAGTCTTCTGCGTTTCGATCCGGCCACGCAAAACGGAGGCGTTAGACAGCTTGAGCTGGGCGATCATGGCCTCAAGATGATCGGCACGCTTGCGACGTTCTTCGGAGAGGACGACGTCATATTTGGAGAGCAAGGCGATAACCAGGCCAGGAAAACCAGCGCCACTACCAAGGTCAAGCCAGACGGCAGATTCGCGTTTTGCAAACAACAGCAGTTGTGCCGAATCGATCAGATGCCTGCGCCAGAAATCTTCGATCGTAGAGCGAGCGATCAGATTTTGATGCGTATTGGATTCAATAGTTGACTGCTCAAGCTGTGCAAGCTGATCCAATGTTTCACGTGAAACATCCAGCGTATCTTGGAGCCACTGTTGAGCCTCTTCCCGCGTCATGCGGCAAGGCGACGGCAACGCACGAGAATGGCGCCCAGTGCAGCGGGCGTGATCCCGCGCACTCTGCCAGCGGCGCCAAGCGTCACCGGCCTCGCTGCTTCGAGTCGCTCGAGCATCTCTGTCGAAAGTCCGCCGATCGATCGATAGTCCAGATCTTCGGGTATGCGGACAGCTTCGTCTGAGCGCATCCGCGCAATCTCTCGCTGTTGCCGATCGACATAGGGCGCATAGCGCCCGTCATTGACAAGCTCGTCGAGGAGGGCCGGGTCAATATTCTGGAGCTTCGGCTCTATGGCGAGCAACGCCGCGAGCGAAAAGTCTTGAAAACTTAGCCATTCAAAAAGAGTTCGCCGGGTGCCGTCGCCGCCGACGCTGCACCCTAAAGCAACAATATCGCGCGCGTTGACGGGCCTTGCTAACAACCCTAGCGCTTCACTCCTGGCTGTTTCACGTGAAACATTCGCCTTTCGACGCTGGGTGCCGATGCAACCAACTTGCTCGCCCAGCCCCGACAATCGCGTGTGGGCGTTATCAGCTCGCAATCGAAGCCGGTACTCGGCCCGCGCGGTCAACATACGATAAGGCTCGGTAACACCGTGCAACGTCAAATCGTCGACCATCACTCCGATATAGCTGTCCGCCCGATCGAAAATTATCTCTGGCGACCCAGCGGCACGCGCGGCGGCATTGAGGCCCGCGACAAGGCCTTGTGCCGCCGCTTCCTCATACCCGGTCGTTCCATTGATCTGACCCGCGCAGTAAAGTCCCCTAACCGACCGCACCGCCAGCGTTGGATCAAGCGCGCGCGGATCGATATGATCATATTCCACTGCATAGCCAGGCTGCACGATTTCCGCCCGTTCAAGACCGGCTATGCTGCGGATCATGGCAAGCTGAATATCCTCGGGCAGCGACGTTGAGATGCCGTTTGGGTAGATGAGCGAATCGTCAAGGCCTTCCGGCTCCAGAAAGATCTGATGCGACTCACGGTCGGAAAAACGAACGACCTTGTCCTCGATCGACGGACAATATCGGGGGCCCCTTCCCTCAATCGCCCCGGCGAACAGTGGCGATCGATCCAGTCCATCACGAATGAGGCGGTGGGTCGTTTCGTTTGTCCGCGTAATGCCGCAAGCAAGCTGCGGATTGATCCGTGTTCTGGTCAGGGCCGAAAAGGTCCAGCTCTCCCCGTCCGAGGGCTGCATCTGAACCGATGCCCAATCGATGGAGCGCCCATCGAGGCGTGGCGGCGTTCCGGTCTTGAGTCGTGCGATAGGAAGGTCGAGCGCGCGAAGCCGACCCGCCATCCCAGTTGAGGGTGCTTCACCAATCCGCCCGCCGGCGCATGCCTGCATCCCGAAATGGAGTTTGCCGTTGAGAAAGGTTCCTGTCGCCAATACGACGGCGGCTGCGCCAAGCTCCCGACCGTCGGCCAACCGCAAACCCGTAACGACGTTCTGCCCGCCGAAGAGTAACTCCGCTGCTTCACCCTCAATTACTTCCAACTCCTCCAGCATGCCGAGCATTTCCTGCACCGCTGCTCGAAAAAGCTTCCGGTCAGCCTGCACGCGAGGACCCTGAACGGCGGCGCCCTTGCTGCTGTTGAGCATCCGATAATGGATCGCGCCAGCATCCGCCGCACGGGCGAGGAGACCATCAAGCGCATCCACTTCTCGCACAAGGTGCCCCTTGCCCAGCCCGCCGATCGCCGGGTTACAGGACATCGCGCCAATCTGGTCGCGCCGCATCGTGACGAGGCCCACCCGCGCACCCATCCGCGCGGCGGCAGCTGCGGCTTCGCAGCCCGCATGCCCGCCACCCACAACCAGAACGTCAAAGCTCCCCATGGTCCGTGCCGCTATGCCAGACCAATGCCGCTGTCAAAGCCCGATCATTTTCCGATGCAGAAGCGACTGAAGATCGCATCGAGAAGCGGCTCGATACCAGCCTCTCCCGTGAGGCGATCAAGGCTCGCCCGCGCGCCCCGCAGCGACTCGGCCAGGAGAACGACATCAGACGCGCCCTGATTCGAGAGCGCGGCCAGACAATCCCCCAACGCTCGCCGCTGCCGAAGCGTCAGAGCAATTTCGCCCTCGCGCGGGAGAAGAGATGTTCCACGTGAAACAATCAGCGCGCGAAGATCCTGCATTCCGTAACCGGTATGAGCCGAAACGGACACGCCGCCTCGGCCAGACTCGCCCAATTCACGCGAGAGGTCGGCCTTGGGTCGAACCAGAATAGCATCCGGCGGACATTCGTCGGGCTTACCCATCCACAGCACCAGATCGGCTGAGTTCACCGCCGCGCGCGCTCGGTCCACACCGATCCGTTCGACGCTGTCGTCCGTGTTTCGCAAGCCGGCGCTGTCGATGAACACGAACGGCACGCCATCGATCTGAACAGGATATTCAATGAGATCGCGGGTAGTGCCCGGGATCGGCGTAGCAATAGCCGCCTCTTTACCCACCAACACATTGAAAAGCGTTGATTTTCCAGCGTTAGGCGGCCCCGCGATCACAATGCGGATGCCCTCCCGCAAACGCTCGGCGGGTGGTGCGCGGCACATATCCTCCATTTCGCGCCGCAGCCGCGCCACGATGACAGCAGTAGCGCCATCATCATCTGGCACATCATCTTCGTCCGCGAAATCGATCCGTGCCTCGATCGCTGCGGCAGCTTCGATCAGTTCGCCACGCCAACGCCGAATGGCGCGTGACAAGGTGCCGTCGGCCAATGCCATGGCATTACGCCGCTGGCTCTCGGTTTCGGCCGTCAGCAAATCGCCCAGCCCTTCCGCCTCCGCCAGATCGATACGGCCATTGGCGAATGCCCGCCGCGTGAACTCCCCAGGCTCTGCCTGACGCAATCCAGGCCGGTGCGACAGCGCCCGCTGCACGGCAGCCACCACCGCCCGTCCGCCGTGAAGATGCAGCTCGGCAAGGTCCTCTCCTGTAGCGCTGCCGGGACCAGGGAAAAACAGCATCAGCGCCTGATCGAGAATGATACCGGTATCGGTATCGCGGAGGGTCGCGAGGCTTGCGTGGCGCGGCTCGGGGACCTTTCCGGCCAGCGCCTCGAGCGCCTTCGCCGCGGCCGGCCCGCTAATTCGGACAATCGCAATTGCTGCGGGTGGCTGGCCTGATGAAAGTGCGAAAATCGTATCGCCGTAAAGGTCTGGACTCACTTGTCCCCGGTGCCGCTCATCTGCTCGAACATCTTGCGCCACATGCCCATGCCCGCCTCGCCAAAGGGCGCCCAGTTGCGCATCATCATCTCGATCATGTCGGGTGAAACCCCTTCGGAGATCGCCTTCTTCATCTGGTCGAGATAAGCGTCGTGGATCGGGGTGAGATCGGGCAGGCCCAGGAAGTTGCGCGCTTCCAGGGGGGTGCAATCTATATCGACAGTGATCTTCATCCCGGAACCTCCAGACGGTTGAGCGGTCTCTGCTAACACTGGTAAAGAGAGTTCGGTCAGGCGTCCATGTTCACCACGATTCTCCCTTACGGATCGGATCGATCCCATCTCTCCTGCCATCGCGGGCGACGCCATGAATCATTCGGACAAAAGCCGCATAATTTATCGTTATCCATTAACTCATTGTATTAAAAGGATAAGTCATGGGATCAATGATTTCTGTGGAAGCGCTGGATCATAGCGGCAGCTTCGATGTCTATCGTGCAACGCCCGCCGGCGAGGCGAAGGCCGCGATCGTGGTCGTTCAGGAAATCTTTGGCATCAACCCCGGAATCCGCGCGAAGGTCGATAGCTGGGCGGCCAAGGGCTATGCCGCATATGCCCTCGACCTGTTCTGGCGCGATAAGCCCGGCATCCAGCTCGATCCCGATATTCCCGACCAGCTGCAGGAGGCATTTGGTTTCTACCAGCGCTTCGATCGCGATAAGGGCGTGGCCGATATCGAAGCGACCATCCGAGCTGCCCGTGCAGAGACCGGAAAAAAGGTCGGCGTCACGGGCTATTGCCTCGGCGGGCTGATGACCTATCTCGCCGCCACCCGAACCGACGCCGATGCCAGCGCCGCCTATTATGGCGGCGGCATCGACGGCTTCCTTGGCGAAGCGCACGGGATCGCGCGTCCATTGCTGATGCATTTCGCGGGCAAGGACCATTTCATCCCGGCCGAAGCCATCACGAAGATCGAAGATGCCTTCAAGGGGAATGAGCGCGTCGAGATCCACACCTATCCGGGCGTTGACCACGGCTTCGCCACGCAGACGGGCAAGCGCCGGGTGGAGGACGCCGCAAATCTCGCAGATGGCCGGACCGAAGCCTTCTTCGCGAAGCACCTCGCCTGATGAGCGAGCCTTGGCGGATCGTCATCCGGGCACCCGGCGGGCCGGAGGTGATGGAGCGCGAAACATTCGATCCCGGCGCGCCGGGGCCGGGCGACGCACGGGTGAAGATCACCGCCAGCGGGGTGAATTTCATCGACACCTATCACCGCTCGGGGCTCTACCCGCTGGCCTTGCCGGCCGGTCTTGGCACTGAGTTCGCCGGTGTTATCGAGACCGTCGGCTCGGATGTGAAAGGTCTTCACCCTGGCCAACGCGTCGCCGCCCGGATGAATCGCCCGGGCAGCTATGCAACCCATGCGGTTCTGGGCGTTGATGAACTGTTCCCGCTGCCGGACGATATTTCGGATGAAATAGCTGCTGCGGCGAGCCTCAAGGGCCTCACCGCGTGGATGCTGCTCGAGAAATGCAGAAGGCTGCAACCCGGCCAATCGGTGCTGATCCACGCAGCGGCAGGCGGCGTAGGGTCATTCCTGGTGCCTTGGGCCAAGGCTTTGGGTGGCCTCGTGATCGCGCACGCTGGAAACCCCGAAAAGGCGGAACGTGCGCGCAAAGCCGGCGCCGACCACGCCCTGAGCTGCAGCTTCGACGAGCTTGCATCGAAGGTCCGCGAGGTTACCGACGGTCGCGGCGCAGATCTCATACTCGATGGCGTTGGAGCGGCAAGCTGGGTTGCTTCACTTGGCGCGATCGCCAAACGCGGGCTTATCGTCAGCTACGGCAATGCGAGCGGGCCGGTGCCGCCCTTTGCTCCCTTGGAACTGGCGCGTGCCGGCTCCGTCTTCCTCACGCGCCCGACCGTGTACGATTATACGCGAACAGCCGAAGAGCGCGCTGAAGGCGGCAGCCGTCTGTTCGGATTGATCGCCGACGGGACCTTGTCTGTCGAAATCGGGCAGCGTTATCCGCTCGCCGAGGTCGCCGAAGCACATAGGGCGCTCGAAGGACGCAGGACGGTGGGATCGACCATACTCATTCCCTGAGGCTTCAAGCGAGAAGCTGAAGGATGCCTACATCATGATCGACGATGCCGTCATAGATCATCCTGAAGGCGACGTAGACGATCACGATCAGGCCGACATAGGCGATCCAGCGATAGCGCTCGATATATTTGGCAAGGATGTTGGCGGCGATGCCCATCAGCGCCACCGACAGAATCAGGCCGATGATCAATATGCCGGGATGATCCCGCGCCGCGCCGGCAACGGCGAGGACATTGTCCAGGCTCATGCTGACATCGGCAACCGCAACCGCCCAGGCCGCGCCGGCAAAGCTCTTCGCGGGCGCCAGCCCGGAGACATCGTCGTCACTGGTATCATCGGGCGTGTCGGCCCCGCGCGGCGGATGCAGTTCGCGGTACATCTTCCACGACACCCACAACAGCAGCAGGCCGCCCGCGAAAATCAAGCCGACGATCTGCATCAGCTGGGTCACGACCAGCGCGAAGGCAATTCGCAGCACAAGTGCTGCGATGATGCCGATCAGGATCACCTTGCGGCGCTGATCCGCCGGCAATCCCGCCGCCAGCGCACCGACGACAATCGCATTGTCGCCGGCAAGCATGATGTCGATCATCAGCACCTGCAGGAACGCCGCGAGGGCGCTCGGGGAGCCGATGTTGGAAAAATCCGTGACGATATGATTCCAGATTTCGAGCATGATCAGCGAACGTCCTGTCCGTTTACTGGTTCATCGAGTCGAAGAAGTCTTCGTTGGTTTTCGAATCCTTCATCTTGTCGAGCAGGAATTCCATCGCGTCGATAGTGCCCATCTGCATGAGGATGCGGCGAAGCACCCACATCTTGGAAAGCTTACCCTTATCGACCAGCAGCTCTTCCTTGCGGGTGCCGGACTTGCCGACGTCCATCGCCGGGAAGATGCGCTTGTCGGCGACCTTGCGGTCAAGCACGATTTCCGAATTGCCGGTGCCCTTGAACTCTTCGAAGATCACTTCGTCCATGCGGCTGCCGGTATCGATCAGCGCGGTGGCGATGATCGAGAGCG
>CAYLIK010000082.1:0-14137 GCA_964383565.1 uncultured Sphingomonadaceae bacterium
AGAAGACGATCTTGCTGGCCGGGACACCGGCGGCAAGCGCGCGGGCGAGTTCGCCGCCTGAGACGACGTCGGCGCCGAGGCCAAGCCGCGCCAGCGTCGCCAGCACGGCGGCGTTGGGGTTGGCCTTGACGGCGAAAGCGACCAGCACGTCACCCAGCGGCTGGACGGCGTCGACGAACACGCGAGCATGGCGGGCGATCGTTGCGGTCGAGTAGACGTAAACGGGGGTGCCGACCTCGGCCGCGAGAGTCGCGAGCGAGACATCCTCGGCGTGCATCTCGCCGTTGCGCAGTTCAAAATGGTCCATGATTTATTTCGCCGGGGGCAGGTCGAAGGGATCGTCCTTCCGCTCTTCCGAGCGGCGGATCTGTTCCATGTTGCGTTCGGGGCGCGCCTCGGTGCTGGGCGTCAGCAGGTCCTCAGTCGAGGGTGCTTCCTTCGCGAGCGCGGGCTTCTGCGGCAGGCTCTGGCCGGGCAGGGGCTTCAGATCCTCCTGCCTGCCGCAGGCGGCGAGCGCGAGAAGGGCGAGGACGGCAAGGCGCTTCATCGGGCGATCCCCAAGGTGGTACGGGCGTCGGCGATGCGGGCGCGGACCTGATCGGGCGCGGTGCCGCCATGGCTGGCGCGGCTCGCGACCGAACTGTCGACCGACAGCGCGGTAAAGACGCGGGCATCGATGCGCTCGTCGATCTCCTTGAGCTTTTCCAGCGGAAGCTCATCGAGCGGAGTGCCGCTGCGCTCCGCCAGCCGCACGACCCTTCCGGTGATGTGGTGCGCCTCGCGAAAGGGAATGTCGGCGACGCGCACGAGCCAGTCGGCAAGATCGGTCGCGGTCGAGAAACCCTGCTCGGCGACGGCGCGCATCCGGGGCGCGACGAAGGCGACGGTTTCGACCATGCCGGTCATCGCCGCGATCGAAAGCGCGAGCAGGTCGTGCGCCTCGAACACCGGCGGCTTGTCGTCTTGCATATCCTTAGAATAAGCGAGCGGGAGGCCCTTCATGGTGATGGCGAGGCTCGTCATCGCGCCGATGATCCGGCCCGAATGGCCGCGCACCAGCTCGGCCGCGTCGGGATTGCGCTTCTGCGGCATGATCGAGGAGCCGGTGGAGAAGGCATCGGGCAGGCTGACGAAGCCATAGGGCTGCGAGGCCCAGATGATGAATTCCTCGGCCAGCCGCGACAAATGAAGGCTGCACTGTGCGGCGGCCATCAGATAATCGAGCGCGAAATCCCGATCGGAGACGGCGTCGAGGCTATTGTCGGTTGGCTTGTCGAAACCGAGCGCGGCCGCCGTCGCATGGCGATCGATCGGGAAGCCGGTGCCGGCGAGCGCGGCCGAGCCGAGCGGCGATTCGTTCATCCGCACGCGCGCATCGGCGAAGCGGCTGCGATCGCGGCGGATCATCTCATAATAGGCCATCAGATGATGGCCAAGCGTCACCGGCTGGGCGACCTGGAGGTGGGTGAAACCGGGCATCACGCTCGCGGCATGTTCCTCGGCGCGGGTGACGAGCGCGATTTGCAAAGCCTTCAACCCGGTATCGACCGCGTCGAGCGCGTCGCGGACCCAGAGGCGGAAGTCGGTCGCGACCTGATCGTTGCGCGAGCGCGCGGTGTGCAGCCGCCCGGCGGCCGGGCCGATCGCATCGGCGAGCCGGCTTTCGGTCGCCATATGAATGTCTTCGAGGTCGAGATCCTCGGGCACGCCATCGGCGGCATAGTCCAGTTCGATCGCGCGCAGGCCCTGCTCGATCGCCGCGGCGTCGTCCGCCGTAACGATGCCCTGTTTGGCGAGCATCTGGACATGGGCTACCGATCCCGCGATATCCTGACGCCACAGCCGTTTGTCGAAGGGAATCGAGGCGTTGATCTCACGCATCACCGCCGCCGGCCCCTCCGCGAAGCGGCCGCCCCACATGCTGTTGGAGTTTTCCGTGCGGTTGGTAATGATTCTGCTCCCGCTGCTCGCGCTGAGCGCGTGCGATAGGCAATCGGACGAGAAGGGGCAAGATTTCCCCATCGGCGCGGAGACCGGAAAGGTCGATACCTCCAAAAAGGGCGAGGACATGCCCGCCATGCCTTTCCTCGGCCCCGACGGCGGGCCGGCGACGCTGACCAAATTCCGGGGCAAGCCGCTGCTCGTGAATCTGTGGGCGACATGGTGCGCGCCATGCGTGGCCGAGATGCCGACGCTCGACAAGCTCGCCGTGCGCGAGAAGGGCAAGCTGCAGGTGATCGTGGTGAGCCAGGACATGGCCGGCAAGCGCGCGGTCGATCCCTATTTCGCCAAGAGCAAGTTCAAGATGCTCCAGCCCTATCTGGACAAGGACAATGTCTTGCCGCTCGCGCTCAAGAGCGAGACGCTGCCGGTCACATTGCTCTACGATGCGGAGGGCAAGGAGCAGTGGCGCGTCGTGGGCGCGATGAACTGGGAAGGCGAGGCGGCTAAGAAGCTGATCGAGCCGGTGCTGAAGTAAACGAGCGCCCGCCCGTTAGATATTCTCTTCCAGAAAACGCTCCACCTTGGCGTTGCGTGCCGACAGGCGATAGTTTGAGACCATCAGCTTGGCGCTGAGCGCGTCCGAGAGCAGCTCGGCGATGCTGAAGGGGCCGCTGACCGAATAGCTTGCCATGCCGATGAGACCCATCGCGCCCTGGCAAATTTCCTGCAGCAGTTCCGAACAGATGATCTTCATGCGCGCGTTGCGGGCGGTCTGGCCCATGCGCCTGGTCATGTCCGGGGCGATCTGGTTGGCCTCGTCCTCGGCGATAGCATCGCGGATGATCGCGTTCATGGTGTAATGTTTGTTGACGAGCTGGCTGAGCTCGCGGCGCATGACCGGCCCCACCTCGGTATCCTTGGGATCGGATTTGGCGAGGAACGCCTTGGCCCGATCGATCGCTTGCCAGGCGATGCCGCTCCAGACAGCCGCCCACATGATGTTGATCACTGGCGTCATGGTGACGCGCTGGATGGCCGGGAAATCCTCCGGGAAGATCGCCTCTTCGCTGAAGCGGGTGGTCAGCGTGAAGCCCTGATTGACGATGCCGCGCATCCCCATCAGCTGCATTTCCTTGCCGTCGACCCAGTCCATGTCGGGCTTCTCGCCGGTGACAAGAACCTGCTTCTTGCGGCCGTCCACCTCGCGCATCGCGGTGATCAGCACCGCGCCCGCATGATGGAAATAGGAAATGATCGGTGTTTCCTTGACGATGCGCAGCGCGCCTTCGCCCAGATCCTCGACCGCGCAGATCGATCCGAAGATATCTCCGCCGACACCGACTTCGGATGTGCCGCTGCCGATCAGCATCTGATCGCTGAGCATGCGGCGGATGAAGCCGTCGAAGAAGGGCGTGGCCGGCGCGTGGCGGATCACGCTGAACGCCTGCGACATGTGCATGGCGTAGATCAGCCCCGCACAGCCCGAGAGGCGTGAGATATTATATGTGATGCGGGCAATGTCCGCGGTGCCGAGACCCGGTCCGCCATGCGAGGCGGGAACGACGACGGCGATCAGCTTGTCGTCACGCAGCTGCCGGAGGATCGCGTCCGTAAATTCACGTTCGCGACCGGGACCGTTGGTGACGGTGATCCGGTCTCCGAGCGTGCGGGAAAGCTCGACGGCGTCCCAGTCCGGCGCAGCCGGTTCACTGATGATGCGGACGGAGGAACTGGCCATGCTTGTCTCTCCCGGTCGTCGGATCAGGCGACGCGACGCGTTGCTTCGGGCTTGGCGTCGGCGGCGGGCTGCGGCGCCTCAAGCATCGCCTTGAGCACCTTGCGATCGATCTTTCCGCTGGCATTGGTCGGCATGTCCTCAAGATCGATCAGCTTGCGCGGCACCAGCGGCTTGGGCAGGAAATCCTGGCAGCGCCGGATGATGTCCTTGTGCGGAATGTCCGAGCCGCAAACGAAGCCCACGACCGCGTTCGCGCCACCGACACCGTTCAACTGCCACGGAACGACGGCGACCGTCGGAGTGCCGGATGCATCGCGCAGCACCGCTTCGATTTCCTGCATTTCGACGCGATAGCCGCCGACCTTCATCTGGTCGTCCATGCGCCGTTTGAACACCAGGCCATGCTGGGGATCGTTGAGCACCCAGTCGCCAGTGCGATACCAGCGTTGCTTGCCCGAATTGCCGATTTCCGCGTCGAAGAAGCGGGTTGCGTTGGCTTCCGGGTTGTTCGTGTAGCCTGGGCTTACCTGTGATCCGCCCAGCATCAGCTCGCCTTCGGCACCGGGCGGCACCGGCACGCCCTTTTCGTCGACGGCGATGGCGAACTGGCCATGCTGCGCCCTGCCGATCGGCACGGTGGGCGAGTCCACCATCGATGAGTTCGGGTCGAACGCGCAATAGGTGAGCGACAGGGTCGCTTCAGTCGGCCCATAGAGATTGAAAATCCTGGCGTTGGGACAGGCTTCCTGCCAGGCGAGCGCGACGCTGGTAGGAAGCGCCTCACCGCAAAAGCTGCTGTACCGGATCGTCGGTGCGGCATTCGGGCTGATCTGGCCAAGACGCTGCGCGTTGGCGGCCGTGACCGGAACCGAATACCAGCTCGTGATCCCGTGCTTGCGCACGAACGCCAGGCGATCGAGCTGATCCTCCATCAGCATGACCCACACCGATGCGCCCGAAAGCCAGGTGTAAAACGTGTCGTGCACGGAAAGATCGAAGGTCAGCGCGAAGAGCTGCGTGCAGCGGTCATCCGGCCCCAGCGGCATGATCTTGCCGATGGCTTCCATATAGGCGAGCACGTTCCGCTGGAGGATGCGCACGCCCTTGGGCTTGCCGGTCGTGCCCGACGTGAAGAGGATGTAGGTGGAGCTGTCGAGCGTGCCGGTGGGCGAGAAGGCGTCGAGCCCGACCGATGGCACGGCCTGATCCGGCAGCTTTCTGATCTCGGCGACGCCGTCGGCGATGTAGATGGCGGGCGCGCCGTCCAACTCGCTCTGGTGCCGCGCGGCGACTTCCTGCGTCGCGGGGTCGCAGATCAGCACCGCTGGCGGCGCGATCTCGAAGGTCATCCGCTGGCGCTCATAGGGCTCGAAAGGATTTACCGGCACATAGGGCCGACCGCACAGCATCGCCGCGAGTATGCCCACATAGGAGGAAAAGCTCTGCTGGCCCAATATGCCGATGGACGCGTCAGCCGCGGTCGTGCGCTGCAGTTCCGCCGCGAGCGTGCAGGCGGTGTCGAACAGCGCGCGATAGGAATATTCCACCCCGCCGATCCAGAGCGCCAGACGGTCTTCGTGAAGCTTTGCCGCGTCCAGCAGCCGGGAACCAAGTATCACAGCGTCCATGAACAATCTGCCTTGCGGGATGATTTTGAGATGGGGCAAATTGTTGCAGGTGCGACTTAAATTGTCGTTAAATCGCTACGCTATTTACGTGATTTCCCGGATCGGCACGCCTCAATTAATCCCGAAGGCCCGGCCCATGAGCAGGAAGGAATCCGAGAAGTTTCCTTCTTCGTAGAAGGCCACCAGCGCGCCGCCGAGTGATACATAAGCCATGGTCATCACCCAGCCGACCAGCTTGCCCGGCCGCGACTTGAAGAATGTGATCTTCCTGCGCTGCGCAAAGCGCTGCCAGAGAAGCGCCACGGCCTGCCCGCCACCATGCCACAAGCCCCAGGCGAGCCAATGGATCGTGCCGGCATGCCAAAGCCCGACGAGCAGGAAGGTGGCGATGACCGCGAGATAGGGATTCCGCGTGATGCCGATCAACGGCATATACACATAGGCGCGGCACCAGCCGGTGAGCGACATATGCCACCGCTTCCAGAAATCCGTGATGTTGGTGGCCAACAGCGGATAGTCGAAGTTTTCCATGATCTTGAGGCCGAACAGCCGGCTCGCGCCGATGGCGATGTCGGTATAGGCCGAGAAGTCGAGATAGAGGATCGCCACCGCTACGAAGAGATAGGCCCAGACCACGAGCGCGCCCTGTTGCCCGCCGACGCCATGGGCGAAATCAACGAGATTTTCGCCGGCCAGATAGACTGCGAGATGGGTGAGCTGGTCGACCAGGATGAAGCGCTTGACCAGACCTTGCGCGATCCGCGTCAGCCCCTCCACCACAAAGGCGAAGCGGAAGGTCGTTTCCTTATGCGCCTGGAAATGATCGAAGCGCTCGATCGGCCCGGACGTGAAGGTGGGCATCAGGAACATCCAGGACACGAAATCCTGGATATTGTGCGCCGGCAGCGTCCCCCGGCCGCGCTCCAGCGCATAATGCATGAGCTTGAAGGCGAAATAGCTGATGCCGATCGGAATCGCGATGTGCGCGAAGCTGCTGTCTGGGATCAGGAAGGAGGATATCTGCGGCGTGTATTTGTACCAGAACAGATAGCCCAGCACGACGAAGAACATCCATGTCGTGATCCGGATCTTGCCGACCTTGTTCGGCAGATATGGCGCCGCAGCGATTGAGGGATCCCCCTCGATCGTCGCGATGCCGGGCGTCGGCGCCGTATATTTCAGGACGAAATAGACGAACAGCGACAGCGCCACCATGAACGCCACCGACACGGGCGAGATCAGCGCCAGCACGGTGAAGCTGGCGGCAATCAGGATGGCCGCACGGAAGCGCGCGGGCGCCAGCCAATAAACCAGCGGCGCGAGGCCGAGGAACACCCACCAGCTGAGATTCTGGATCACGTCTCGATTCCCCGCCTAGAAGCCCTGATACTGGAACGCCGAGACGTTCCCGTACAACGCGGCCAGACCGACCGCCGAGAAGACCAGAAGCACGCCCATGACGATGCCCTGCGCGACCTGTCCGATGCGCCATGGCGTCACCGGGCCTTTTTCGGGCGCCCATTTCTTTTTCATGACCGGGTTTCTCCGCGCGTCATATCGGCGACGCATTCGGCCAACCGGACCCGCAGGCGTTCCTGCCAGGCCGGATCGGCAATGTGATAATAGTCCCTGAAGATCGACGGGGGCACCGCGACGCCATCGGGCAGGCGGCAATAATAAGCGCCGAGATTGGCCGAAATCCGTGCCATTTCCTGAAGGTGGATCTCATAGCGCTCGCGATCGGCAGGCCTGGCAAGCAGCGCCGGAGAGATCGGCGCTTCGAACAGGACGATCCGGTTGCCGCGCGCTTTCAGACGGGTCGCGGTGTCCGTGAGCAGGTCGACCGCGATCTTGCCGGGCCGGTAATTGGCTTTCAGATTCTTGAGGATTTCGGCGCTGTAGGTCGTAAGCTTGATGTCGGTCTGCTCGAATATATAGCTGTCGATACGGTGCTCGGCCGGCTGCCGCGTGGCATAGCGCAAGGAGATCATCGAAGCGTTGCGGATGAAGAAAAAACGGTTGTCGAACAGGAAATTGCCTGTTGTGCGGCGGGGCCGGGCTTGGAGGATCGAGCGCACTTGCTCGTCCGGCCATTCCGACCGGAAGCCGAGCCGGGCCATCCGGTAATATTTGAGCAGATCGGCGGTATCGCTGCCAAGCCGGTCGAAGCCGCTCGACAGCATGACGATGCCGGGCGTTTGACGGGTGGCGTAATCAGCCAGCGCAGCTTCATCGAGCGCGCCCTGTAGCGGCGAGATCAGGAAACGAACGTCCCAGTCGCGTCGCGTCGCGTCCTGCAGGTTCGCGGTCATCCGCTCATCGCTGGCGAGGGCCTGGGCGATCAGGGAGTTTCCGATGACGTACAGGCGCGGCGGGCCGCCCGGTGTCTTTGGACCATAAGCCAGCTTGAACGCCTCGCTGGTCGCGAAGCCTTCGGCGTCCGTGCTGCCACGCGCCAGATAGGGGGCGAGCGGGCCGGCGAGCCGGGTGGGCGTCACACCCACGAAGACGCCAAGCGCAGTCGCCACGAACGCCACCACCATAACGGCCAGCGCGAAAAGGCTGGGCGTCGTGAAGCCGGACCAGAAGGCCGATCCGACCTCGCCGAGGCGCGTTGACCGGCTTCTGGTAAAGCTCTCTGACGAGATCGGCATCACTGCCGATTCTCGAACAGTTTACGGACGCCCGCGAAGTCGATCTTGCGGTTGGGTGTCAGCGGAAATTCCTCGAGGATGCGATATTCGCGCGGCTGCATGAAATTCGACATCGAATCGCGGCAGAAGATCTTGAGCGCGCGCACGGCGTCTTGCGCGCCTTCGGGCACCGTGATCGCGGCAACGACCATTTCACCCATCAATTCGTGCGGGACACCGACGACGGCGACGTCCTGGATGAGGTTTGATCCACGAATGATCGTCTCGATCTCGTCGGGACTCACGCGGACGCCCATCGACTTTATCAGCCGGTCGCGGCGGCCCTTGACGAAGAGCAGGCCCTGATCGTCCTTCCAGCCGAGATCGCCGGAGAAGACGGCCATCGGCGGCTCCACGCCGTCCTGCGTCCAAAGGGGATCGGGGCGGCGCGTCCTGGCGGTCGCTTCCGGATTGCCCCAATAGCCGAGGAACACGCCGGTGCCGCGATGGACGATCTCGCCCTGCTCGCCGGGGGCGGCCTCGGTGCCATCCTCGCGCAGGACGTTGATGGCGACGCCCGGATAGGCATAGCCGACCGATTCAGGGAATTGCCGCGCGAGATGCACGGGCAGGCCGGCACCCCGATAGGTCTCGGTCATGCCGTAGTTGAGCGAAATGTCGCTGTGGCCGAACAGGCCGAGCATCTCGTCAAAGATCGCGGGGGCGATCTTGCCGCCCGTGTTGGTCACGAGCCGGATCGAGCTGAGATCGGTCTCACGGATCGGCGAGATGCCCCGGATCAGCAGCGCGGCGATCGAAGGAAGGCTGGCGAGGATCGTCGGCCGGTGCCGCGAGATCGCCTCGCACAGCGAGAAGGGGTTGCGCGCCTCGGGCAGTATCTGGGTGACGCCGAGCAGCAAGGTCGAGAGCAGCTGGCCATAGCCATAGTCGAACGACCAGGGGATCGGGCAGAGGATGCTGTCGTCCGGGCGGGTGCCGAGATGTTCGGCGACCATGCGGCAGCCGGCCAGCAGATTGGCGTGCGACTGAACGACGCCCTTGGGCAGGCCGGTCGAGCCGGAGGTGAAGAAAACGGATGCGGGTTCGTGATCGTGGACGCCTGTCGCTGCGTCCGGCGCGGCGCCGAGATCGGCTGGCGTGGCGAGCGTGCTCACCGGCACTTCGGTCGCCTCGCGGGCGGCGGTGAGATTCTTGTCCTCGACGAGCGCGAGGACAGGACGGGTCAGGGTCGCGGCGTGGGCGTAGTGGGTGATGGGCGCCTCGTCGTTGACGAGGACCATGACCGCGCCCAGCCGCCAGATCGCCAGGATGGCCCCGGCAAGCTCGGGGGAATTGGCCGACCAGACGAGGCAGCGCGAACCCGCGCCGACGCCCCGCCGGGCCAGATCGATCGCCATCGCGTCGGCCATGGCGCGGAGTTCGCCATAGCTGACGGTGCGATCACCGCAGATCAGGGCCGCGCGGGTGCCGTTGGCGCGTGAAAGCGCTTCAAAGATTCGCCAAAGAGCCCCCATGGCCGCACCCTCAGGCGGCGTCCGAGAGCTTGAGCTTGGCGCGGGGCTTGGCGCGCCAGTGGTTCAGGCGGCTTTCAGTCGCGTCCGACAGCGTCTTGCCTTCGACGATCATTTCGACCGGCTCGGGATGGCTGATGAAACGCGTCGGGCTGGCGGTGATGCCGTAGGCGCCCGAATTGGAGACTGCCAGCACGTCGCCGACACGCACTTCGGGAAGCGTGATGTCAGTGGCAAGGATGTCGATCGTCGTGCAGAGCGGGCCGACCAGATTATATTTGGCAGGCGCGCCTTCGGGATTGGAGACGTTGGTGAAGCTCCAGTTGCGGCGGATCACCGTGCCCATCATGCCGCAGGCGGCGAGATGGTTGTTGAATCCGGCGTCGCACAGGCGAATGTCGACGCCGCGGCTGCGCTTCTGGGCGATCACGCCCGTCAGCATCCAGCCGGCCGGGCCGACAAGCCAGCGGCCCATCTCCAGGATGCACTCGCTCTTGGCGAAGCGCGGATCGGCACGAAACTCATCAAGCTGCGGCATCACCAGCGCGGCAAGTTCCTCGACATCGAGCGGCTTATCGCCGTCAATGTACGGCACGCCGAAGCCCGATCCGAAGATCAGCTTTTTCGGTGTGATGTCGGCATAGGCCGAGCATTTGCGGAACAGCGTGATGAAGATGCCGTAATTTTCGCAGATCGCCTCGGCCTTCAGGCTGTTGGTGCCCGAATAGATGTGGAAGCCGATCAGGTTCAGCCCCGGCAGCGCCTTGACCGCATCGATCGCCTCTTCGATCTCTTCCTCGTCGACGCCGAACTGGCTGGCCTTGCCCGCCATGTTGACGCCGAAGTGGCGGGGAGATGTCGCCGGATTGATCCGGATCAGCACATCCTGGGTGATCTTCAGGCTGACGGCGATCTTGCTCGCGGTCTCGGCTTCCGCCACCGATTCGAGCACGAGTTCGCCAAGACCGGCGCGCAGCGCATTCTCGATCTCGCCGATCCGCTTCGCGGGGCCTGAGAAGGTCATGCGGGCGGCTGGGCAACCTGCGTCCTGCGCACGTTCCAGTTCAGCATAGGACGAGATGTCGTAAGTCGCGACTTCCGGCAGCATCCGACGGAGCAGTTCGATATTCGGGTTGGACTTCACGGCGAAGCTCACCGCGAAATGCCGACCGAACAGCTCCTTCAGCTTCGCATAGCGAGACCGGATGATGTCGAGATCATAGACATAGGCGGGCGTTCCCTGCGCCGCCGCTGCCCTTAGAAGATTGTCCCGCAAAGCTGCGTCCATCGCACTGCACTCCATGCCGGCAATCAGGCTTGCTGACGGTTTACATAATCCTGAATCCGGGAGATGCTATCGAAATTCCCCAGATTCACGTCGGAAGGTGCAATGCGGATGCCGCCTTCGGATTCGACGAAAGTCATCAGCGAGACCAGCGCGAAGCTGTCGATGATGCCCGAGCTGAACAGCGGCGTTTCCGCGGTGAGATCGCTGACCTCGATCGCAAGGTCAGTCTTCAGATAATCGATCAGCGCGTCCTGGGTCAAACTCATGGCTATACTCCTTGCATATGGGCAATAATCATTTGAAGTCGTCAGAAACCCGCGCTCCCTGCACCGTGGTCACGGCGATGGGCACAGAATTCCAGTAATCCTTAACCGATAAACGCAGCCGCCATTCTGATGCTGGTGACCTGTCAAGTCTTTCATTCTTCGGGTTATATCTTTGGTTCTATCCGGTTAAATTTTCGATAAGCTTGTTGGCCTTCATGATTGCACCGAAACGGGACATCATCACTTTCGCCAGCCATTCTCTTTCTGTATATTTGATAATTACTTATGAATTTTTAACATCGCCGCCGAAACGTCGTTAACGATAAGTAACCGAGGCTGTTTGCCTCGGAATCACGCGCCGAACGGCAAGCGTCCGCAGACTCAATCCGACGCGCACAGTCGGATCGAATGCAGCAGCAGCGAGAGAGGTTTGCGGGGTTTAGCTTTGCGCGCTTTTCGACGGCACGAATCGGAGCGCCGCGCCGTTCATGCAGTAGCGAAGCCCAGTCGGCGGGGGGCCATCGTTGAAGACATGGCCGAGATGGCCGCCGCAGCGACGGCAATGGACTTCAGTGCGGGCGTAGCCGAGATCATGATCGACGCTCGTGCCCACGGCCTTGGGCAGCGGCCGCCAGAAACTCGGCCAGCCGGTGCCGCTGTCGAACTTTGTCCGGGCGCTGAATAGCGGCAGCACGCAACCCTTGCAGACGAAGACGCCGGGGCGGTGTTCGTCGTTGAGCGGGCTGGTGAAGGCCCGCTCGGTCGCGCTCTCGCGCAGTACGGCATAGGCTTGGGGGTCGAGTCGCTTGCGCCACTCGGCGTTGGAAAGCGTCACTTCAAATGTTTCGGCGACCGCAGCAGCGGTGCCGCCCAGCCCGAACAGGAGCGCGGTCGCGGTACAACCGCACATCTGGAGAATCGCATTGCGTCGGGTGATCGCCTGCATGTGCCGCTTCTAGGACGCGCGAGCTGAACGGCGGCTGAGCCAGCGCCGCAAGCCGCCGCCACCGGATTTGAGAACGCTGCGCCGGAACATCCGCGCCCCGATCCGGACGATCGCCGTCACCGCCACCATATACCAGATGATCGCGATCAGATGCGGCCACAGTTCCGGTCGCATCGCGCCGCGCGCCAACATCGCATAGGGCGAACTCCACGGAAAAATGCCGGCGAGGATCGCGGGCAGACCGTCGGGCTGCTCGATCACCGCCGTCGCGAAGCCGAACACGACAAGTTGCCCGAAGGTGAGCGGCATCGAGAGCGTCTGGACCTCGCGCACACTGGCTGCCTGCCCGCCAATGCCGAGGAATAGCGCGCCGACCAGAAGATAGCTCGCCATGAAATAGAGGATGCCCAACGCCACGAACATCGGCCAGCCCACCGCCGGCGCGGGAAGGTTGGCCATCCGGCCGGGCGCGAAAATCTCGGCTGCTCCAAGCGCTGCCGTCGACCAGATCGCGATACCTGTCAGCGACATTCCGAGCATCGCAATCAACTTGCCCATGAAGATCGCATCGACCGGCACAGCGGCGGCCAGCACCTCGATCACCTTGTTGGACTTCTCCTCAAGCAGATTGGAGAGCAGCATCCCCGACAGGATCATCGTCAGCAGCAGCAGGAGCAGCTGCGCGCCCCGCGCCAAGACCGATCGGTCCGCCTCGACCGGCCTGGCGATGTCGGCCACGGGCATACGCTGGACCTGTATTGCCGGAACAAGCACTCCAGTCTTCGCCAGCGCCTCGTCGCGGCGCATTTCATTGAGGATCCAGTCGATCTCCGGGGCGTAGGCGCTGATCGCCGCGCGTCCGCCGCGCAAAACAGGTTTGTCGGGCAGGCCGCTCAGCACCGCTATTGCGCCACCGCTGGCAAGCAGCGCCGACCCCTGTCGTATCGGATCGCGCTCGGGCCGGACGAGCTTGAAATCGGGCACCACGCCGCCGAACGACTTGTTCAGTTTCGCACGCGCGTCTGCAATCGCGTTGGCCTCCTCTTGCGGCGCGATGATCGCGATCACCGGCGAGGCGGTCTGCTGCATCTTCGCGCCGACCGAGCCGAAGGTGACGCCGAATATGATGGGAAGCAACGGCCCGATCAGGAACAGGATGAAGGCGCGCGACCAGACCGAAGCGACATAATCCCTCCGGGCGATGACCAAAGCGGCGCGAAGGTTTGCGTTCATTGCGCCTCTTCCACTTCGTCCATGGTGCTGGCGACCGATTCGCCGACGATATCAACGAACACGTCGTGCAACCCCGGCCGCTCGATCGAAAGCGCCTCGATCCCCGCTTCGCCCTCGATCAAGCGCGCGAGCAGCGGCTCGATGCCGGTTTCGGGCAAATCGAAGGTCCAGCTTCGCCCGTCGCGCCGGGCGTCTTGCGGGAATGCATCGTGCCACGGCCCGTCCTCGCGCCGGGTGACGAGCGTCACGACCGGACACTTCCGCCCGCGCGCGTCGGCCACGCTGCCTTCGAAGCGGACACGGCCGCCGACGATGATCACGATCCGCTCGCACAGCCGCTCGGCATGGGCGATGACATGCGTTGAAAACAGGACCGTCACACCGGCCGCCACCTGCGCGCGGATTAGCGCCTCGAGGCGGCCCTGATTCAGGGCATCGAGACCGGAAAAAGGCTCGTCGAGGACGATCAAGCTCGGCTCGTGCACGATCGTGCCGAGGATCTGGACAGTCTGAGCCATGCCCTTGGAAAGCGTGCGGATCGGGCGGCGGGCGGCATGGCCGAGACCATGTTCCTCAAGCAGGCGATCAGCGCGGATACGGCCTTCGGCCAGCGGCAGGCCGCGCAGCGCGCCCATGAAGGCGATGGCCTCGCGCGGGTTCATGGTCGGGTAGAGGCCCCGTTCCTCTGGCAGATAGCCGACGAGGTGGGCGGCCTTCAACGGCTCCGTGTGGCCGAGCAGGCTGCGCTCGCCCGAATCGGGATCGATGATGCCCAACAATGTGCGCAGGGTGGTCGTCTTGCCGGCGCCGTTCGGGCCAAGCACGCCGTAAATCATGCCAGCCGGAACCGCGAGATCGACGCCATCGACCGCGCGCACCTTGTCGAACTGCTTGACCAGCCCTTTTGCCTCGATCGCGAAAGCTTGCGT
>CAYLIK010000083.1:0-13866 GCA_964383565.1 uncultured Sphingomonadaceae bacterium
GCGTGCACGACAATTATGATACCGACACGTGCAAGGCGCTGATCGCGGCGTCGGGCGAGCTGACGAAGAACGATCCGGCGGGATCGATGAAAGCGTCGCATCGGGTGATCGCGGATCATCTGCGGTCTTCGGGCTTCCTGGTCGCCGACGGCGTGCTGCCGGCGAATGAGGGGCGCGGCTATGTGCTGCGGCGGATCATGCGGCGGGCGATGCGGCATGCGCATCTGCTCGGCGCGGCCGAGCCTTTGATGCATCGGCTGGTGCCGGCGCTTGTCTCCGAAATGGGCGCTGCCTATCCGGAACTGGTGCGGGCGCAGCCGCTGATCGAGGAGACGCTGAAGCTCGAGGAGACGCGCTTCCGGCAGACGTTGGACAAGGGGCTGCGGTTGCTCGACGAGGAAACCGCAAAGATGAGCGCGGGCGCGACATTGCCCGGCGAGGTCGCGTTCAAGCTCTATGATACGTTCGGTTTTCCTTACGACCTGACCGAAGATGCGCTGCGGGCGCAGGGCTTTGGCGTGGATCGTTCCGGTTTCGACGCTTCCATGGCGGAGCAGAAGGCCAAGGCGCGGGCGGCGTGGAAGGGTTCGGGCGAGAAGGCGTCCGACGATGTCTGGTTCGATATCGCCGAGGCCGAGGGCGGGACCGAGTTCACCGGCTATATCTCGCATGAGGGCGAGGGGCGGGTGATCGCGCTCGTCAAGGATGGGCAGCGGATCGAGAGCGCTGGGGCGGGCGACGAGGTGGTTATCGTCACCAATCAGACGCCTTTCTACGCCGAAAGCGGCGGCCAGCAAGGCGATAGCGGCACGATCAAGGGCGATGGCGGGTTAGCGGCGACGGTGCGCGATACCAGTAAACCGCTCGGGCGGTTGCACGCGCATCAGGCGAAGGTCGAGGCCGGATCGGTGAAGGTCGGGGATACGGTGCAGCTTGCGATCGATGCCGAGCGGCGGGCGCAGATCCGCGCCAATCATAGCGCGACGCATTTGCTGCACGCGGCGCTGCGTCACCGGCTTGGCGGACATATCAGCCAGAAGGGAAGCCTTGTGGCACCTGATCGCCTGCGGTTCGATTTCTCGCATCCGCGCGCGTTGACGCCCGAGGATATCGCGGTCGTCGAGGCGGAGGTGAATGCGCAGATCCGGGGCAACGATCAGGTGATGACCCGGCTGATGTCGACCGATGACGCAATCGCGGCGGGCGCGATGGCGCTGTTCGGCGAGAAATATGGCGACGAAGTGCGCGTGCTCTCGATGGGCAAGGCGACGGAAAACAGCTATTCGGTCGAGCTGTGCGGGGGCACGCATGTGTCCGCGCTGGGCGATATCGCCTTGTTCAAAATCGTGGGCGAGAGCGCGGTGGCCTCGGGCGTCCGGCGGATCGAGGCGCTGACGGGCGAAGCTGCGCGGCAGTGGCTGACGGCGCGCGAGGATAAGCTCAAGGAAGCCGCGGCGACGCTGAAGGCCGCGCCTGACGAGGTGCCGGCGCGGATTGCCGCGCTGGTCGAGGATCGGCGGCGGCTTGAGCGTGAGCTGGCCGAAGCCAAGAAGGCGCTGGCGTTGGGGGGCGGGGCAGCCAAGGCCGACGCGGCCGGGCCTGAGCAGATCGACGGCAAGGCCTTTGTCGGGCAGGTGATCGAGGGGCTCGATCCCAAGGGGCTGCGCGGGCTGATCGACGAGAACAAGCAGCGGGTCGGCAGCGGCGTAATCGCGCTGATCGCGATCAATGAGGGCCGTGCGAGTGTTGCCGTGGGTGTGACCGAGGATCTGGTCGGCAGTGTCAATTCGGTCGATCTGGTGAAGGTCGCGGTGACGGCGCTTGGTGGGCAGGGCGGCGGCGGACGGCCGGACATGGCGCAGGGCGGCGGGCCGGATGGCGGCGCGGCTCAGGATGCCATGGCGGCGATACGATCGGCGCTGGCTAAGCAGGCTGAGGCGGCTTAAGCTGACTTTACGTCACCCCAGCGGAGGCTGGGGTCCATGTCTCTCCTGAGGGGAGTGCATCATTCGTTGGAATAGAGATGGATGCCAGCCTTCGCTGGCATGACGGTTTGTGCGTTACTCAGTCTCTTCTCCCACCCGTCTACGCCAGATCGGCGGTTCGCGGTCGATTTCGGCCATTTCCATGATCTTGGTGCGCAGCTCGGCGCGCTTTTCGTGGATTGAGGCGATAACCGGCCCCATGGCGACGCCCAGATCGACAAGCACGGCCTCTGAGAGTTGCAGCGAGCTTTCGAGGGTTTCGGGGACGGCGTCGGTCACGCCTGCCTTGTATAGGTCCGCCGCGTGGCGGGGATCACGGGCGCGGGCGACGATAGTGAGGTCGGGGTGGGCCTTGCGGATGTTCCCGGCGATACGGATGGTCTGCACCGGATCGTCCATGGTCAGCACCAGCGCGGCGGTGTTGTCGAGATCCAGCCGTTCGATCATGCCGGGCCGGGTGATGTCGCCGAACATAACCGTGTACCCATTTTTGCGGGCCGAGGCGACGCTGTCGATGTCGGCCTCGATCGCCACATAGGGCCGGTCATGCGTTGTGAGCATCTGTGCGACGAGCCGGCCGACGCGGCCGCAGCCGACGATGACGGTGCGCTTGCGGGGATGGACCTTCATTTCCTCGGACTCGTCATGGCGGCGCAGCTCGATACGGCGGGCGAGATCGTGGCCGATGCGGGCGAGAACCGGCGTGATGGTGAGGCCCATGGCGGTCACGATCGTCCAGAACTGGGCGTCGGCGGGGGCGATGAGCGCGGCCTGAGCCGCCGCGCCGAGCACGATGAGGGTGGTTTCGGAGGGCGAGGCCATCAGTAGCGCGGTTTCCCACGCCACACCCCGGCCAGAGCCTTCGATCTTGAGCAGCGCGCGAGTGATGAGCACCTTGATGGCGATGACGCCCACCACTGCGGCGATCAACTCGATCCATTGCGCGGCGATCGCCTTGAAATCGAGGCTCATGCCGATGGTGATGAGGAAGATGCCGAGCGCGAGGCCCTTGAACGGGGCAGTCATCACCTCGACCTCGTCGTGATAATCGGTCTCGGCGATGAGGATGCCGGCCAGCAGCGCGCCGACGATCGGGGATAGGCCCGCCGCCGTGGTGGCGAGGCTGGCGAGGATCACGACGAGCAGGCTGGCCGCGAGGAACAGTTCGGGGCTCTTGGTGCGGGCGGCCTGCGCGAACAAAGAGGGCAGCACGAACCGGCCGAGCAACAGCAGCGCGCCGATGGTGAGCACGCCGGCGATGAGCGTCCGCACGAGTCCGTCGACCCCGCTATCCTGCGCATAGGGCGCGAGCGCGGCGAGCAGGAAGACGATCGGGACCAGCGCCAGATCCTCGAACAGGAGCATCGCGAAGGCGCGGCGGCCGACTGCGCTTGTCGTGCCGACCATGGGAAGGACAAGCGCTGTCGAGGATAAGGTCAGCGCCATGCCGAGACCGAGGGCGCCGCCCCAGGATTGGCCGAGGAGATGGAGCGCACCACCGATCACGATGGCACCCAGCGCAAGCTCCGCCGCGCCAAGGCCGAACACAAGCCTGCGCATCGACCAGAGCCTTCGGAACGACAGTTCGAGGCCGATCGAAAACAGGAGCAGGATGATGCCGAATTCGGCGAAGGGCTCGATCGAATGCGGATCGGTTATCGTGAAATGATAGAGCCAGGGGACCTCCTTGACCCACGAGCCAAGCGCCGAAGGACCGACCAGCGCGCCGACGAGGATGAAACCGATGACCGGGTTGATGCGAAGACGGGCAAAGGCCGGGATCACCAGACCGGCGGCGCCGAGGATGACGAGCGCGTCGCTGAAGCCAGGGGAGATGAGCGGAAGGGCCATGCTTTTCTTTTCGCTGCAATGCGGAGGAAAAGCCAAGCGGAATGTGGGCTATATGGCTCCATCAAACATACCGTTCGTGCTGAGTAGCCATTGAGCCTGTCGAAATGGCGTATCGAAGCACCCTTCGATACGGGTCTTCGACAAGCTCAGCCCCTACTCAGGGCGAACGGAAGGGTGGAGGATGCGGAGCTCAGGCCGCCTGGCCCTCGAACTGCAGCCTCGCGAGGCGGGCGTAGAGGCCGCCTTGGGTGACGAGGCTTTCGTGGGTGCCCTCCTCGACGATGCGGCCCTTATCCATGACGATGATGCGGTCGGCTGCGCGGACGGTGGCGAGGCGGTGGGCGATCACCATTGTGGTGCGCCCCTTCATCAGCCGTTCGAGCGCGCGCTGAACGAGTTGCTCGGATTCGGCGTCGAGCGCCGAGGTCGCCTCGTCGAGCAGGAGGAGGGGCGCATCGCGCAGGAGCGCGCGGGCGATCGCGAGGCGTTGGCGCTGGCCGCCGGAAAGGCGCGCGCCGCCTTCACCGAGGAAGGTGTCGAGGCCCTGCGGCAGGCTGCGGAGGAACTCGGCGGCGTTGGCGGCCTGCGCGGCGTCCCATAATTCTTCGTCGCTTGCGTCCCAGCGGCCGTAGCGGAGATTGTCGCGGGCCGAGGCAGCAAAGATCACGGTTTCCTGCGGGACGATTGCGATCCGGGCGCGGATCGCGGCGGGGTCGGCTTCGGGCAATGCCACGCCGTCGAGCGAGACAGTGCCATGCTCGGGATCGTAGAAGCGCTGGGCGAGCTGGAACAGCGTCGACTTGCCGGCGCCGGAAGGGCCGACGACGGCGACCAGCTCGCCGGGGCGAACGTCGAGGCTGAAATCGGTCAGCGCGCTGATTTCTGGGCGGGTCGGATAGCGGAATTCGACATGATCGAAGGTCAAGCAGCCCCGCGCCGGATCGGGGAGCTGGCGCGGGTTGGCGGGCGCGCGGATTTCGGGTTGCTCGGCCAGAAGCTCGGCGATGCGACCGGCGGCGCCAGCGCCACGCAGAAGATCGCCATAGACCTCCGTCAGGCTGCCGAAAGCGCCCGCCACCAGGCCGCCCGTCAGCACGAAGGCCGCGATCGAACCGCCAGAGAGGCGGCCGGCGGCAACATCGAGCGCGCCTTCCCACATGATCATCGTGATCGTGCCGAACACCATGGAGATGATGATTGCCGTCATCACGGCGCGCAGGCGGATGCGCTTGCGTGACGTCATGAAGGCATCGTCGACGGCGCCGCCGAAGCGTTCGCCTTCGCGCTTTTCCTGGCCGAACGCCTGGACGATCTTCATCGCGCCCAGCGTTTCCGACACGATCGTGCCGACATCGGCGATGCGATCCTGGGTGGAGCGCGAGAGCGCGCGGACCTTGCGGCCCAGCGTGACGATCGGAATGATGATGAAGGGAATGCCGATCAGCAGCATTGCCGCAAGCTTGGGCGCCAGCGCGATCAGATAGATGATGCCGCCCACGCCCATGACCAGATTGCGCAGCGCGACCGAGATGGTGCTGCCGACGATATTTTCGATGATCGCGGTATCGGCGGTGAGGCGCGAGGCGATCTCCGACGGGCGGTTCTCCTCGAAGAAACGCGGGGCGAGCTTCAGCAGGTTGTTGACGACCGCCATGCGGAGATCAGCGATCACGCGCTCCGCCAACCAGGCGACGAAGTAGAAGCGCGCCGCGGTAGACAAGGCAAGCACGATCACGATCAGCAGCAGGTAGCGGAAATAGCGTCCGATATCCGCGCCATGGGCAGCCGCGAAACCGCGATCGATGACGAGACGGAAGCCGCTGGGAATTGCGAGCGTGGCGGCGGCAGCGATCAGCAGCGCCAATCCCGCCAGCGCAAGGTGCCCACGGTAGCGGGTAGCAAAGCGCCAGATCAGGCGCAGATTGCTGATCTTGCGTGACGGTTCTGGTTTTGGCGCCATCCGCGCCGCTTAGAACCGGATCGGGGCAAGGGGAAGCGCTTTGCATCTTTTACGCAGGTGCGGAGATGTCATCGGCCTCCTATATGGTCCGTAGCGGGATGCAGTTGTGCCGACGCGGGACCCGTCGGGATCGTGCTGCGTTGCACCGTTAACGGAAAAGGCGCTACTGGCCGCTACGATAAGCCGGTGGAAGGGTCGTTGAATGCTGTATGACGGGTATGAAATGCAACGTAACTTGCTGGCCGGAGCAAGCGCGTTCGCAAACATGAGCGCCGAGTGGCTTCAGAATCCCATAAATCCCTTCTCATACAATAGTTTTGCACCAGTTTTTGCATCCGGACTTGAAGTGTTCGCGCATGCCTCCGCACCTCGCGGGAAGCCTGATTTCGGGCTGACCGAGACAGTGGTGGACGGCAAGACCGTGGCGGTGCACGAGCAGGTGGTGCTTCGCAAGCCGTTCGGCCAGCTCAAGCGATTCGTTCGCAAGGGCGTCAAAGGTGGACCCAAGTTGCTGATCGTCGCCCCGATGTCCGGCCATTATGCGACTTTGCTTCGGGGCACTGTCGAGCGGATGCTGCCCGGACACGATGTCTACATTACCGACTGGCGCGACGCGAAGCTGGTGCCGATGGACGAGGGCGTGTTCGATCTCGACGACTATGTAGATTATGTCGTCGAGTTCCTTGAGGAGATCGGACCGGGCGCACATGTGCTCGCCGTCTGCCAGCCGACGGTGCCAGTCTATGCCGCAGCCTGTCTGATGTCGGAGGACAACAATCCTAATCGCCCGCGCACGCTAACGATGATGGGTGGGCCGATCGACACCCGTCAGGCGCCGACCGAGGTCAACACCGTCGCCACGCAGAGGCCGCTTTCCTGGTTCCAGAACAATGTCGTGTTGACTGTGCCGATGCTCTATCCGGGCGCGGGGCGCAGGGTTTATCCCGGTTTCCTGCAGCTCACCGGCTTCATGGCGATGAACCTTGGCAACCATCTTGTCAGCCACTGGCAGATGTTCCGGCATCTGGTGGACGGCGACGAGGAGAGCGCGGATTCGACCAAGTCCTTCTATGAGGAATATCGCTCGGTCTGCGATATGGACGCGGCATTCTATCTTCAGACGATCGAGAAGGTATTCCAGCGGCACGAGCTTCCCAAGGGCGAACTGACGCATCGCGGGCGTAAGGTCGATCCCGCAGCGATCAAGGATATCGCATTGCTGGCGATCGAGGGCGAGAAAGACGACATCTCCGGGCTCGGCCAGACCAAGGCGGCGCTGACGATCGCGACCGGCCTCGATAAAGGCCTGAAGAAATATCACATGGCCAAATCGGTCGGCCATTATGGCATCTTCAACGGCCGGCGCTGGCGCGAGGAGATCGCGCCGGTGGTCGACGCGTGGATCGCCCAGCACGACGCCTGATCGCGACGTGAGCCGCAGCCTTTCGGTCGAGATCGAGCGCTGGCCCGTCGCCGGCGCGTTCACCATCTCGCGCGGCGCCAAGACGCATGTCGACGTGGTAACAGTGACGATCGCGCAAGGTGATGCGCGCGGGCGGGGCGAGGCGACCCCGATCTATTATCATGGCGAGACCGCCGAAAGCGTGCGCGATGCCGTGATCGCGGCGGCTGGGCGCATCGAGGCGGCCGTTGGCCGGGATGACGTGCAACGGCTGCTGCCGCGCGGCGCGGCGCGTAATGCACTCGACGCGGCGCTGTGGGATCTGGAGGCGAAGCTTGGCTGCATTCCGGCATGGCGCTTGGCGGGGCTGGCCGAACCGGCGGCGCTTACGACCGCCTATACCATTTCGCTGGGCGATCCCGAGCGGATGCGGGCTGACGCCGAGAAGGCGGCCGGGACCTATCCGTTGTTCAAGCTCAAACTGGCCGGCGAGGGCGATATCGAGCGCGTCGCGGCCGTGCGCTCCGGCGCGCCGGAGGCCCGGCTGATCGTCGATGCCAATGAGGCGTGGACGGGCCGCGATGTCGCGGCAAAGGCGACGGCGTTGCTGCCCTATGGCGTCGAACTGATCGAACAACCGGTAAAGGCGGGCGAAGATGCGCTGCTCGACGGAGTGCGCTCGCCGATCCCGCTCTGCGCTGACGAAAGCTGCCAGGACCGTACCGATCTCGCTCGCTGCATCGGGCGCTATCAGGCGATCAACATCAAACTCGACAAGGCGGGCGGCCTGACCGAGGCCTTGGCACTGGCTGCGGAAGCGCAAGCGGCCGGGCTGGAGTTGATGGTGGGGTGCATGCTTTCCACGTCACTTGGTATTGCCCCGGCGACGCTGGTCGCGCAGGGCGCGCGCTGGGTCGATCTCGATGGGCCGCTGCTGCTTGCGCGCGACCGCGATCCGGCGATCCAGTTCGACGGTGCGATCATGGCGCCGCCGCCGTCTGATTTGTGGGGCTGACCGGCATTTCTCTTTAGCCGCTCTGCGATAATCTGGCGGGGGCACATATGCTGGCGCCTCATCATGGCGATGCGGCCTCTCGCTCCACCTGCGATTCCGGCGGAGCGTTGTTGCAGATTTGTTGCAACACCGGCCGGCCCTTTCTAACAAAAGCTTCGCGTAATCAATTCGAGGGGACTGGCATGAATAGCGATTCAGTGTTTTTGGATCGGCTATTGCGCAGTGCTGGTTTGAAAATTGTCATACCCGGATTGCTGTTGTCCGCTGCTCCGGCCAATGCCCGTGACGCTGTGTTGCCGATCCTTACCGACCAGAGCCAAGCCCCTTTCGATCTGGCCGACATGGACGCCGAGCGAACCGAGGCGCAACAGATGCTGGCCCTGCAGGATCCGTTGTCCGTCGCCCCGGATGCCGAGGCGCGATTGCCCGAGCAGTCCATTTCCGAAGATGCTCGCCAGCGCGTGTCCTACGGCCGCCAGCTTGGGTCCATCAAATGGGAGATCGGCGGCGCGCTGCTCTGGTTGACGGCCTCGAACATCTACAAGGCCAACAATGCCGGCGTGCGCGGTTTTCACTTCCAGCACGAAGGCTGGTTTGGCGACGATACGTTCAATCTGGGCATCGACAAGCTTGCCCATGCCTGGAACAGCTATTGGATCACAGATGCGGCCGCAGCGCGCATTCGGTATAAATCCGGCGCCAGCAACCCCGAACTCCCCGCTTTCACCGTCTCAATGGGCCTGATGATCTATAGCGAACTGTGGGACGCGCATAAAAAGAATGGCGGATTTGCGACGAACGACGTGATCATGAACACAGCGGGCGCCGCCTTCTCAGTATTGCGGAACCGCGTGCCGGGCCTGAAGGAGAAGCTCGATTTCCGGCAATTCGTCATGCCGAATAGCGACGTCTACACGCCTACCGGCGTGAAGCATTTCCGGCAGCTGCGATATCTGATGGCGCTCAAGCTCTCCGGCTTCGAGGGGATGGACCGCAGCCCGCTGCGTTTTGTCGAATTGCATGCGGGATATCGCGCGACAGGCTTCTCGCGGCCGGAACGGGCTCGCGGCGAACCGCTGCGGCAGCGTCCGTTCGTGGGGATCGGGATCAATCTCAACCAGCTGTTCTTCAGGAACCCGAAAGGCTGGGCGGGCAAGGCCGCGAGTACGGCGCTTCAATATATTCAGGTGCCCTATACCGCCTACCATGTTGAGGTCAGGTAATGCGCGGCGGATTGTGACGGCCTAGCCGGTTGAGCGGGAGACTGTCGCTTTTCAGTGACGATTGAACCCGATCAGCGGAACGCCTTGCTCAAGAGATCGTATGCTCACCAATCACAGGAGTATGCGCGTGAGCGAATTCAGTTTGTTAGACCCCCGCCAGCATGATCGCGATATCGTTTATCCTGTCGAGGCTAATGGCGGGATGCCTTCCTTGACCACCATATTGATCTCGCTGCTCGCAGCAGCCCTGGTCGTCACCCAAATCGGCTGACGAAGAAGCCCCACAATGGCGGCCGGCTCGCGCTGGCGGGGTTTTCTTTTCAACGTCCCTTACGCAGCGTTTCGATCGATCCGCGCAAAGCTGCTGAATAGGGCCTGTGTGTTCTTGTCCGGCACTTGCGCAACGAGTGCGTCGACGGTCTCGCTAAGCGACAGGCCGTCACGCACCATCCCGACTTGATTGCAGGCCATTTCCCACTCGCCAAATTCTCGCCGCGTAATCTCACGCATAGAGAGCATGACCACTGCAAAATGGCGCCGATCATTTTTGATACGATTAAAGGCTTCCTCGATTATCGAACCTTCACCTTCCAGCGCCTGCAGGAAGCGCTTACCGTCAGCGATCAACAGTCCGGTGATACCAGTCAGCCGGTTACTGCGCCGAGCAATAGCCAGAATATCTGCAAGCTGGTCATTCGCTCCCGGCCGTGCAGTGCTGATGTAGGTAAGCTGATACATTAGACGATCCTCGCTGTCCGCGGCATGCATAAGCGATGATGATTGAGCGAGCATTAAAGCGCAGCGTTTCGGTGGCAGTGTCACCCTAAACACTGTTCTCCATTGCTCGCTTTGCTCCAATCTACATGTACGTCCCTGTTAACGAAGAATACCAACAGCGCCCTCGGCCCAAATGGCGAGAACCAAGGCGACCACACCTGCACTCGCTATCACGCGCGTAGACCGTTTCCTGATGCGGACGACCATCACCTCGTAAAGGAGCGCTGCACTTCCGAGCAGGCCGATGGCCGCCAGAAAATCATATGCGGTCCAATTGACTTCTTTTGTGAATGCCATGGCGATCAAGGGGACCAAAAGGAGCAGGCCAATCCCGAGCATCAGAAAAACCCGCCGCTTATTATCCTGGCCCCGAATTGTGGTCGTCTCAGCCATATTCGTTCCCATCCCCTAAATTGCCCGACACTTTGCGGCGGGCCGGACGTTAGGCAACTCTCAGACGAGGAGAGTATAATGTCTAGCAATGACCATGACATTCATGTTTTGAACAGCCTGATCAAAACAACGCTCGACAGCCAGAAAGGCTTTCTTGATGCAGCAGGAAGTGCGGACAACACGCACTTCGCGCCGTATTTTGCGGAATTCGCCAAAGATCGATCGCAGGTTGTGGTTGCCCTCCAGGAGGTTGTGAGCCGACTGGGAGGAAAGCCCGAGGAAGAGGGCAGCCTCATTGGTGCGGCTCATCGCACCTTCATGAATTTGAAGGAGAAGTTCACAAGTCACGACGACAAGGCGATCGTGGACGAAGTCGAGCGGGGCGAAGATTACATCAAGGAAAAGTTCGAAGAAGCGATTGCTGATACCCACCTTTCCCCTGAGGCTCGTGCCGTGGCCCAGACTGCATTCACGTCGGTCCGCGCAGGACACGACCGTGTTAGCAAGCTGAAGCATAGCTTAGAATTAAACTGAGTCGGTGCCCCGGTGTCTGGCCGGGGCGGCGAACCGTCTGCGTGGGTGGCGCGTTATGCCCCAAATCACCTTCGAAATGAGGACGTGTCATGGATCGCGAACTGAATGAACCAATCGAGGAAAACTCCGAGCAGAGCGATGATGCACAGGCTCAGGACGTTGCTTCCGATGCGATGGATCTGCTGCAAGATGCCGAGCGCCACGATCCTGTAGGGGGAACAGACCATGGAGGGGCGTCAAATCCAGCTATGATGACACCCGATGACGTCCCCGACTTGATCGACACGATGAACCAGATGCTCACCAGCGGGCGTATCGACAACGGCGCCTTTGTCGGCGAACCCATGATGGATGATGAAGAAGATCTGCTCGGCCAAACCGACACTGACGAGGATGACGACGGCTTGAGGATTGATGACGAATGAAGGCGTATCAATTCGGGCCAGGCGAAAATGTTACGTCCGTCGAGCCGCCGGCAAACTCACACGATCGCGTTGCGCATTTGGAATCGATCGTCCGCGAACTGCGAAGCGACTTGGCAAGGCTTGCACGGCTTTGCCCACCTGGCGCAGGCTTGAAATGTTCTGACGCTCTTTATGAGATTTATCGGCGCAACCTTTCAGAAACCGGCTCGGGCTGCCCACGGGGAACTTGAAGTTGAACGCTTATAGTTTCGCGCGGGGCTTCTCGCCACCACCTGCTCCGGCTCCGCTTCCTACGACAACGCCACTGCCTTCTATATGCGCGCTCGCCGCGTCACCGATTCCGCAGATCGAAACCTCACCACGATGAGCTTGGGGTCTTTAGTCATGCACGATCGTTGGTGGTTCGAAGGAGCATCGAATGACCAACCAGACGTCTGAGAACAAAGAGCCACCGAAGCCCGATAACGACGTGGATAGCCGTCGGCCGAAGCCAGCCGACGAAGCCAAGGAAATTGAGGACAAAGGTGAGCCTGACGGCGGCGGCAATTTTGCCTGAGCCCAAGGACCAGCTTGGCTGCCGACCGGGTGGGAAATCGCTTATTCTGCTGTTCGTTATCCTTTCCGTGCTGGTTTTGGGTATCGCTGTCGGCACCTATGTGACGGTCAAGCAAGATCGGCCAGCCAAAGCGCCGGATTCGCCGCTTAGGCCCGAGCAGCCCGCAGGGTAGGCGTGGCATGGCCAAGTTTTTATGCTAAGTTATTGTTTTATGGTTCGTTTGGCGGACAGGGTGGGATTCGAACCCACGGTGGGCGTGAACCCACGGCGGTTTTCAAGACCGCTGCCTTAAACCACTCGGCCACCTGTCCGGTCTGGCGCGCTTAGTCCGGAGAGGGCGGGGAGTGCAAGCGTGCGTTCCATGCGACGAAAGGGGTTTCATCGCCTGCTCACCCTATGCCACAATAGGAAAAAGGGGTGGATATGAGCGGGATAAGGGGATTTCTGGTTGGTCTGGTCGCGGCATTCGGGCTTGCGTCGGCAACGGCGACCGCCCAGATCGAGGCCGATCCCGCCCAATCCGCGTTCCAGAGCTTCCTGCAAGGGCTGCGGCCACAGGCAATCGCGGCCGGGGTAAGGCCCGCGACGTTCGATGCCTATGCGCCAAGTCTGCGCTACAATCCGCGCGTCATCTCGCTCGACCGCGCGCAGCCGGGCGGCGATCCCAGCCAGCCCTCAGCAATTCCCAATTTCGCGCCCTATAAAGCCCGACATGTCGATGCCGACCGGATCAACCGGGGGCGGGCGCGTTACCAGGCGCTCCGCCCGCTGCTCGCCCGCGTCGAGGCGGAAACGGGCGTGCCCGAATCGATCATGATGGCGATCTATGGCCATGAGACCGGCTATGGCAGCTTTACCGGCAATTTCGATCTGCTCGATTCGCTGGCGACGCTGGCATTCGACGGGCGGCGGCGCGCGCTTTTCTCGGCTGAGCTGATCGCTACGCTACGGCTGATCGACAAGGGCTTTACCCGCTCCCAGCTCAAGGGGAGTTGGGCCGGGGCGACCGGATATCCGCAGTTCCTGCCGAGCGTCTATCTACGTCTCGCCCGCGACGGCGACGGGGATGGGCGGGCCGACATCTGGAACAGCGAGGCCGACGCGCTCGCATCGATCGGCAATTATCTTATCAATGCCGGCTGGAAGCCCAACGTGCCGTGGGGCGTGGCGGTGCGGGTCCCGCAGGGTTTCGACCGTGCGGCGGTGGTTTCACGGATCGTTTCTCCGAGGTGCCCGCGCGTTCATGCGCGTCACAGCCAGTGGCGGACAATCGGCGAATGGCGGACGATGGGCATCCAGATCATGGGCGGCAACGCGCCCGCCGATAGTGAGATGGCGAGCCTGCTCGAACCCGACGGGCCGGGCCAGACCGCCTATCTGCTGACCGGCAATTATCGGGCGATCCTCGATTATAATTGCTCCAATTTCTATGCGCTTTCGGTGGGGTTGCTGGCCGATGCGATCGCTGGCTAGGTTCGATTTCAAGACATTTCTGGCTCTGCTTGGTGCGCTGGCCCTCGCCGCGTGCGGAGGCAGGCCTGGCATCCAGACCGGCACTGCTCCCCCACCGCCACCGCCGCTCATTGAACGCGGGCCGGTGCCCGATACACCGGTCAAGATCGGCAAACCGTATCAAATTGCCGGTATCTGGTATTATCCGGCTGACAAGGCGGATTATGACGAGGTGGGGTACGCCTCCTGGTATGGCGACGCCTTCCACGGCGGGCCGACCGCCAATGGCGAGA
>CAYLIK010000084.1:0-13567 GCA_964383565.1 uncultured Sphingomonadaceae bacterium
ACGCTATCCGATTCCGCAGCACATTTGCGAGTTCACCTACGACCTGATGCAGGCAGGAAAACTCAGGTTCGACAAGGCGAAGAACGATCATATCAGACTCACGTACCACGACTCCTGCAACGTGGCGCGCGCCTCTCGGCTCGGCAACGTGCCGGGTGGGCAATTCGAGATTCCACGGGCGATCCTGAAGGCGACGTGCAACCATTTCTATGAGATGCCTGCCGACACCATCAAGGAGGGGACGCTATGCTGCGGCGGCGGCGGCGGCCTGCTGACGGACGAGCTCATGGAAATCCGCAAGGCTGGAGCCCAGCCGCGCATGCGGGCGCTGAAGCAGGTCGCGGTGGAGCACGGGGTGACGCACATGGCCGCCATGTGCGCGATCTGCAAGGCGCAATTCTCGAAGGTGTTGCCGATGTATGGCTTCGACATGGAGGCGATCGTTAGCGTGCACCAGATGGTGTCCGACGCCATCATCCTCGATCGCGGCGAGGGCGGATTCGAACAACGCGCGGACAACAAGGGATAGCAGGCTGCGAAACCGGCATGCCGAGCCCTGGGAGGAGAGCGATGAAGAACATGGTCGACAACCAGAAGAAGCCGCACACGTTCCGCCTTTTCAAGGACGGTGGGAACATGTGGAGCGGCTGGGACGATCTGACCGAGAAGATCTTTCAGGCCGATCGCACCTACAAGTGTCCGACCTATGTCCATCGCACCCCGCCCTGTCAGGGTTCTTGCCCGTCCGGCCACGATGTTCGTGGCTGGCTTGGCATCGCACGGCAGATGGATAAGCCGCCGGTCGCGGGAATGGCGTGGCAGGAATACGCCTTCCAGCGCATGCTGGACGCCAACCCCTTTCCATCCATGATGGGCCGCGTGTGTCCGGCCCCTTGCGAGGACGGCTGCAACCGCAACGAGGTCGATGGTTTTATCGGCATCAATGCGGTCGAACAATACGTCGGCGACTGGGCCATCGAGAATGGCGTCAGGCTGGCCGTGCCTAGGGAGTCCACGGGAAAGAAGGTCGCCGTGATCGGCGGCGGGCCGGCGGGGCTTTCGGCGGCCTATTTTCTGCGCCGGCTGGGCCATCGGGTGACGATCTTCGAAGCCAACGAGCAACTCGGCGGCATGATGCGCTACGGCATCCCCGGCTACCGCACGCCGCGCGAACTGCTCGATGCCGAGATCAAGCGTATCCTCGACACGGCCGTCGAGGTCCGGCTCAACACGCAGGTCGGCAAGAACGTGACTGTCGCCGAGCTGGAGAAGGACTTTGACGCGGTCTTCTGGGCGATCGGCGCGCAGAAGGGCCGCCCGCTGCCGGTGCCCGGCTGGGGCGCCGATGGCTGCCTTACCGGCGTTGAGTTCCTCGACGCCTTCAACCACGGCTGGGTCTTCTCGACCGCCAAGCGCATCGTCGTGGTGGGCGGCGGCGACACATCCATCGACGTCGCCTCCGTTGCCCGCCGTCTCGGCCACGTCACGACCGTTGGCAGGCACGATGCGGGCGGCCACGGCGTGGTCGGCTTCACGGCGCAGGACGTGGCGGGCACCCTGCGGCGCGAGGGTGTGCGGGCGACGCTTACCTCATTGTTCCCGATCGAGAAGATGATGGCTGCTGAACGCGAGCGCGAGGACGCCCTTCGCGAGGGCGTCGAGATCAAGGGCGGCGTGATGCCGACCGAGGTGCTGACCGACGCGAAGGGCCGTGTTCGCGGGCTCAAGATGGGCGAATGCGCCATGAAGGGCGGCGCGCCCAAGCTCAAGCCCGGCACCGAGTTCGAGATTGAATGCGAGATCGTCGTCTCGGCCATAGGGCAGATGGGAGACTTGGACGGTCTCGGCGATCTCGATAACGGCAAGGGCTTCATCGACATTCTCGCCGGTTACAAGACCCGGAAAGGCGAAAAGCACTTCGCCGGCGGCGATATCGTCCGCCCGCACCTATTGACTACGGCCATCGGCCACGGGCGCATTGCGGCCGAGAGCATCGACCATTTCCTGGCGGGCGCGCCGCCCGACAAGCGGCCGAAGGTCGACGTGCACCACTTCAACCTGCTCGAGGAGTTGCACCAGCGCAACCTAAACCCACCCCGGTACGACCGATCGCAAACGCGCGGCACGGCGTCGGCCCAGTGGGCGATCCACAACTACGAGGACCGCTCGACGTCGCAGATCATTCCCCACGGCGACCTTTTCAAGGGTCATTTTAGGTTCGAGCCGCGCGGAAAGCGCACCGAGATCCACGTGTCGGTCGACGAAGTGCTTGGCAATTTCCGGGAACGCATCAAAGGCTTCACGGAGAAGGAGGCCGTTCGCGAAGGCGAGCGCTGCATGAGTTGCGGCATGTGCTTCGAGTGCGACAACTGCGTGATCTATTGCCCGCAGACCGCGGTCAAGCGTGTTGCCAAGAAGGATCGGGTCGTCGGGCGCTATGTCTACACCGATTACAACATGTGCATCGGCTGCCACATCTGCGCCGACGTTTGCCCCGCGGGCTACATCCAGATGGGACTCGGAGAATAGCGGCGCGTGCGTCATGGAGGTCGTCATGTCAGGAAAAAACCAAGCTAAGCTAGGCGGTCGCTCGCGCGGGCCCGCCGCCGGGACTGCCGCCTCGCCGCGCGCGCAATCGGGAGGGCACCGCAATGGCCGATAGTCCCCCCGCTTTCCGGCGGTACAAGGATGGTGACAACGCTCCGCCGCCATTGCACGAATCAATCTTCGTTGCCGGCCATTCCTATAAATGTCCGACCTACGTCCATCGCACGCCGCCTTGCCAGGGTAGCTGTCCGGCGGGTGAAGACATTCGCGGGTGGCTGAACATCGTCCGCGGAATCGAAAAACCCCCGGCGAAAATGCCCTGGCAGGAATACGCCTTCTACCGTATCGCCGAGGCAAACCCCTTCCCGGCGATCATGGGCCGGGTTTGCCCGGCGCCTTGCGAGGACGGCTGCAACCGCAACGAGGTGGAAGATCACGTCGGAATCAACGCAATCGAGCATCTCATCGGCGACTATGCTCTGGAGAAACGGCTGGCACTGCGGGCCGCCGGGACCGCGACGGGCAAGAGGGTGGCCATTGTCGGCAGCGGCCCTGCCGGCCTCGCCTGCGCCTATCAATTGCGCCGCATGGGCCATGCTTGCGTGGTGTTCGAGGCGCGCACGGCCCTCGGTGGCATGGTGTACTACGGCATCCCGGGCTACCGCACGCCGAGGGATGTGCTCGATGGCGAGGTGCGGCGCATCCTCGATATGGGCGTCGAAGTACGCACGAGCGTCAAAGTGGGCGTCGACATCGAACTTGCCGCGCTCGAGCGCGAGTTCGACGCGGTGTTTCTCGCCATTGGCGCCCAGGCAGGAAGCGCGCTTTCGGTTCCCGGAGCCGCCGAGGCCGCCAACTGCATCAGCGGCATCGCTTTCCTCGACGCCTTTAACGATGGACGGCTCAGGCACGGGGCCCGGCGTGTCCTGGTGATCGGCGGAGGCGATACAGCGATGGATGTCGCCGCGGTCGCGCGCCGGATCGGGCACGTTGCGCAAATCCACGAGAAGGACCGGCCCGAATACGTGGTGCTCAGCCATACTGTCCAAGACGTGGCCACGATCGCCAGGCGCGATGGCGCCGAAGTCACGATCGTCTATCGCAGGCCGGTGGAAAAAATGCCAGCGGCGAAGATGGAGACAGAGCACGTCATCCGGGAGGGAGTCCGGATTCGCGGCTCCCTCGTTCCCGTCGCGGTGGTTCTCGACCGTCCCGATCGCGCAAAGGCGCTACGCGTCGCCGAGGTCGATTGGCCGGGCGGAAAGATGGCAATCAAGAAGGGCAGCGAGTTCGACATCGAGTGCGACCTGATCGTCGCGGCCATCGGACAGGCCAGTGAGTTCACGGGAATCGAGGAGCTCAATAACGGCAAAGGTCTGATCAGCGTCGATCAGCACTACAGGTGGCCGGGCCGCCCGGGCCTTTTCGCCGGCGGCGACGCGCTTCGGCCGCACCTCATAACCACGGCGGTCGGGCAGGCTTCGATCGCGGCAAACAGCATCGACCACTACCTGCGCGGCGAGGCGCAGGCGCGCCCGCCGAAGGTCAACGTGCATCATTTCAGCCTGCTCGCTAAGCTGCGTGAGGCCGGTCACGATCTCGTGTCGTACAACCACGAAGCGCATCGTGGCACGGACAGCGCCCCCTTCGCCGTTCACAATTATGAGGATCGCGCGCAGTCCGAAATCGTCCCCGCCGACGAGCTGTTCCTTGGTCACTGGCATTTCGCGGCACGCCACCGGCGCCAAGAGAAGGACATTTCGGCAAGCAACGTCCTTGGCCATTTCGAGGAACGTCTTTACCCGCTGTCCGAAGAAGAGGCGCAGGCCGAAGCCGAGCGGTGCATGAGCTGCGGCATGTGTTTCGAGTGCGACAACTGCATCATTTATTGCCCGCAATTGGCCGTCCGCCGGGTGAAGAAGCGCGACGCGACGACCGGGCGGTATGTGGAGACCGAGTACACACGATGTACCGGCTGCCACATTTGCGCGGATGTATGCCCGTCGGGTTATATTCAGATGGGGCTCGGGCAGTGATACGACCGGTGCGCATCGGCGCGGCTTGGCGCGTGTGCCTGGGGTTTTTGCTCGCCTTTACCGCGGTCGCCCCGATCGGCGGAACGCCGGGCGGGGCGCAGGAGCTTGTGGCGGCCGGCGGAACGCCAACGCCAAAGCCCGCCCGCGGCCAAGGCGAGGCATGCGTTGCCGAGACCGGCTGGATGCGGCGCAACCACATGACCGCGCTAAGCCACCAACGCGACAGTACGGTCCATGCCGGCATCCGCACCAAGCGCTTCAGCCTAAAGGGCTGCATCGAGTGCCATGCGGTGAGTGGCGCGGACGGCGCGCCGGTCACTGTCGCGAGTCCCGAGCATTTCTGCCGCACCTGCCACGACTACGTCGCCGTGCGCGTGGATTGCTTCGAGTGCCACGCCTCCCGGCCCGAGACCAAAGCATCGGCCGAGAATCCACCTGGGAACGGCTGGACGGTAGTTGGGCAATATCTGAAGAGCGTCAAGCGGTGAGCTGCGAATCAAGAAGCGGCGCGGGATGCGGGGACGCCGCGGCGTGCGCCTGCGCCCACACGCGCGCCGATGCGACCGACAAGTCGCGCCGCGCCTTCCTGCGCGACGCCGCGGCGATGGCGGTGTCGACGCTTGCTGCCGGCGTCACGCTCTACGCCTTCGGCGCGGCGGCCGACCGCAAACCCGACGAAGAAGTGACGTCGAAAGTGCGCTGGGGACTGCTGATCGACGCCTCGAAGTGTCCCGACGGCTGCAACAAGTGCGTCACCGCCTGCCAAGTTGAGAACGGTTGGCGCGATACAGGACGCCCCGAGACGGACGCCCAGTGGATACGAAAGCTGACCGTAAGGAATCCGAAGGACGGCGCGACTTTCGCGCTGCCGATGATGTGCCAGCATTGCGCCAACCCCCCATGTGTCGACGTATGTCCGACCGGCGCTTCGTTTAAGCGTGCCGACGGCATCGTGCTCGTCGACAAGCATACCTGCATCGGCTGCCGCTACTGCATGATGGCCTGCCCCTATAAGGCGCGCTCGTTCGTGCACGAGCCGCTTGAGGGCCAGAAACCGCATGCGCCGCGCGGCAAGGGCACGGTCGAAAGCTGCACGCTGTGCGTTCACCGGGTGGACGAAGGGCGCGTTCCTGCCTGCGTGGAGGCGTGCAACGATGCGTCAGGGGGTGCGATGCTGTTCGGCGATCTCAACGATCCGTCGAGCGAGATCGCCAAGCGCGTCGCCGCATACCGGCCGGCCCGCATCCGCGCCGATCTCGGCACCGATACCGGCGTCTACTACAGGAACATCTAGGCCGCGGGACGCGCCGGCGAAGGAGAGCGATGGAGAGAGTTGGCTATCAAAAGCTCGAAGAGCTCGGCCTCCGCTTCTGGGGCCTGTCGGCGCTGTACGGCGTGCTTGTTCTTGCCGGGCTCGGCGCGGCCTATGTCATGGAGCATCGCGGCCACATCGTCACCGGCATGACCAACGAGATCGTCTGGGGCGTTCCGCACGTATTTGCCGTGCTCTTGATCGTGTCGGCATCGGGCGCGCTCAACATCGCCTCTCTCTCTTCCGTGTTCAACAAGCCGGCCTACAAGCCTTACGCGCGGTTATCGGGACTGCTAGCCTTCACACTCCTCATCGGCGGGCTTGCGGTGCTCGTGCTCGATCTCGGCCGGCCCGACCGGCTGACTGTGGCCATGACTAACTATAACTTCAAGTCTATCTTCGCCTGGAACATCTTCCTCTACGTCGGATTCCTCGCCATCATCGGGGCCTATCTTTTCACGATGATGGACCGGCGTGCGTCCCGTTCGATTCTGCTGTCCGAGTCGGTCGGCTTGCTCGGCTTTGTTTGGCGGCTGGTTCTCACGACGGGAACAGGTGCGATCTTCGGTTGGCTTGTCGCCCGCGAGGCTTACGATGCCGCGATCATGGCGCCGTTATTCATCGCTGCTTCCCTGCTTTACGGCCTGGCTTTTACCATCCTGGTACTTGAAATCATGGGCTGGCAGGCGCGCCAGGAGCTCATGTCCGACGAGATGGCAGGCAGGCTCCGCGGCCTTCTGATGATCTTCGCGCTGGCGGTCCTTTACTTCACGGCCGTCCATCACCTCACCAAACTCTACGCCGGCGAACATCGCGGAATCGAACGCTTTCTGCTGCTCGAAGGCAGGCCCTACGCCGCGGTATTTTGGATCGGTCAAATATTTGCCGGCAGCGTACTGCCGCTGGCGGTCCTCGCCGTGCCGAGGTCCGGTTCGAGCCGCACGGCGATCGCGATCGCCTCGGCGCTGTTCCTGGCCGGCGGCCTGGCGCAGATGTATGTCATCATTATCGGCGGCCAAGCCTATCCGCTGAACCTGTTCCCGGGCATGGAAGTGGCGAGCGCATTCCGCGACGGCCAGGTAGCGAGTTACAGGGCCTCGTTGCCGGAGATACTGCTTGGGCTGAGCGGACTTTCCATCGCCATGCTCCTCGCGAGCATCGCCGTTAAGCTTTTGCCGTTTCTGCCAAGGTCGGTTCGTGACGAGGCGGCCGATCGGGCGTCGGCCGCTTTCTGATCCTCGGCCGGTCCGGCTTCCCGTGCGGGCGCCACCGGCCGTCGGGTGGAAAGACCGTCGCGGTTCCAAGCATATGATAGGCTGCCGGCTGGCGGCATGGTGAACGGCATGAGTCATCTTTTCCTTTCTGCTGCACATAAGTCGTCGGGCAAGACGATGATCGGCGTCGGACTTGCGGCGGCGCTCGGCGGGCGTGGCTTGCGCGTTCAACCTTTCAAGAAGGGCCCAGACTACATCGACCCCATGTGGCTCAGTCGCGCGAGCGGGCAGTCCTGCTACAACCTAGATTTCAACTCGCAGACCGAAACCGAGATTTGCGCCCTTTTCGCCCGCTATGCCCGGCAAGCCGATTTCGCACTCATCGAAGGGAACAAAGGGCTCCACGACGGGGTCGACCCAGAGGGCCGCGATTCGAGCGCGGCGCTCGCCAAGCTCCTCAGCGCCCCGGTCATTCTTGTAATCGACACCGTTGGCATCACGCGGGGCGTGGCGCCTCTGGTGCTCGGATACCAGGCGTTTGACCGCGACGTGGCGATTCAAGGCGTGATTCTTAACCGTGTCGCGTCGACGCGGCAGGAAGGCAAGCTGCGCCAAGCGCTCGAACTCTACACCGATGTGCCGGTCATCGGCGCCATCGGCCGCGATCCAACGCTGCTGGTGGAAGAGCGTCACTTGGGGTTGACCACACCCGACGAGACGGATGCGGTCGCCGAGACGATCAACCGATTGAGGTTGGCAGTGGAGTGCGACGTGGATGTGGGGCGCGTCCTGGAAATCGCCCGCGGCGCCATCATGGAACCGTTTGTATCCGCGAAATCGGATACGGATCTTTCTTGCTTCGGCGCCCAGACGCCGGCTGCCGCCAAGGCCGATGTGTGCATCGCGGTGGCCCGCGACACAGCGTTCGGATTCTACTATCCGGACGACATCGAGGCGCTGGCGCGGGCGGGGGCCGAACTCGTTTTCTTCAACACACTCCGAGATGCCCGTCTGCCGGAAGCGGACGGGCTCTTCATTGGCGGCGGCTTCCCGGAGACGCAGATGCAGACGCTTGCTGCGAACGGCAGCATGAGAGCCCAGATCCGGCGGGCGGCGGAAAGCGGTCTGCCGATCTACGCCGAGTGTGGCGGGCTCATGTACCTTACGCGCTCGATTGCCTGGGGCTCGCAGACACATGAGATGGTGGGATTTATTCCGGCCGATACGGTGATGCACTCGACGCCCCAGGGACGAGGCCTCGTGGTGATCGAGGAAACGGACTTTTCGCCCTGGCCGCGAGTGGAGAGGCCGGCGGCCGGGAGCGGTGGCTCCCGCATTCCCGCCCACGAGTTTCATTATGCCGCACTCGAACGTCTGGATCCCGCCACCCGCTTCGCCTACAAGATCGTCCGCGGCCGCGGCGTCGATGGGCGCCACGACGGCATCGTCAAGGGCAACGTGCTCGCCAGCTTTTGCCACCTGCGCTCGACGGTCCGCTGCGGCTCTTGGGCCGATCGTTTCGTCGCCTTCGTCCGCATACGGAAGCAAGCTGCCCTTGCGCGCAGCGCAAGGGCGGGATGATTTTATGAGACCTGTGCGCGGGTGGATGATCAAGGATATGGCCGTCCGCAATCTGTCGCCGCCGGCGCGGCGGTGGCCGGTGTGTGTACCGAAAACTACGTCCGGCCATAGCGGTGATGCAGGCCGCCGAGAATTGGCTCAGCGATGATCGTTCCGACCGCCTGAATAAGGCGATGGATTGGACAGTCCTTGTTCAGCGAGCGATGGGTGCGAGCCTGGTTGTAGTAGGCCACGTAGGATTGCAGAACCCGGCGCAGGTGTGCGGGTCCCATGACCACCAAATGGTCGGGGCATTCGCGCCGGATCGAGCCGATCAGCCGCTTGGCATAGGGGGTCTGCCAGGGTGACCTTAGGCGCGATCGGGTGGTCAAGTATCCCCATCGCTTGGAGCCGGCGCCTGAACACCGTGCCATAGACACGATCGCGATCGCGGATGATGTGGGTTGGCGCAGCGTCCCAGGAGAAGGCTTCGGTGACCTGCCGGGCCATCCACTCGGCCGTGGGATTGGCCGTCACGCCGGTCCACACCAGCAGGCGACGAGCCAAATGGGCGATGGTCAGGCCGTAGAGCAGGCGGAAGCCGATGGTCGGCACCACGAACAGGTCGATGGCGGCAATACCGTCAGCGTGATTGCGCAGGAAGGTCTTCCAGTCCTGCGACGGCGGACCGCGTCGCTTGAGCATGTACTTGGCTACCGTCGGCTGGGCCACCTGGAAGCCCAGCTTGAGCAACTCGCCGTGAATGCGCGGGGCGCCCCACTCGGCTTCTCCCGGCTCATCCGCTGGATCAGCGCCCGAGGTTCCGCATCGACCGGCGGGCACCCCATACGATGACGCGATTTCCAGCGCCAATACCGCCGAAACCCAGTGCGGTGCCAGCGAACAACCGTCTCCGGCTGGACAAGGACCAGTGCCCCGAGGATCGAGGGAAACAGCCGGTGCAGCCAACCAAAGAACAGCCGATCCCCGTTGGTAAGCCTGACGCGCCCCGGCAGCCTGCGATGCAATACGATCAATTGTTGCCGTAGCACGGCATTCTCGGCTTCAAGCCGTGCCTTGGATTTGAACGCCGAACCGAGGATGGCCAGGCAAAGTCGGATCAGCGCGATCATCGTCATCGACGCTAACCAAAATCATCCCCGAGTCAACCGGATGGAGTTTTCGGTACAGACTACCCCGTGGCTTCGGCCTATTTTTTATCTGTCAATTCTTCTAAACTTACGCCTAAGGACGAGTAGCCGTCTCATGCAAGGATATTGTCGCTACCGTATCTCAGTCACGGTTCAAGATAAGTTGAAAGTTTGAACGGAGAGCAAAACTTACTTCACTATTGATCAAACGTACTGAATGCCGAAAGACTGCTCATTAGAGGGCTGGCGATAGTGCTCATCAGCCGAAATCTACCATCTTAACAATATAGCTCGAAGATAGGCTGGTATTGAGTGTTGCGGGTCCACGATTTGAACCTTCGGCTGCTTGCGTGAAAACGGCATCACAATGCGTTGTTTTCCGAGCCAGCGGGAACTGGACGCATTCCAGGAGATTACTGCGCTTCGTGCGCAGATTTCTCGTAACAAAGATTTGAACTGCCGCAAGTTTCCCGAGCCTGTGGGAATTACAGCGATCCTCTGCTGCGTGGGACGACCTCCAGCCAAAATATCCACTTGGTTTCCAGCGCACGTGGGATTACCAGACTCCCGCGCGCCGCTACAGATGTCCGAAGGCGATACTGAAATGGAACCAATTCAGCCGCTGACACCCAAATGATCAAGCTAGAGCAAGCATGACCGCACGCGCGATGCCCCACTTCTACGCGGTATGAACGTTCGCGTGTTGAAACATAAGCAAAGAAAGACAAATAGATGACGAGTGCTCAACAAGAACTGCCCTATCTGTGCCGCCACAACGGGGGCACATGCAAAGCGCGTATTTCACCGAGCTGGTGGGGATTTGCGGCATCGCAACGCGCAGCGCGCGTCTGGTGCTCTGTTAATTAGCCAATATTTTTACATAAGTATAGGGCGCAACACCGCGCTCCTGACTCTGGGCGGCACGCAACGGGCGGTCAATGAGGAGCTTCATTGAAACTGCCGAATGATTCGGCCGTTGATATCCCTGTTCGATGTCGTGCCGACAAGAAAAGGTAGACCGCGACCGGCAACATGAACTGATCGACTCCGTCGTTGGCTATCACTAACGACGGGAACAAATCCAGCAGGACGAACGGGCAACCATCGTCGGCGTCATTGCCGCGCGTGCGCAGCTTTGCGCACTCGCGATCGACCGTGCCGAGTACTGTAAGGAGATGTCGATGAACGAAACAAAGTCTTTAATTTTGGCAGGCAGTAACTCACTGCGCCTGCAAATCGAGGAGATGCCGATTAGTCAATTAAAGCGGAGTGCGCGCAGCCCGCGCGTTCATCCCGACAAGCAGATTGTCATGCTTGCACGAAGCATCGACACGTTTGGCTTTCTAGTGCCGTGCGTCATTGATGAAACGAATCAGCTACTGTCCGGCGAAGCTCGGGTGAAAGCTGCACAACGACTGGGAATGAAGAAAATACCGGTCATCCGCATCCAGCATTTGAGCGATGCTGAAAAACGCGCCTTCATCATCGCTGACACAAAGCTTGCCGAACTTGGCTCCTGGGATCCTGAGGTCCTGCGAAGCGAACTTCAGTTCTTTACTGATCTGGGTATCGATTTCGACTTTTCGGTCCTTGGCTTTGAAACCCCAGAAATCGACATTATTCTTGAATGTGCCGCCGACGGCGCCGACGATGAGGTACCCACCGGCGTAGCACCCAACCAGCCGGCCGTCTCCCGCAGCGGCGACCTGTGGCAAGCCGGGCAGCACCGCATCTACTGCGGCGACGCCCTAGCCACAGGCTCATATGAAGCGCTGTTGGATCGCGAGCGTGCCCGATTGGTGTTCACAGACCCGCCCTACAACGTTTGCATAAGAGGTCACGTTGGTGGAGCCGGCGGTGTGCAACATCGTGAATTTGCGATGGCATCCGGGGAAATGGCCTCCGATCAATTCACGTCGTTTCTCGCAATTGCGGTGAAGAACTTGGCGACCTACTCGCTGGACGGCTCGCTCCACTATATCTTCATGGATTGGAGGCATTGCCAGGAAATCCTCGCCGCCGGCAATGCCGGCTATTCGGAACTAAAAAACATATGTGTGTGGCGCAAGACCAATGCCGGCATGGGCTCGCTCTATCGCTCCCAGCACGAATTGGTCTTCGTGTTCAAGAACGGCGCAGCGCCCCATATCAATAACATCAATCTCGGCGTCCACGGCCGCAACCGTTCCAATGTCTGGGACTACGGCGGCATCAACAGCTTCGGGAAGCATCGCGACGAACTGCTGGCCATGCACCCGACGGTCAAGCCTGTGGCGCTTGTGGCCGACGTCATCATGGATGCATCGGCCCGAGGCGATGTCGTCCTGGATGCGTTTGGCGGGTCGGGCAGTACGCTTCTGGCTGCCGAGAAGACATGGCGCCGGGCGGCCCTCATCGAGATCGACCCGCTCTACGTCGACACTGCCATTCGACGCTGGCAGGCGTTCACAGGCAAAGTGGCCGTCTGCGCTCGCTCCGGGGCCACCTTCGCCGAGCGTGAGGCCGCCTTGAATGCCGATGACGACGGGATGGTGGCCATCGTCCCCACCGATGAAGGAGCGAGCCAATGAGCGCGAACGATGACGCTGAAGGCGGCTACGGCCGGCCACCGAAACACACCCGCTTCAAGCCGGGCCGCTCCGGCAATGCAAAAGGCCGGCCAAAGGGGGGCCGCAACCTTAAGACCGATCTCGCAAACATGCTGCAAAAGCGCGTTGCAATCCGCGAGGATGGCGAGCTGCGCCATGTCAGTCGCCAGGAGGCGATGCTGCTGACCCTCTACGCTAAGGCCGTGCAGGGCGATATGAGGGCATCGAGCCAATTGATCGCAATGCTGACGAAGACGGAACCCCGGGAGAAGGCGCCATCACAACCCGAGGTCGTTACCGAGAAAGATCGCGCCATTGTCGAAGACTACCTGCGGCGAAATTCCATACCTATCAAAAAAGAAGGTGATCTATGATCCAGCCAACACCGGCGGAACGCGATGCCATCCTCCGTTACGATTTCCTGGCTTTTGCGCAGGCAGCATTTTTCGAACTCGAGCCTGACAAGATATTTGAGCCAAGCTGGCATCATGTAGCCATCGCCCAGCTGTTGGTGGATTCATACGGGAAGAAAACCCGTAAATATATCAATGCTCCGCCACGGTCCCTGAAATCCTTTCTGGTGTCGATCGCGTTTGTTGCCTTCAAGTTGGGGCATGAACCGACGCATAAGTTCATCTGCGCCAGTTATTCGCGCGACCTTGCCAGCCATCTTGCCGCGCAATGCCGCAAGCTGATGCAATCAGAGCTTTACTGCAGATTGTTCGCTACAAGGCTCTCCAAGATTACCGACGACGAGTTGGTAACCACCCAAGGCGGCTTCCGGATCGCCACTTCTGTCGGAGCGACGCTGACCGGCTTGGGTGGTGACACATTGATTGTTGACGACGCGTTAAACGCAAATGAGGCGTATTCCGAGACCAGTCGAAAAAATGCCAACACCTGGTTCACCGGCACGCTCATGTCGCGTCTCAACGACAAGAGAGCCGGCGCCATCTTCGTGGTTACCCAGCGTCTGCACCAGGAAGACCTCACGGGAATTCTCATCGAAAAAGGCTGGGATGGCCTTGTCCTGCCCGCAGTCGCTCCATACGACACCGTCATACAAATTGGAAATTGGAGGCATTTTTGGAAAGAGGGAGAGCCGCTGCAAGAGCGCGAGCACCTCCTTTCCTCCCTAGAAGGAGAGCCGCCGGCCCAG
>CAYLIK010000085.1:0-5486 GCA_964383565.1 uncultured Sphingomonadaceae bacterium
GACGCCAACCTGTTCGCGCGCGGCGTCGCCGAGGCGGTTACCGATCCCAAGCTCACAAGGGAGCCATTGTCGCGACCTGGCCAAGTGATCCGCGTTGCGCGCGGGACCGCTGCCGAACACATCGCCGCACTTCCGAAGCGCACACCGAATGCGAAAGCGAGCCCCGGTAAAGCGACCGGCACGGCGCGCGCGGCGAAAAAGCAACGCCCCCCACGTCCGAAGCCGAGCCGCGACGAGATCGATGCAGCCAAGCATGCCATGGACGAGGCTGACGCTCGCCATGCTCGGGAGGCATCCGATCTGGCTGAGCGGGAGGCCGCACTATCGAAGGAGCGACAAGCCTTGCACGACGCGCAGAAGAAGGAACGGGAGCGGCTCCAGCGCCAGTTCGACGAAGCGAAGAAAGGCTATCGTGCGGAAATGGACAAGTGGGAACCGTGAAAACAGAACAGATGACAGAAACACATGTGAATATCTGGCCAGTCGCCTCGCTGGTAACCCAGACCACCCACGTAGCGGCGCTCAGATTCTGATCGCGCGCCGCCGCACACCGGGGGGAGGGACGTTCGGCATGCGACGGCGCGAGGTGAATGGATCAGCTCAGCGGTTACTCGGCTGAAAGCCAGGCAACGCTTAGGGAGGGGCCGGTAGGCGATATGCCGCCGGCCCTTGCCTTTAGCTCGTTGACATCCCAATTCACCGATATGAGCAAACCAGTTACGGTTGATATTCCGCACAAGCTCGGACGCGAAGCGGCTAAGGACAGGTTGCGCAAGGGCCTCGACAAGCTGGCCTCGTTCATTCCGGGTGCCGGTATCCTGGACGATCAATGGGATGGTGACAGGTTAAGCTTCAAGGTCCGTGCGCTGGGTCAGACAGCAGCTGCGACGCTCGACGTGTTCGACGACCGCGTACAGTAATCGATCTTCCGCCGATGCTTTCCCTCTTCGCCGACAAGGCAAGATTGGCGCTTTCCGATGGCGGCAAAAAGCTGCTGGGCTGAACTGAGAAGGGTCGAGGCGGGAGGCGCCGCAGCAACCTCCCGGCCCGAAAGCCGACGTTAAGCAACGGGCCGGCTCGTGACCCTCATAACGGCCGGACATGTACCGCTGATGACGCGACGTGGTTACGATCCAAAATCGGGAAATCAGCAAGCGGTGAGCAAGGCACCGTGGTTAAGTCTGATCCCCTATCGCCGAACAGGGAATGACGAGCAGGCAGCCCCCAGATCATGTCAAACAATCATACCCCGCTTTTGCAGATGGCGGCGACGCAGGCCCGCATCGCATCGGCGATATCGTCCGACAGGCCGATAAACACCCGCCGCCGGTCGCTGGGATCGGAGATGCGGACGAACATGCCGAGGTCGGTCAGCGTCTTGATCCAGCGCAGCGCCGTGGTCGGCGGCACGGCAGCCGCGATGCACAGGCTCGATACCGCGACCGGCCGGTCTTCGAGCCGCGCCGCGGTCAGGTCGAGCAGCATGTCCCATGCGGGGTCGGCGAACAGTTCGGCCGGGAAGAACTGATCGCGCATCCGCCGTGCGCGGATCATTGCGCGGATCGTGGCGGCGTCGATAACGAGGTCGGCGGGCGGCGGGGCATCCGGCACGCCGAGACGCTGACGCTCGGACAGCGTCGCCAACATCTGTGCGATGCGGCCCACTTCCTCGCTCAGCTCGCGCAGGCCCCTGACTCCAGCATCTGCGCTGATGTCGTTCAGTTCGATCGGATGCGGCTTCAGCAGCGTCTCGATCCCGGCGGCCAGCATGCGATCGTCCGGCCCGCACAATATCTGCACGTCGCTGTGCCCGGCCTTTGCCGCCGCGAGATCGATCAGGCCGTCGCCGATCAGGGCGATGCTGCGGAAATGCCGGCTGCGGGCGGCTTGCTCGATCGCGTTGAGCACGTCTTCGACGATGGCGGCTTTTCCGCGCTCGAGATCGACGATCACGCCATCCGGCGCGGCATGGTCCGCGATCCGCCCGACAGCCTCGGCAAGCGGCAGCGCGGCGCTGATACGCCCGCCGGCGGCCGTTACCCGCGCTCCGATCCAGCCGCGCCGGGCATCATCGTCGGCAAAGACCAGCACGGATGGCCCCGAACCATATTCGACATGCTCCAGATCCGGCAGCGTCGATCGGGTTGCCGCGTCGTGCATCATGCCCTCCTGTACGAAACCGGAGCGATATTGCGTTCATTCCGGATCAAACGGCCAGAGGAGATTGATCCGATATGGATATGATTGCCGCGATCGGACCCTTCACACGCATCAAAACGGACCATTCGGAACCCGTGGCCGCCCTTTTCCGTTGGAGAAAATCATCCAGTTCGGGAGTAAGCGATGTCCGGCAAATATAGCGAGCGCAATCAGCAGGGTCGTCACCGCATCGCCGACGAGGATCCGCTCGCGATCCGGCTGCTCAAGGAAGAACATCATATATTCCGGCAGTTGTTCGACCGCGCGGAAGCGGCGGAAGATGCGGCTCTGTCGAAAATCGGCGCGGAGCTGTGCATGCGGCTTTCCGTACATATGACGATAGAGGAGGAAATCCTCTATCCCGCGCTCAAGCCGATCCTTGGCGACGACGAGATCAACGAAGGCATTGTCGAGCATGCCTCAGGCAAGATGCTGGCCGCCGAAATCGAGCAGCTTGACGGCAGCGAGACTTTGTACCGCGCCAAGATCCATGTGCTTGGCGAGGAGACCGTCCACCATATCGACGAGGAAGACGAGGATATGTTCGCCGAGGCCGCCGAAGCCCATGGCGACGGCAAGATCAATCTCGACGAGCTGGGTGAACAGCTACGCGCGCGCCAGGCCGAGCTTTACGATCAGATCGAGAAGACCGGCGAGCTGGGCAAGACGCGTGAAGCCCAGGCTGAGGAAATCGAGAAGGTTTGAGGGGCGACTCTGTTACCGTCACCCTGAACTTGTTTCAGGGTCCACCGTCTCGCCGGCGCGGCAGCTGTGGCTTGGTGGATGCTGAAACAAGTTCAGCATGACGGTCAGGGATTATTCCCCGCCGCCGCCCTTCTTGTCGTCGGACTTGCCGCGCTGACGGGTGTAAAGCAGCGCCGCGACGACAGCCGCCGAACCCACGCCGACCCCTACGGCCGCCCATTTTGCGGCCTTCACAACCTCGGGCTTCTTGAGCGCGCTGACCGCCGCTATCGCACCGATGGCGGCCGGGCCGTCCTTCTTCTCGACGTCGTCGCTCATCAGTGGGCCATCGCCTTGACGATATCCTCAACCATCTTCTTTGCGTCCGCCAGCAGCATCATCGTGTTGTCCATATAGAACACGTCGTTATCGACGCCAGCATACCCCACGCCGCCCATTGAACGCTTGATGAAAAAGACGGTCTTTGCCTTTTCTACGTCGAACACCGGCATGCCGTAGATGGGCGAGCCCTTGTCGGTTTTGGCGGCCGGATTCACGACGTCGTTGGCGCCGATGATGAACGCAACGTCGGCCTGCGCGAACTCGCTGTTGATGTCCTCAAGCTCGAACACCTCGTCATAAGGCACGTTCGCTTCGGCCAGCAGCACGTTCATATGCCCCGGCATGCGGCCCGCGACCGGGTGGATCGCATATTTGACCGAGACGCCTTCTTTCTTCAGCATGTCACCCATTTCGCGGAGAGCATGCTGCGCCTGCGCCACCGCCATGCCGTAGCCCGGGATGATGATGACGCTCTCCGCCTGCTTCATGATGAAAGCAGCATCGTCGGCGCTGCCGCGCTTCCAGGGCCGCTGCTCCTTGGCCTCGCCACCGCCCCCAGCCGAAGCCTCGGCGCCGAACCCGCCCGCGATCACGGAGATGAAGCTGCGGTTCATCGCCTTGCACATGATGTAGCTGAGGATCGCGCCCGAGCTGCCCACCAGCGCGCCAGTGATGATCATCGCGCTATTGTGCAGCGTGAAGCCCATCGCGGCGGCCGCCCAGCCCGAATAGCTGTTGAGCATCGACACCACGACCGGCATGTCCGCTCCGCCGATCGGGATAATCAGCAGGAAGCCGATCAGGAAGCTGAGCGCGGTAATCGTCCAGAACACCCACGGACTCTGATCCGTCACGAAATAGGCGGTCAGGCCGATGATGACGGCCAGCGTGCCGAGGTTGATTACGTGCCGTCCGGGCAGCATGATCGGCTTGCCCGACATATTGCCGTTGAGCTTCAGGAACGCGATCACGGAGCCTGAGAAGGTGATCGCGCCGATCGCGATGCCAAGCCCCATCTCGATCCGGCTGACCGGCAGGATCGAGATGATCGATGGGCCGTAGACCGGCGTGATGCGCTGGGCGATGCCGAACGCCTCGGGATTCAGATAGGCCGCTGCCGCCACCAGCACCGCCGCCATGCCCACCAGCGAGTGGAACGCTGCGACAAGCTGCGGCATATCGGTCATCGCGATCCGCCGCGCGGTGACGAAGCCGATGCCGCCGCCGATCGCGATTGCGCCGAGGATCTCGACGATGCTCGCGACCTCGTGCGTGATCAGCGTCGTGATGACCGCGAGGCCCATGCCGAACATGCCGAAGCGGTTGCCCCGGCGCGAGCTGGTCGGGCTGGAAAGCCCGCGCAGCGCGAGGATGAAACAGACGCCGGAGACCAGATAGGCCAGCGCCACCCAAGGGTTTACGGGTGCGACTTCATGCATGGTTCTGCCCCCTTAGCCCTTCTTCTCTTTTTTCTTGTACATCGCCAGCATCCGTTCGGTGACGGCAAAGCCCCCGAAGATATTGACGCTCGCCAGCACCACCGCGATCAGCCCCAGCCATTTCGACGAAGCCGAACCGCCCGCCGCCGCCGCGATCAGCGCGCCGACGATGATTACCGAGGAAATCGCATTGGTCACCGCCATCAGCGGCGTGTGCAGGGCCGGGGTCACCGACCAGACCACATAATAGCCGACGAAACACGCCAGCACGAAGATCGACAGGATCGAGATGAAGTCCATTGTTATGCCCCTTGAGGAAGCGCATTATGCGCCTCAAGCCGCCGACGAGCCCCCACGACGGCGTCCTGCGAGAATCGTTCGGGATATTTAAGAACAATATGTTCGCCAGTCAGGTGAGTCAGCCGCTGGCTCATTAGCGCCTGAAAACCATCCGTTTCGTGCGTGGCAGTTGCCCAATCCTCCAAACACTGAATTACGCCCTTATCGCGCATCTTACGACGCGTGTAGCTAGCGTTGGTGGTCCTGCCGTTGCGTTCTTTGAGAAACTCTTCGTAAGCTGCCAGCACGCCGAAGAATTCACGTTCGACCGGATCCTCGTAATCGATACCCTCAAGTTCACAGCGACGAACCAAGGCTTCGCGATAGACATCGTCGCGCCCTTGCCGTTTGGCATTGGCCATCAGCTTTTTGAGGTCAGCTATGCTATTATAGCTGCTGACCGGTTTCATGAAAGCAGCCTCGCGTTCACGACCTTGCCATCCTTGGTCAGCCGCACCGCGTCGCCGATTTCCTCGTCGAGGA
>CAYLIK010000085.1:5586-13243 GCA_964383565.1 uncultured Sphingomonadaceae bacterium
ACGACCTTGCCATCCTTGGTCAGCCGCACCGCGTCGCCGATTTCCTCGTCGAGGACCGGCGCGCCCTTGTCCTTGTCCCAGAAGGCGGAGAGGAAGTTGAACAGGTTGCGGGAAAATAAAGCGGAGGCGTCCGCCGCCATCGTGCCGGCCATGTTCCTGGCGCCGATGATCTTGACGCCATGTTTCTCGACGATCTCGCCTGAAACAGCGCCTTCGACGTTGCCGCCGCTCTCCGCCGCAAGGTCGACGATGACGCTGCCCGGCCGCATCGATGCGATCTGCACGTCGGAGATCAGGCGCGGCGCCGGACGTCCCGGAATGAGCGCAGTGGTGATGACGATATCCTGCTTGGCGATGTGCGAGGAGACCAGTTCAGCCTGGGCCTTTTGATATTCCTCGGACATCTCGGTCGCGTAGCCGCCGGAGCCTTCGCCCTCGATACCCTTCACATTTTCGACGAAGATCGGCTTGGCGCCGAGCGACTGGATCTGTTCCTTGGTGGCCGAGCGCACGTCGGTGGCCGAGACCTGCGCGCCCAGACGCCGCGCGGTCGCGATCGCCTGCAAGCCCGCCACGCCCACGCCCATGATAAAGGTGCGCGCCGCCGAGACCGTGCCCGCCGCCGTCATCATCATCGGGAAGGCGCGGCCATAATGCGCAGCCGCCTCCAGCACAGCCTTATAGCCAGCGAGATTGGATTGTGAGGAAAGAATGTCCATCGATTGCGCACGCGTGATGCGCGGCATGAACTCCATCGCAAGCGCCTCGAAACCGGCCGCCGCATAAGCGTCGACCCGAGCGCGCTCACCAAACGGATTGAGGCCAGCGACGACCCATGCGCCGGGTTTCGCACCGGCCAGAGAGGTCGGCTCAGGCCCCTGAATGCCGAGAATGATGTCCGCGCCCGCAAGCGTCGCCGCGCGATCGCCGACTTTGGCGCCCGCATCGGCATAGCCCGCGTCGCCATAGGAGGCGCCGTCGCCAGCGCCGGCTTCAAAAGCCACCTCAGCGCCCAGACCGATGAATTTCTTCACCGTCTCAGGCGTAGCCGACACCCGGCGCTCGCCCGGAGCGCCCTCCTTGAGAACCGCAATCTTGAGCGCCATGGCTCAGCTCGCGATCAGAAGAACGACGCCGAATCCCACGACAAAGCTGATAATCGTGCCCCATTTGAAGAGCGCGAGAAAGCCCGAATAGGTATCGACATGTGCTGGCATGTCATTCTGTGATTCACCAGTGGCAGCCATTTTTTCTCCCCATTCATGGTTTCCGTGCGGGGGTTCTAGTGTCACGACGGGAATGGCTCAAGCCCACAGAATAGCCAGTTCGGGATTAAACCGCCCCGATCGTCCGTTTCCCCTACGGCGCCCTTAATCCCAATTTTACCTGTGCCGGGTAAGTTTATGTCTCTTGATGGGACATGTGAGATAAACGATGCCGCTTCGTGCCGATCGTTCATTGCTGCTGATTGACGATGAGCCGGCCCAGAGCCGCCTGATCGAAGCGATCGCCGCGCGCGCCGGATGGCGGGTGCTGCGGGCCACCGATCTCGAAACGGCGATGGGCGTGCTTGAAGGCCCTAATGCGCGCCTGATCGACGTCGTGCTGATCGACCAATGGTCCGCGGACGACAGCGGCGCCGCGCTGGTGCGCGAGTTGCGCGCCAGTTTCGCCCAGTTGCCCGTGATGATCCTGACCGCGCAGAACAGCTCGGAACATGCAGTCGAAGCGATGCGCGCCGGCGCGACCGATTTCCTGATCAAGCCGATCGCGCCCGACCGGCTGCTGAGCGCGCTCGACACGCTGCGCGACGCAAGCAACCGCAAGGGCGAGCTTCGCCCGCTCAGCGAGAAGATCCCCTATACGCTGGCCTTTGACGAAATCGTCGGCTCCGCGCCCGAATTCCGCGCCGCGCTTGCGATCGCCGCCAAGGCGGCGCGCGCCCGCGTGCCGGTCATGATCGAAGGCGAAAGCGGCACCGGCAAGGAAGTGATCGCCCAGGCGATCCACGCCGCTTCCCCGCGCGGCAAGCGGCCCCTGTTCGTCGTGAACTGCGGCGCGATCCCCACCAACCTGATCGAATCCGAGCTGTTCGGGCATGAAAAGGGCGCGTTCACTGGCGCTTTCGATCGCCAGATCGGCCGCTTCGCACACGCCGAGGGCAGCACGATCTTCCTCGATGAGGTCGGCGAGCTTCCGCTCGACGCGCAGGTCAAGCTGCTGCGCGTCCTGCAGTCCGGCGAAATCCAGCCGCTCGGCAGCCGCAACGTCAGCCATGTCGACGTGCGCGTGATCGCCGCGACCAACCGCAACCTGACCGAAGACATCGCCGAGGGCCGTTTCCGCGAAGACCTCTATTACCGCCTCAACGTCGTGCCGGTGACGATCCCGCCGCTGCGCAAGCGCGCTGGCGACATCCCCACGCTCGCCCGCCATCTGCTTGTGCGGATCGGGCAGCAGCCGGGCATGCGCCGGATCAGCATCACCGAAGAGGCGATCCAGCTCCTGTCGAGCTTTACGTGGCCGGGCAATGTCCGCCAGCTGCACAATGCGCTGTTCCGCGCGGCGATCCTTTGCGACGGCGATTCGCTCACCCCCGAAGATTTCCCGCAGATCTCCGTCGAAGCCTCGCACCAGACCGCTGCGCCCAGATCACTTGGCCCGGTTGCGAACACGATCGCCGGGGGCATCACCCTGTTCGAACCGAGCGGCCACATGCGCACGCTCAACGACATCGAATCGGACGTCATCCGCCTCGCCATCGGCCACTATCGCGGCCGCATGAGCGAAGTCGCCCGGCGGCTGGGAATCGGCCGTTCAACGCTTTATCGCAAGTTGGCGGAGCTTGGCATCAGCGACGTGGCTTAAGTTTTTACAGCGGTTCCCCGGCGAAGGCCGGGGTCCAGTTGGGATCGATGCCGGTAAGTACCCGATGTTCGACGTTACGAACCTGGACCCCGGCCTTCGCCGGGGAACTGGCTGCCTGAGCCTCAACCCAAACTCTTAGACACCTGTTCGAACACATCCTTCGACAGGCCCGGTGTCGCAATGATGCGCTGGAGTTCCTCGCGCATCATTGCCCCCCGCTTTTCCTCGAAGCGGCGCCAGCGGCCGAGCGGAGGAACGAAGCGGGCGGCGGTCTGGGGGTTGAGGCGGTCGACCTCGATCACTTTCTCGGCGAGGAAGCGATAGCCCCGGCCCGACTTGTCGTGGAAGGCGCGCTGGTTGCCCGCGAAGGCTCCGACCAGCGAGCGCACACGGTTGGGATTGGTCAGCGTGAAATCTTCATGCCCCGCTAGCGCCTCGACTGCCGCCGCCGTATCGGCACGAGTCGAATAAGCCTGCGCACTGAACCATTTATCGAGCACCAAGGCATCGTGCCGATAACGCTTGTGGAACTCGCCGAGCGCCTGCGCGCGTTCCGGCGCGTCATCGTTGGCGAGCACGCCGAGCGCGCCCTGGCGATCAGTCATATTGTCCGAATCCGCGAACTGGCGATAGGCAATCTGCGGCGCATCGGGCGCCTCGCTCGCCGCGATATAGCTGAGCGCGACCGTGCGAAGCCGGCGCAGCCCCTTGGGGCCGGGCGCATATTCGTAGCGGTTGGCGGCGGTGCGCTGATAGGCCGTGCGCCAATGCTCCTCCAGTTCGCTGCCGATATCGGCGCGGAGCGCGTCGCGGGCGGCGGCAATCACGTCCGGATCGACCACGAGAAGCTGGTCGCCGACGAACGCCTCGCTCGGCAGGAGCAGCGCCTCGGCGATGAAGGCGGCGTCGAGATCAGGGTTGGTGAGCGTCTGGCGGATTGCCTCGATCACTGGCTCATGATCGGCCTTGCCCGTGCCAACAGCGTCCATCATCGTGTCCAGCATCAGCTGCTGCATCGCCTCGTACCTGGCGAACGGATCGTCGTCGTGCGCGGAGAGGAACGCCAGATCGGCTGCGGCGCGTGGCGAGTCGATTACGACCGGCGCGGAGAAGCCGCGATTGATCGAGAGGACAGGCCGCTCGTTGATCCCCTCGAACAGGATCTCGTGGCTGGCGGCATCGAGCTCGACGACCTGCTCCTCGCCTAGCCGCTGGCCGGTGACTTCGCCGAACAGGGCGACGCGGAGCGGGATGAGCGTCGGTTGCTTGCTTGGCTGGCCGGGTGTCGGTGGTACCGCCTGCTCAAGCGTCAGTCGCGCGCGGCCCCCGGCAGGTTCATGGCTCAGCGTCGCGCGCACGCGCGGCGTGCCGGCTTGCGAATACCAGAGGCGGAACTGGGTGAGATCGACCCCGCTCGCATCCTCCACCGCCGCGACGAAATCCTCGCAGGTCACGGCCTGCCCGTCATGGCGCTCGAAATAGAGATCGGTGCCGGCGCGGAACTTCTGCGGCCCCAGCAAGGTGTGGAGCATCCGGATCACCTCGGCGCCCTTGTTGTAGATGGTCGCGGTGTAGAAGTTGGAGATCTCGATATAGCTTTCCGGCCGGATCGGATGGGCGAGCGGCCCAGCATCCTCGGGAAACTGCGCGGCGCGGAGCGCGCGGACATCCTCGATCCGCTTGACCGCCGCCGAGCCCTGATCGGCCGAGAATTGCTGGTCGCGGAAGACAGTGAAGCCTTCCTTCAGCGACAGCTGGAACCAGTCGCGGCAGGTGACGCGGTTGCCCGACCAATTGTGGAAATATTCATGCGCCACCACGCCCGCGACGGCGTCATAATCGAAGTCGGTCGCGGTATCGGGATCGGCGAGAATATAGCGCGAATTGAAGATGTTGAGCCCTTTGTTCTCCATCGCGCCGAAGTTGAAGTCGGACACGGCGACGATGTTGAACACATTCAGATCATATTCGCGGCCATAGACCTGCTCGTCCCAGGCCATCGAAAGCTTGAGAGCCGACATGGCGTGCGCCGTCCTCGGCACGTCGTCCGGCTTCACCCAGATGCCGAGCGACACTTCCTTGCCCGATCGGGTGACGAAGACATCCTCGTTTACGGCGAGATCGGCGGCGACCATCGCGAACAGGTAACTCGGCTTGGGGAAGGGGTCGCGCCATTCGGCCCAATGCCGTCCGCCGTCCAGGTCGCCCACGCCGATCCGGTCGCCATTGGCGAGCAGGACTGGGAAGCGCGCCTTGTCCGCCTCCATCCGCACCGTGTAGCGGCTCAGCACGTCCGGCCGGTCGGGATGAAAGGTGATGCGGCGGAAGCCTTCCGGCTCGCATTGCGTGCAGAGGAGGCCGCTGCTCGCGTACAGCCCCATCAACTGGCTATTCTTGGCCGGGATAAGCTCGACCTCGGTTTCGATCACATGACGGTTGCCCGGCAGGTCGATCAGCAATGCGCTGCCGTCGAGCCGCCAGCTGTCGGCATCTCCTTCCCCATCGATCCGAACGTCGAGCGGGATCAGCCCGTCTCCTTCGAGCCTAAGCGGGCGGTTATGCTCGCCAGCGCGCTCGACGGTGAGTTGCGCGCGAACGCGGGTGGCGTCGGGGTCGAGCGCGAAATCGATCCGCACCTCGGGCACCAGCCAGTCAGGATCGCGATAATCCTCGCGGCGATGGACAATGGGCGCCGCAGGCGCGGTGGCAGGGTTCGCATCAAGCATGGATCGGCTCTATCGCGCCCGCATTGCGGATGAAAGCCCCAGCTTCCATAAGCGGATCATGTCGCATCTCCTGATCTTCGGCCCCGGCTACAGCGCATCTCGCGTGGCCGACCGGGCGCGGGCGCGCGGGATGCGCGTCACTGGCGTCGGGCGATCAACGATCAATGACGCGACTATGGTCCATCATAGCATCGCAACTGCCAGTCATATCCTCTCGTCAGTTCCACCGGAGCGGGAAGGCGATCCGGTACTGTTACGCTATGGGCAGGTGATCGCCGATGCGCCGGCAATATGGGTTGGCTATCTTTCATCCACCGGGGTCTACGGCGACAGCGGCGGGGCGATGATCGACGAGAGCGCCGGCGTGGCTGGCCGCCGGCCCGCCCGCAACGCCGCCGATCTCGCCTGGCAGGCCATACATGGCGGCGCGCGCGTTTTCCGGCTGCCCGGAATTTACGGGCCGGGCCGTTCCGCACTCGACCGCCTGCGTGAGGGCCGGGCGCACAGGATTGCCCTGCCCGATCAGATATTCAGCCGCATCCAGGTCGACGACCTCGCCGACGCGGTGGAGGCAAGCTTCGACCATGGTCCGCCCGGCGTCTACAATATCGCTGACGACGAGCCCGCTCCGCAGAATGACGTGGTCAGCTATGCCGCCGCGATGCTGGGCATAGACCCGCCGCCGCTACAGACGATGGAAGAGGCGGGGCTCAGCGAAATGGCGCGCGCTTTCTATGGCGAGAATCGGCGGATCGCCAACGGCAAGGCCAGACGCCTGCTCGGCTGGGCGCCACGCCATCCGGATTTCAGGGCTGGACTGCGCGCCTGTTAGCCGTCTCTGCCGAACGGTTGTGGCCGGGGCGGCGGGTTACGCTCGCGAAGCGCGATGCCGAGGCCGGGCGTAGTTCAGTGCTCACAACGCCCTTAGCGCGTCCGCCAGTGCGATGATCTCAGCCTCCGGCTGATCCCAGGACACGACCAGCCGGATCAGGCCGGGCGCCCAATCGTAGCAGGCCAAGCCCTTCACCTTCAGCACCACCGATTCCGATGCCGTTACACGCACGAACAGCTCGTTCGCTTCGACCGGATAGAGCAAACGATCACCCGCCGCCGCCGCGATACGCGCCGCGCCAGCGTTGGATTTGCGGGCGTTCTCAAGCCACAGGTCGTTTTCGAGCAGCGCGAGAATCTGCGCCGCCTGATAGCGGCCCTTGGAGGACAGATGGCCGCCCCGTTTGCGCCGAATCCGGATTTCCTGCGCCCGATCGGGCTGGAAGCAGATGATCGCCTCCGCATTCATGCCGCCATTCTTGATGAAGCCGAAGCTCATCATCTCGACGCCGGCACGCCAGCTGATATCGGCGGGATGGCAATCGAGATGTGCGACGGCATTGGCGAAGCGTGCGCCGTCGAGATGTAAAGCCAGCCCGTTCGCGCGGGCGCAGGACCCGATCGCCGCAGTCTCGTCCGGCGTGTAGACCAGCCCCATTTCCGTCGTGTTGGTGATCGAGATCGCATGCGGCTGCACGCGGTGGACATCGTTGCGAATCAACGACAGCCGCGTTTCGATCGCCTGCGGATCGATCTTCGCGCCTTTGCCCGGAAGGGTAATCAGCTTGGCGCCATGGGTGTAGAATTCCGGGGCACCCGCCTCATCGGTCGAGATATGCGCATCCTCGTGGCAGACGATGCCGCCATAGGGCGGGCACAGCGCGGCGAGCGCGAGGCTGTTCGCGGCCGTGCCCGTCGCCACCCAGAGCGCGGCGACCTCCGTTTCAAACAGTTCGGAAAAGGCGGCATCGAGCCGGGCGCTGAGCGCATCGCCGTCATAGCCCGCATCCGGAGCGTTCGCGGCCATGATCGCCGCCAATACCTCGGGGCAGGTTGAGGCCGTATTGTCCGAAAGGAAACGCATGGCGCGCGTTGACACGGGGACGGGCGAAAGGTCAATCGCCCGGCTCAAGTCATTTACCATTCATCTAAACCCCTATAGGTGCCCGCCCGATGATTGCGCCGACACCGATGACCCGACGCGAGCATTTCGCTTCCCTCGCCGCCCTCGC
>CAYLIK010000086.1:0-12844 GCA_964383565.1 uncultured Sphingomonadaceae bacterium
CTGGCCGGCGCTCAAGGCCAATGCGGAAAAGCTGAAAGCAGAACAGGAACTGCGGCTGGTGGAGCAGCGGCAGGCGATCATCATCGCATCCCTGCCGATCGTGCTTTTCATCGAAGCACTCGATGCCGAGCCGCGTGTGCCACAATTCGTCGCCGGTAATTTTTCGGCACTGACCGGCTATGCTTTCGAAGAGCTGAGTAAAAATCCTTATCTCTGGGTGGAAAGGCTTCATCCCGATGATCGCGATCGGGCTTTAGGGGGCATCGAACGCCGCCGAGCGGCGGAGGATATTACCCTGGAATACCGCTGGCAGTGTGCCGACGGACAATGGAAATATTTCCTCGATCAGGCGGTGCTGCTGCGGGACGCGGATGGTACGCCCACCCATTTTGCGGGTACCTTGCTCGATGTCTCAGAACGTAAGGCGCTTGAGGCCCAGCTCACCCACAGCCAGAAGATGGACGCGATCGGCAAGCTGACCGGCGGCATCGCGCATGATTTCAACAATTTGCTTGCCGCCGTGCTGGGTGGGATCGGGCTGATCGAGCGCCGCCTGCCGCTTGCGGAAGATCAGCGCAAGATTATCACAATGACCCGCCATGCCGCAGAGCAGGGCGCCGAACTGATCAGCCGCTTGCTCGCCTTCGCGCGCCGGCAGCAGCTGGAGCCAGCCGCGATCGATCTCGTCGATTTCGCCAGCGCGATGCGGGGACTGCTGAGCCATACGCTCGGCGGCCTTGTCCAGCTGAACTGGGCCGACAACGCTGATGTCTGGCCGGCTTATGCTGATGCATCTCAGCTCGAATTGGCACTGATGAATCTCATCATCAACGCACGAGATGCGATGCCCGATGGCGGAGTGGTCCGGGTGAGTTGCGCGAATAGATCAATCGAGCACCCGAAGGAGCTTGGGGTTAGTCCCGGAGACTATGTGGTTCTCACTGTTGCCGACGAAGGCACGGGGATTCCGAAGGACATTATCGATCGTGTGCTGGAGCCGTTCTTCACCACAAAAGAGGTTGGCAAAGGCACCGGACTTGGCCTTCCAATGGCCTATGGTTTCGCCAAGCAATCCGGTGGAGTGCTCCGCATCGAAAGCGAGGAAGGCCAAGGCACACGCATCGAGATCTGGTTGCCGAGAGCTGACAAGATCGCAGATCGGCCGATGGATGATGAGTCCGCGCAGATAATTCCTTTGCACAGCGACAGCAGCGGCTTGCGCATTTTGCTGGTTGACGACCATGAGGCAGCACGCGGGGCCATCGCGGCGTTGCTGGCGGAGGTGGGCCATTCCGTCACTGAAGCGTCGGACGCTTTCAGCCTGCTGGAAATCCTCAAAAAAGCGCCCCGTGACTACAATGTGCTAGTTACCGATTATGCAATGCCCGTGTTGTCGGGCGCGGAGTTGATACGAAAGGCTCGTGAGCTTGTCCCGGGGCTGAACGCTATAATTATAACCGGCTATGCTGAGGCCGAACTTGCGACCTCATGCCCAGAAGATGTTCAGATTCTGATCAAACCCTTCAAACCCGAGCAACTATTACGCGCGTTGGACAACGCTCAGCTCCAGCGAGTCTGCCCTGCGGCTGCGGAGTAATCCGCAAAGGAAATTGGGTCCGCCCTGAAGGTGTTGTTCAGTCGTAGCCCGAGGCAAACACATTACCATTAAATTTGCGCTTCCATGGTGCCTCCAACGGAGCCGATGTCCGCTTTGGAGCGCTGTTAAAGCCGATTGGGAACGTCGCGAATTAAGGCGCTAAGCTGACGCGCCAATTCGCCGTTCGGAACGTCCGCTGTACAGATCTGAGCTCCTCGAAGCCGACATTCCGGATTGTCCAACATCTCGGGCATCGCACCCCCGTGAATATGAAGTCCGCTTTTGCGCAACCACGCTCATCTTTGAATGACTGAGAATGCGCGAAAGCCATCCCAAATATACGCGCATTTTGAACCGAGCTCTTCGCTCTCCTGCTTGGTTGGGCTACGGGGTGGCGATGGCGAAGCTTTCGGCAATCGACAAGGCGTTTGATCTGGCAAGATCGGGTATGTACCGTAGCGTATCTGAAATTATCCGTCGCCTGCCAGAGGACGACCAGGCGATTGTTGAGGCTCATCTCGCACAGCCAGCTGCCAGACGAGAGCTAATCCTGATCTGCAGCGATGCCTGGCTATCCGCTAACTAGCACTTAGAAGCTGCAGTTGAACGAACGGCTGCTTTCGTGGCGAGCGTATTCCGCCGCTTATGGCTCAGTCGCCGTCGCGCCCGACGGGGAGATGAACGCCATCCTCAGCGGCAATCAGCGGGAGCCGTGCTAGCAGGCATCGCGCCCGGGTATCCTTGAGATCGCTGAAGGCATCGAGATCGATTTCGTCGCACGCCCCCTTGGCGATCTTGGGCCGGGTTCGAGCGTGAGAGCCGAGCACCCACAGCCAACCATCATCTTCCGCCAACCCCTCGATATCAGCTTCGCCGGCGTCATCCAGATCGAGACAATCCGATAGAGGCAGCCGCAGATGATCAGTCCATGCACCACCATTATATATTAGCCGATCGAGGCAAACCCCTTGGTCGCCGCCCAGAAACAGGGTGTCGCCGACGCGGACTGCCGCGGACAGGCTCTCGAGCGAGTCATTCGCGTCAGGGGAAACGCCATCCAGTATCAATCGCACTTGGCTGGCTGGTAACGCAGGTTCGCTCCACGGACTTGAGCTGCGCCTTTTGAATTTGGCATAGGTCTTACTCCACTTGAGCCGTGGGAATGACAGCTTTGGCAGCCTCGATGGGGCGCTCCAGATCAAGCAGTTCAGCAACCGCTACGGCCTCCTCGAAGCCAGCGCCACAAAATGTCGGGATGCCAGCCGCCTTGATTTCTGCCAGAAGCTCCGCTTGGGCGCCATGGCTGCAGGCACCAGCAACGTCGCGGATGAAGACAGCGCCGACACGGTTGGGATACTCGCGGACCGCACGTGCGTAGATTTCCACATCCTTCTGGCCGTTGTCGCCAATCAACAGAAAGCGAAAGCCTGGATAGAAGGACAGGATCGTCTCGATCGCCTCCAGCTTGTGGGCATCATGGGCGGTTGTAATAAGCTTGGTTTCGTCGATGCCATAATCTTTTAGGAACATCGGCCCGTGTGGAATTCCGTGCAATTCCATGAACTCCGCGATGAACCCATAGAGGTTCCATGGGCTAGAGGAGACGTAAAAGAAGGGGCGTACGGGCGCCAAATGATCCCACGCGATCATCTTGTAGAGCGTCGAGGCGCCAGGCACGACAAGCCGGTCCTCAGGGCGATCGATCAGCACCCGGCGCCAGTTCCTGATAAAGTTGGTGGCGCCTGTCTCGACAACAGTATCGTCGATATCGGAGATGATGCCCCAATGATTGTCGGCGGCGGGCGCCATGACCGGAACGGCAATGCTGGCTTGCTGAGCCTCCCGGTCCGGGGTGGAAAGAGTGGCTGTCTCCCAGCGGGCAGCTCCCGGCAAAGGCGTATCAATCGGGATGACAATGCTGAAATGGCCTTCATCGTCCGTCCGGGTTTCGACCGTATGGCCATAGGCCTCGCAGCGTACTGGAATGGCGGGCAGATCATCGCTATTGTAGATTGCCATCATCGCGCGCAGGCGCGACCATGTCCCCGCTCCTGCATCGAGCGGCTTCTCGTAGCGCACCACCCGCCCGGAGACGCGGGCTTCGTGAGCGTTGCGGTACCCTGCATAGGCAAGCAACCGAACCTTGCGGTCATGACCCTCCCCCAACGCGAGGAACCGATCGATCCGATCAAGGTCGCCCTCAATATTGACAGCGGCGGCATGCATAAACTGGCGGAAAGCCATGGGCATCTCGGTCATGGGAAGCGAACGGGGTGGCTGCGAGCTGGTTCCGCACCCGAGGACGCTTCGCTGCCACGGCTCAGCCCTCGGCGCGCGGCACCGATGGTGAGTGGCGCTATTTTTCGGAAAGAGCAGGCGCACTCAAGCAATCAGGAAAGCGGATCTCGCCGTTAGGCGTTTGGCAGCAAAATATCGACTTCATCCGGCATCAGTAGCCCCATTACGTCGCACGCGCTGCGAATGATCGCGATCTTCTCCCGATTGGATATATTGAGACCAATCAACCAGCCATCGGAGAATTCCGCCGCCCGGGCGAGGTCGGGTCGACCGGGGTTAATCTCTATCGGGGTGCGAGCTATCAGACTGCGCGTGCGCCCTTTGACTCGGACCGCCAACTCGGCGATCCTTGCCGGATCCCTAGCAACGATTGTGCGGAGAACATCTACCAGCGCTAGACTGGCCGTGGCGTAGCGTCGCTCTTGGCCAAATATTCGCGCGGTTACAGCACGATCATTGGTGGCATTTGGTTGGGAAGGGTCTGCCGACAGTGTCTGGTTCGCAGGCGGTTCGATATCGCCGTCCGCCGGAGTCGGGTCGGGCACGACCGGTTTAATCCGGGGTCGCCGCTGCGGTGGCTCTGCCGGAGCGTCCCTCGGTAAAAGGTGCGCGAGAAATGCCGCGACATCCGAAGGTGATGGCTTGAACCCGCAAAGCGACTCCGCCTTGTTACCGACAGTCTCGATCAATAGCTCGTGCGGCGCTTCGACCAGTTCTGCCCAAGCGCGGGGAAGTGCGGTCACAGCCTGTCGCCGTCCAGCAGCGTCGCGATAGTCACGCTGCGCGTCAATGAGCGCTGATCCGTCCCGAACCCGCTCGCGCGCCAGATAGCGTGTAAGGATGCGTGCGCATTCCTCAGGCTCGCGGTCATCAAGTTGCAGGCGATAAACCCGGCGATCATCATAGCTACCCTGTCCGCCGGGCAGATAGAAACTCCATTGGCGTCCATCCGTCAGCACGCAGAAGGGCACGCCTTCATGGAACGCATATTCGAACAATTGCCGATCACCTTCAAACGTCAGGCCGACGCCTTTCACCTCGATGAAAACCGCGGGCCGCTGCCCGAGTGTGAACAATGCGAAATCGATGCGCCCGCGTGCCGGGATCGCAAACTCGGGCACGAGTTGCTGGGGATCGGCACTGTCCCAGCCCAGCGCATTGAGAATCGGCGTCACCACGCCGTGAGAAATCGCAGCCTCATTGGCGTAGGCGCCTTGCGCAAGCCGCTCGCGGATACGCTCTATCAGCTGTAACATCGTCCCGGCCTCCATCGCCCCTATGTCCACTTGGGGCGACGACCAATCGGCCGGTGTTCGAAACCCTGGCAAAGCTCAAGGCGCATGCGCCTTTGGGCCGAAGCCTTGGACATGCGCGCATGCCACCGGCCTTAGCTCTCGCTTTGACCGGTTGCTTTGCTTGAGGGTTTCGATGCCCACCCCACCTCTCGATGGAGCGCTGTTCTTCTGGCGCAGGGTGTCTGTGCTTGGCAAGAGCAGAGGCAAGAAGGGCGACAATTGACTGAGCTTGAGGCTTTGACGGCATGGAGGCCGTCATCCGCCGCGGAGCCACACTGGGATTTTTTGGCGGTCTGCTCGGCCCACGAATCGTTGCCTTTTCACCAAACTCCCGTCTTCATGGTTGAATGGAAAAAGATGAAGTAGCGGTCGCGTTATCAGAGATGTTGTCACGGCTGCCCGAATGGGTGCGGACCGACCTCGCCACCAAAGATGCTGCCAATAGGATTCGTGCCGAGGAGACGTTGGTCGCAATGGCCATAGCGGCACTGTTTTCGGAAGGCGAGAAGGCGGCTTAGGTCTATCCGAGCTTCACCAGCACTTTTGCGGCTGCCATCAGTATGGCGATGTCGCTACCTGCTGCGGCGAGGGTGTCGAGCGTGGTGTCGCGCGGATTGGTGTCCGAAGCGACACTAACCGCCGTCAAATGATTGTCCTCCTTGATCATACCAGCCACCGTCCGAAGTCGGTCGGCGAGATCGAGCAAGTCATTCTCCATAGTGCCTCCTGTATGAATGACGCCCACACAGGCTCGACCCGCGTCGCAAATCCAGACGCAGCATTGCTAATCCACTGATATTCCACTCGACTTGCGCACGGACGAGAGCATTGCTGCCGTCATTGAGTCTCAGCCGATCGTGATCGGCGCAGCCCTACCGATCATTCGGTGGGGCGCTGGGTGGTGGGAGCAGCAATCGCGCTGCTTCGAACCGAGGATCCACCGATGCCCACCAAACTCAGCGACATTCAGATTCTTCTCCTCACCACCGCGTCAGCGCGTGAGGATGGCAGCGTGCTACCGCCCTCCGATCTGCTCGGCGAACTCAGCGTTCGGGTCCGCAAAGCCATCGACGGCCTGCTGCGACGCGGACTGGTCGAGGAGATCCCGGCAGGTTCGCCCGAGCAGGTGTGGCGTAGCGAGGGTGGTCAGCAGATCGGCCTAGGCATTACCGAAGCGGGAAAAGCTGTAATTTCCAGCCCGCCTGCCGATCCAATGCCTGAGACGTTAGCTTCCGCGCCACCGGTGCCCATTACGAAGATTAGCTCCGTGCTAAGCCTGCTCCAGCGGCAGGACGGCGCCACACTTAATGAAATCGTCGAGGCCACAGGCTGGCTGCCCCATACAACACGTGCGGCTCTCACCGGTCTGCGCAAGAAGGGGCATGCGATTGCAAAGGAACGTCGCAACGATGTGACCTGCTATCGCATCGGTCAGGCAGGCTGAGCGTGGCCCGCATTGATGCACAGCTAGCCGCACTGACGATCATGTCTCCAATCGAGCTGCAAACCGAATGGGCGAGAGTTTATGACACGCCCGCGCCACGGCTCTCGCCTGATTTGCTGAGGCGCGGTATCGGCTATCGGCTGCAGGAGAAGGCCGGCCAGCCACTTACGGCATCAGCATTGCGTCAACTGCGTCCGCGCGGTGTCGCAGACCACGCCGCCGCTCGTCCGACCGTGACGCTGCGTGCGGGCGCACAGCTTGTGCGCACCTGGCATGGACGCACGATCAGCGTGTCTGTAGAAGACGATGGGTTCCTGTTCGAAGGACGGCGTTATTCCTCCCTGACCAGCATCGCGCGCGAGGTGACCGGTGCGGCCTGGTCCGGGCCACGCTTCTTTGGCTTGACCGGAAAGGCAGCCTCATGAGCCGCAAACCAGTCGCTCAGCGTGACGCCAAGCATGTTCGCTGCGCCATCTACACGCGCAAATCGACCGAAGATGGCGTCGAGCAGGAGTTCAACAGCCTCGATGCGCAGCGCGAGGCGTGCGCTGCCTATATCACCAGCCAGCGACATGAAGGCTGGGTCCTGGCACCCGGCCACTATGACGATGGTGGCTTCTCAGGAGGCTCAATGGATCGACCAGGGCTTAAGCAGTTGCTCGCTGAGGTGGAGGCCGGCAAGGTTGACGTCATCGTCGTCTATAAGGTCGACCGGCTCACCCGCAGCCTTGCCGACTTTGCCAAGATCGTCGAGATCCTCGATGCTAAGGGCGCAAGCTTCGTATCGATCACCCAGGCATTCAACACCACCACCAGTATGGGACGGCTAACGCTCAACGTCCTTCTCTCGTTCGCGCAATTCGAGCGTGAGGTCACCGGCGAGCGGATCCGCGATAAGATCGCGGCATCGAAGAAGAAGGGCATCTGGATGGGTGGGCCGGTGCCGCTCGGCTATGATGTTTGCGACCGCAAGCTCGTCGTCAATGAAAGCGAAGCCGACCTGGTCCGCCACATCATGCGGCGATATGCCGCGCTCCGATCGGTCAAGGAACTGATCGCCGAGCTTGATCGTGACGGATATCGCACCAAGGTCCAGCAGCGCACGAGTGGCCCTCACAGAGGGGGCTGCCCATTCCGGCGTGGCACCCTCTACCATCTGCTCGCCAATCGCATCTATCTCGGCGAGATCGTGCATAAGGGCGTGTTCTATCCGGGTGAGCACGATCCGATCGTGACTCAAGACCTCTGGGATGAAGTGCGATCCAAACTGGCTATCAGAGGCCCAGGTCTGATCATTAAGCGCGACGGCCCCAATCGCTCGATCTTAGCCGGTCTAATGGTCGATGGCCTTAATCGTCCGATGACGGCCAATCATGCGGTCAAAGGATCGAAGCGGTATCGCTATTATGTCACCCGCGATCCATCACCCGAGCAGCCTGCTTGGCGGGTAGGTGCGCACGATATCGAGCAGATCGTTCGAGCCAAGATCAAAGAGCTGCTGCTCGATCGCAATCGGATCGCCCGCATGGTGATCGTCGTCGACCCACGCCAGGTCGAGCCGGTGGTCGCGGCTGCCGCTCAACTGGCGACATCGCCGTCGATGCTAAACGATCCAACCGCGCTCGGCATCGACCAGATCCAGCTTCACGAGGATCGCATTGATCTGATAATCAAGCCGTCTGGGCTGCTTTCCGCCTGCGGTATCGAAGTGGGCGATGTAAGCGATACTAAGATTAGCCTCAGCGCTTCCGTCGAACGTGTACGTCGTGGTCATGAACTGAAGCTAATCATTCCCGGCGATGCCATGCCGAAACCATCCACCGACATCCGCAATGAACGCATCGTTGGGATTCTCTCTGAGGCAATGGAGGCGCGGCAGCTCGTCCTCGCTGCTCCCGACCGCTCCCTTCAAGAAATCGCCAGCACACATGGTCGCTGCCGCAAGCGACTGGCAAAGCTGGTGCGGTTAAGCTGGTTGGCACCCAATGCCGTCGTCACAATTCTGGATGGCAAGCAGCCTGCTGGTTTGACCGCCATCGCATTGCTTGACGCCGAACTTCCGATCCGATGGAGTGATCAGCGCAAGGCGCTAGGATTAGCGTAGCGCCCTGGCCGGCAAGCGCTTCCCGCGCAGCTCGATAGAAGTTGACGACGATCGGGAAATGAGTTTGCGATCGACTCTTTGCCACCCTCGTAGGTTATCGAACTGGCTGCGTGGTTCTCCACTCAGTTCATCCGACGATTCTCAGGCCGCAGGACGCTCCATCTGAGGTCACTTTTTCCGGTACTAGAGACGGTCTCGATATCGGGCCAGAAAAACACTCCTTCTCGAGACTTATTTGACCTCATGAGAATTTGAACCGTCCGCAAAGCCCCGGAATTGCGGGCGTAATTCCGGCCCCTGAGGGGTTAAGTCACTGATATAGAGCAATAATATTCTGCCTGGTGCCGCTTAGGTGACTCGAACACCTGACCCCATCATTACGAATGATGTGCTCTACCGGCTGAGCTAAAGCGGCCTAACCTGATCCTACCCTATCTAACGTCCTTCCGGCTTGACCTCAACTTTGCGACAGAGCCACGCATTACGAATTGGGCGGAAACATTGGAATTATTAGAGAATTTTAGCCTTTATAATAGTGTTTATAATGGTTTGGATTAGTGTCTACGCCGATTCTATGTTCAGGCCCTGAACTTAGGGGTCTACAGCCCGCCTCATTGCCTTAGTGTCCGCATGGGCCACCGAGAATGAGCTGTGGCGGGCATCAGCTGACCACGCTTTTACAAAGGCTATCGTCTGATTCTGGACAACCCCTCGCCAGCATGCATCACGGGCAACAGAGTTGGCAAACGGTAGCCCGAGCCCATCCACGCTTGCTCGCTATCTTCGAGCGGGCTAGGACACCGGTAATGCAATTTGCGAGTTCCCTGCCGGCAAGACAAATGTGCATATTGCTGTGCATGCTGCTGGCGCTCATTTTCACTGGCGCGTCTACTGCCGGCATTATCGACAAATTGCAGCATCAGTCTGGAGCAGCAGCGGATCACGAGCATTTCGTTTTTAGCAATATTTCCGCTGTGTATGCTGATGTCGATCATCATGAGACATCGACCGGTGAGGACGACCACGACCAAGGGTCTGATAGCAATCAGACTGGTGGCCATCACCATCATGGCGATAGTGGATCAGGGATCGCGCTCACAAATTTCGGCGCAGTATTTTCATTCTTCCAAACGCGAGCCCAGTTGATCGTTTTTCGTGAACGGATGACTCAAGGGCTGATGGTTCATGGGCCATTGCGGCCTCCAAGAGCACTCTCGCACCGAGCTTGAACGTCGCGCCTGATGGCGCGGTGACCCTTTCAGCCGTTCGCGAGAATCTTCATGTCTATGATAAGACGACTGCGCCCGCTCGTCGGCAGCGTTTTGATTACCATTCTGAATTGCCAGATTGCCGTCGCGCAGCCCTTAACGCTATCCGATGCGCTGTCTCGCTCCGCTACCTTCGATCCTGCCGCCCGAGCAAGTGCGGCACGCTTGGAGGCGGCGGAGGCAAGTATCCGCCAAGCGGATGTAGGGCCTCGGCCGGTTATTGGCGCCGAATTGGAAGATGTCGCGGGCACTGGCCCCTATGCTCCGGTCGATCGAGCGCAGAGCACTGTCTATTATGAGCGAACGTGGGAACGGGGCGGCAAACGCGAAGCACGTACCAATGCTGCCCGCGCCGATCTCGCAACGGTGCGTAAGCGAACCGAATTACGGAAGCTCGACACCCTCGCCGCAGTTCAAGCCGCGTGGGTTGATGCCCAGGCGGCGCAGGCTACGGTTGTCGTAGCCGAGGAGCGGCTGGCGCTTGCCGTAAGGCTACAAGGCGAAGTGTCGAGGCGCGTCAATCTCGCACTTGATCCGCTTTTCGCTGGCGAGCGAGCGAATACGGCCGTCGCGCAAGCCCGTATCGGACGCGACCAAGCTTTGGAAAATGCCCGGATCGCCCGCGCAGCGCTTGCTTCTTGGTGGGGCGGCACCGAGCCTTTTGAGATCGATATCGCTGCCTTCGCGCAGACCGACACCAAACAACAACCTGTGGTCGAACGCCCTGATCTAGGATTACTTGCAACCGAGCGCGATGCCGCCGATGCGCGCGTTCGGCTCGAACAGGCCCGATCCGTCGCTGATCCCACCATTCGGGCGGGCGTCCGTCATTTCAGAGACGGTGACGACGTTGCGCTGGTTCTGGGCGGGTCTATCCCGCTTGGAGGTCGCGATGCCAATCGAGGCAATGTCGAAAAGGCACGGGCGGAGCGGCTTGCAGCAGAAGCAGAAATCGCCGTGGCGCAGGCTGAACGGGATCGAGAGGTCGCACGCCTTGAAGCATCCCGTGCAGCCGTCGCTGAAGAGGTCCGACGCATTGGCGCTGAGGTTCTACCCGGTGCGGAACGAGCACTGGCACTCGCACGTGACGGGTTTAATCGCGGCGGGACCGCCTTCACGTTCCTTGAAGTCGCTGAAGCACAGCGTGGGGTCATCGATGCCCGAGCGCGCCGGGTAGAGCTTTTGCATCGCTTCCATCTCGACGGTGTCCGTCTCGATCGCCTCAACGGTCGCCACCTACCCCTCATCGCAAGCGCGGAGAACCGCTGATGATACTTCTTTCCAGCTATCGCCTTGCCGCCGCGTTCCTCGCTTGTGGGTTTCTCCTCTCGTGCGGTGATCAGCCCGCCTCCGAACCTTCGAAAGAACATGGCACCGCAGCATCCGCTGCCGAATATGAACGCGGCCCTCATCGCGGGCGCATGTTGCGCGATGGGGACTTCGCGGTCGAAATGACCATCTTCGAGGATGGCGTCGAACCGGAATTCCACGTCTTCGCCTATCGGGACGACAAGCCACTCGATCCGCGCGAATTTCAGCTTAGCGTGGAACTGACCCGCCTTGGTGGGCGTGTCGATCGCTTCGCATTTGCCCCCCGCGAGGACTATCTGCGTGGCAATGGCGTGGTGGTCGAGCCGCATTCCTTCGATGTGAAGGTCCGTGCGACCGAGAATGGACGCTCGCATAGCTGGGCCTATTCCTCCTACGAGGGACGCACGACAATTGCAGCCGAAGCCGCAAAGGCAGGCGGCGTCCAATCCGAAAAGGCGGGACCGGTTGAGATAAGCGAGATCGTCGACATCGCCGGACGGATCGAGATCACGCCAGAGGGCAAGAGTGAAATCCGGGCCTGGTATCCGGGGCGCATTCTCGCAATGAGCGGCAAGCTCGGCGATGTGGTCCGCAAAGGACAGACGGTGGCGCGCATCGAATCGAGCCACAGCCTCCAGACCTATTCCGTACCTGCGCCGATGACGGGCGTCATTGTCGAGAAAAACGCCAATATTGGCGATGTATCGGGTGATCGCGCATTGCTCGTGATTGCCGATCCCACCCGACTTCACGCTGAATTTTTCGTCTATCCGCGCGACGCTGAACGCGTCCGAGTGGGACAGCGGGTTTCGCTGCGCAGCCTGTCAGGCGATGTTCGCCTCGCAGGTGAGGTGGAAGCCATCCTGCCGACTGCCGACCTCGCCAGTCAAACCCTGATCGCCCATGTTCATCTGCCACCCAGCGCGGCACGCGATTTCAGGCCGGGAATGGGGGTTGAGGGTTCGTTCGCGGTCGCTTCGATCAAAGTCCCGCTGGCAGTCCAAACCAAGGCGATCCAACGCTTCCGAGATTTTGAGGTGGTCTACGCCAAGGTTGGCAACACCTATGAAGTTCGCATGCTCGACCTCGGCCGCCGGACGCCGGAATGGACCGAAATACTCGGCGGCCTCGAACCCGGCACCGAATATGTCACTGACGGTGCCTTCCTGATCCGTGCCGACATCGACAAGTCGGGAGCCAGCCATGACCATTGAGGCTCAAACCCGATCGCCGCTGCTTGAGCGCATCATCACGGGTGCCATCGGCTATCGCTGGGTCGTGCTCTCGCTGGTGCTGTTATCAGCGGTGGTCGGCATATGGAGCTTCCAGCGACTGCCGATCGATGCAACGCCCGACATCACCAACATTCAGGTTCAGATCAATAGCGAGGCCGCAGGCTTCTCGCCGCTCGAAGCCGAGCAGCGTGTGACGTTCCCAGTCGAGACCGCTATCGCCGGACTGCCGGGTCTCAAATATACCCGTTCCGTCTCGCGCTACGGCCTGAGTCAGGTTACGGCGGTGTTCGAA
>CAYLIK010000087.1:0-12832 GCA_964383565.1 uncultured Sphingomonadaceae bacterium
TCGCCAGAACTGCTGATGCTCGAGCGGGCGTCGACCATGGCCTTTGCAGCCGGGGCATTGGTATTTCCCGGCGGACGAGTCGAGGAATCTGATTGGGCGCTCGCCGACGCGCTGGCGGACCAATATGCCCTTGATCGGCAGGAAATGGCGCAGCGGATCGCCGGTATTCGCGAAACCATCGAGGAAGTCGGTGTCGCGCCGGGCATCGTCCCCGCGCCCGACGACTCGACGATCGCCATGCTTCGACAGGGGCTCCTTGATGGCCGATCGTTCGATGCACTGCTGGAAGCAAGCGGCCTTCGGCTGGATCTTGACGCGCTGGCGCCCTTCGCCAGGTGGTGCCCGCCCGAAGATGCGCCTCGCCGCTTCGATACGCGCTTTTTCCTGGCCGCCGCGCCGGCGGATGCGATCGAGACCGCCGATGGCAGCGAGAGCGTTCATGCGCTGTGGAGCACCGCCCGCGCGCTGCTCCAGGATGCCGAGGCCGGACACCACCGCCTGATATTCCCCACCTGGTGCACTATCGACCGGCTGGCACAATTTTCCTCTCTTGAGGAAGCCAGAGCGGATGGCGCGCGCCATGCGCACAACCTCGCTTTAGGCCGTGTCGAACAGCGCGAAGGCGCCGATTGGCTGTGTGTCGAGGAAGGGATCGGTTACCCTACGACCGCGCGTTTGCTGGGAGATGATTTCCGGCATTGAGCCCCGGAACGACGGCACACCCAGTTCGTTTGATCGAGGAGAGAGAGGACCCGATCATGACGACCACAGATTTGAGAAAGAAAGACAAACAGGACAACGACAATATCCGGACGGCGCGGGACGCCGAAGACGACCCACGGCTGAAACGCAATCCGTCGGACGAGGATGCAAAGCTCGACGTTGCACTGGACGAGAGTTTTCCTGGTTCCGACACCCCGTCCAACACCCAGCCGGGCAAAGGCAAGGATCCGGCGCCGTCATCAGGATATGACGAGGAGGCCGAGCGATTGCGGGAACGCTCACGCGCTACGGATTGACGATCATTTGCATGCAAAGTTGAGAGGCCGGGAGAAATTCCGGCCTTCTTTTTATCCCGGAACTATCCACAACTGTGTCAACAGCATCATTTTAGCATATTGCATTGCAGCAAAATCCATGGCCCAATCACAGTGGGAATCGACGTTAAGCGATTGGAAACCAAGAAGGGCGCATGATTCCCTTGAGTTTGGGGCAAAGGGCAAGATTGCGATGGCGAACTCTACGAGGCCCGCGGATGGGGCAATGACACTGGCGGAAATGAAAGAGTTCGCCGGTTTTCCTGCAGCGACTCAGCGCTACATTCGGCGTTCGCTGGATGTTGGGCTGGAGCGCGATGACGCACTTACCAAGTGGTCACGCGACGTTATCGAGGCGGCCAGTATAAGGGCGCAGACCAAGATTTACGGGCGGATCGATCATATCCGGTCGTGCATGCCGGATGACAGCGGTCTCGATGCAGTCGAACCATTCTTCGCCCCGCTGGTGACCATGTCGGCATTCGATCTCGGACAGGACAGGCTCGGCAGCTTCAGCGCCTACCGCTTTCTTTATGAGCGGCTGATAGGCGCGTCGGTACGGCCCTGGCTCCCCGGCGCTTTCTGTGCAGCCGCTGCGCTTCCGCATCTTCATCCGGAAAAGCGGCGGATTCTGCTTCAATCGATCAGCGAAGCAGCCGCAACCGCGCCGGGCTGGTCGAACCGGGAGCCGGTATTCTACCCGGAATGGGTCGATAAGGTCGAACCCCGCCTCGCCAACTGAGTAACCGCGATGCCTCCCGGTGCATGAAGCTCCGGCACGCGCGCGGCTCACTGAGTTTTTGCATGCACTGTTCTCCAGCGAAAGCTGGAGTCCAGCTCCATGGCCCAGCCTGGACTCCAGCTTTCGCTGGAGAACGATTTAAACCGCTAGGATTTAAACCTGTAGCCCGACTTCTTCTCACCGAGGAACATCTGATCTTCTGGCCCGTCCCATTGGCTGGTCGACGTCCAGACAGCGAGCTCAAGTCCGGAAGGCTCGCGGAAATGAAAACGAGCGCCGCCCGGAAAGTTGAAGATCGGGCGCGTCACCACTCCGCCAGCCCGCTCCACCGCAGCCAGCGCAGCCGCGAGATCATCAACCTCGATCACTGGCAGCGGCGCGTGCGTCTGCTCGGCCGGATCGACTTGCAAACCCACATCTGTAGTGCCTGTCAGGGTCGCGGCGTAGCTTGGACCAAATTGCTTCAGAGTCCAGCCGAAGGCCGCAGCGAAGAAATCGAGGCTAGCCGGCAGATCGCCTACCGGTAGCTCGACATAGTCGAGCCTGGCCATGCCAACCCCCTGAGCGTCAGACATCATCCTCTTCGGACGGGCCGGCCATCATGGCATCCGCAACTCCCGCCGCATTGGCGCGGATGGCGGCTTCGAGTTTTGCGGCCGCTTCGGGATTTTCGCGGAGCCAGATCTTCGAGTTCTCCCGGCCCTGCCCGATCCGCACCGAATCATAGCTGAACCAGGCGCCCGATTTCTCGACTATGCCCGCCTTGACGCCAAGGTCGAGCAGTTCGCCGACCTTAGATATGCCCTCACCGTACATGATGTCGAATTCGACCTGCTTGAACGGCGGCGCGACCTTGTTCTTGACGACCTTCACGCGAGTGCTGTTGCCCACCACCTCGTCGCGATCCTTGATCGCGCCGGTGCGGCGGATGTCGAGCCGAACGCTCGCATAGAATTTCAGTGCATTGCCGCCCGTCGTGGTCTCCGGCGATCCGTACATCACGCCAATCTTCATGCGGATCTGGTTGATGAAGATCACCAGACACTTGGAGCGGCTGATCGATCCGGTGATTTTGCGCAGCGCCTGGCTCATCAGACGAGCCTGCAAGCCGACATGGCTGTCGCCCATCTCACCTTCGATTTCGGCGCGCGGCACCAGCGCCGCGACCGAATCGATCACCAGCACGTCGATCGCGTTGGAACGCACCAGCGTGTCGGTGATCTCCAGCGCCTGCTCGCCCGTATCCGGCTGCGAGACGATAAGCTCGTCGATATTGACGCCGAGCTTCTTGGCATAGCCGGGATCAAGCGCATGCTCGGCATCGATGAACGCGGCCGTACCGCCAACCTTCTGCGCCTCAGCGATCGCATGTAGCGCCAGCGTCGTCTTGCCTGAGCTTTCCGGGCCGTAAATCTCGATGATCCGCCCCCTGGGCAGGCCGCCGATCCCGAGAGCGATATCAAGCCCCAGCGAGCCTGTGGAGACCGCTTCGATCTCGATCGCCTCGCGCGATCCCAGTTTCATCGCCGACCCTTTGCCAAAGGCGCGATCGATCTGTGCGAGCGCCGCCTCAAGGGCCTTTTGCCTGTCCATATTTGCTGCTTCTTTCTCGGAACCGATCAGTTTGAGCTGGGCTGCCATCTGTGTTGCTCCCCTCTAGATGCGTAGGAAATTCCGATCAACGGACTTCCCGTGTACACATAATGTTCCATGAGAACAAGAGGGGAACTTCAGCTGATATCTCGCGCCGTCACATTAGCGTTGTCCAGTGCCTCGCGAACGCTATCGAGCGTGAAAGGCTTGCTCAATGTGGGCGCGGCGGCATGGAGCGCGGGCGGCGGGGTGACAAGGCCACCTGTCGCCAGGATGAAGGGAATCGATTGCGCCGCGAGCCTGTCAGCCACGGGCCAGCATTCGCGCGCGCCAAGATTGACATCGAGAATAACGAGATCGAAGCCGCCACGCTCAACGCATTCGAGCGCGTCATCAATATTATCAGCAGTCCCGATCAGCGAATGGCCGAGGCTTTCGATAAAGTCCTCGAGCATCATCGCGATGAGAGGCTCATCCTCGACAATTAATATTGAATGCCCCGCCATTGCGCGCAGGCATAAAGCCTAATCGCAGCGGTTTCTATTGCTTTCTACTCAGGACCGTCTCGCGCGCCGCCTCACAAAGCTGCTGCACTGAAAAGGGCTTGGGCAGGAAGGAAACATGCTCGATGTTGATCGAATTGCGCAGCTGCTCCTCGGCATAACCCGACATGAACAGGATCGGCAGATCGGGGAAGCGCTCGCGCGCATGGCCGACCAGCGTCGGGCCATCCATCATCGGCATCACCACGTCGGAGATGAGCAGATCGATGGTGAGCCCTTCCTTGTCGGACCGGTCGAACACCTCGAGCGCCTCTTCGCCGTTGGTCGCGGTCAACACCTGATAACCCTGGCGGGTCAGCGCCCGCTCGGCCACCGCGCGCACCATGGCCTCGTCCTCGACGAGCAGGATCGTGCCGCTGCCCCATAGCTCGGGCGCTTTCGCCTTGGGGACAGGCGCAGGCGCTGCCTCGCTGTCCTTCTCGCTATGGTGAACCGGGAGGTAGATGGTGAAGGTCGTCCCCTTGCCCACCACCGAATCGGCAAAGATGAATCCGCCGGTCTGTTTGACGATGCCGTAGACGGTCGAAAGGCCCAGTCCGGTGCCCTTGCCCACCTCCTTGGTCGTGAAGAAGGGTTCGAAAATCTTGCCAAGAATGTCAGGCGCGATGCCGCTCCCGGTGTCGGACACCCCAAGCACGGTATAATCGGCGGCGGGCAATACATCGCTGTCGATCCGCCGCGCCTCGGCCGCCGAGACCGCATAGGTTTGCAGCGTCAGGATGCCGCCGCTCGCCATGGCGTCGCGCGCATTGACCGCGAGATTGACGATGACCTGCTCCAGCTGCCCAGGATCAGCGCGCACCGGCCCGAGATTGCGCCCGTGCTTGACCTCAAGCTTCACCGTTTCGCCGAGTAACCTCTTGAGAAGATTTGATATTTCGGAAATCACGTCCGGAAGTTGAAGCACCTGCGGGCGGAGCGTCTGCTGGCGCGAGAAGGCAAGGAGCTGGCGCGTCAGGCTCGCCGCGCGGTTGGAATTATGCTTGATCTGCTGGATGTCGTCATAATCGCTGTCGCCGGGGGTGTGGCGCATCATCATCAGGTCGCAATGGCCGATGATCGCGGTCAGGATATTGTTGAAGTCGTGGGCCACGCCGCCCGCGAGCTGACCCACCGCCTGCATCTTGGTCGCCTGCGCGACTTGCCGCTTGAGGCGCGATTCCTCGCTATTGTCCTTGAGGCTGAGCAGCACGGCCGCCTCGCCGAGACCGCGCGCCGTCGCGATCGTGAGCGCGATGGGCTCGTCCGGACGCTGGACGAGGCGGATAGCGATATCCCCCGCCATTGCCCGCCCGGCGGCGAAACGCCGGATCGATTCGGATACCGGCGCCTTGTCTTCCTTCACCACCAGATCGCCGGGATAGACCGGCGAGGCATCCGGACCAACGCCCGCCACCCGGCGGAACGCGTCGTTCATGAACATGAAACGCCCATCGCGATCGACGAGCGACAGGCCCAGCGGCAGCATCGCGAGCAGCCCCTGGACGTGCACCGGGGCCGCGCCATGCTCATTTGACGTACTCCCGCCCGACGTCGCCTCGTCGAGCAGCACGATGACCGAAGCGCTGTCTTGCGTTCCCGCGTCGAGGGGAATCCCGATCAATCGCAAGGGCTTTGCCTGCGCGCCTTCGCCACGGAGCCTGGGCAACCCGTCGGTCCCCTCCCCCAGCAGATCCTGAAAAGACTGGCCAACCGCCGTCCGGCCTCGCTCGATCAGCGCGCCGTTGGCGGCAAGTATCTCGCCCTTTCCATCGACCAATGCCGTCATGACGCCAGCTCGGCCCAGCCCGTCCCCGCCGTCCCCGGCGATGAAACGCTGCGCCGCCCGCACCATGTGATCGAGTCCGTGCGGCTGAAAACGCCACAGCAGATATTGATCGGTCGATCCCGCGCGATTGAGGCGGAGGCTAAGACGCGCGCCGTTGGCGTCGATGTCCGCAAGTTCAGCCTCGCCATCGCGCCATGCCGCACGCGCGACGGCCGCAAGCCGCGCCTCGGCTTCCAGGCCCAGTCCAAAGGCGGGCGGCGTCGCGAGCCCGCCGAACATATCCTCGAACAGCGAATTTGCCGTGACAAGCCGCCCGGAATGGTCGGTGATCGCGATCGCATCCCCCGGCTGATCGATCAGCACGCCCAACAGCCCACGATCGACCGAAGATGTCATCGCTGGCGCAGCCGCGCTCGCGACCGTGCGTCGCCGGAACAGCAGGACGACCGTCGTCGCGACGCACAGGATCGCCCCCAGCACGGCGATGACGATCGGATCGCCGACAGCAAACCATAGGAAGAGCAACGATGCGACTGCGGCGGCTATGGCGCCGATCGAGGCCAGACGCTCGGTCTGGCTGCCGGTTTTCGGAAGTAGCAACTTGTCCGTGGGTATCGTGGCCATCTTCACGCTCTTCGTCTGGCCGTGCGCGTCGTCACGACAGATTTTCCGCCGCCCGATGCGCGGCGCGATGCCGCCACTTATGCCTTATCCACCATTGCCAGAGAAATGCGGCGACGACGTACCCGATCAATCCAGCGACCAGGCTGATCACCGCGAGGCCACCCAGAAGAGCAGGCGCCGCATCGGAGAAAAGCCAGTTCATATAATCTTTTATGCCGGCATGGTCATGCAGCAAAGCCATGAAGGTTGCGATATCGGCGTGAAGCCCCAGGAGCTTGTTGCCAATTCCCAATGAGGCCAGCAGGATAAACGGCGTGGTCAGCGGATTGCTGAGGAAGGTCATTCCCACCGCCAGCGGAATATTGGCCCGAAACGGCAGCGAAACGAGCACTGCGCCCACCATTTGCAGGCCCGGTATCATCAGGAAGATGCCGACCATCAGTCCAAGCGCCACTCCACGCGGCACCGACCGGCGATGAAAGCGCCAGAGATCGGAACGCAGCACGACATGCGCCACCGGCCGCAACCAGCGGACCTGCTCCATCGATTCGCGGGTTGGCAGGCTGTTCGCACACCATGTGCGGCAGCGACGGATCAAACCCTGCTTCACCCACGTTCCCTGAGCAGCCGGCCCTGTTCCCGTTTCCAGTCGCGCGCCTTTTCCGTATCGCGCTTGTCATGGACCTTTTTACCGCGCGCCAACGCAAGTTCCACTTTGGCCCGCCCGCGCGGATTGAAATAGATCGACATCGGAATCAGGGTCATTCCCTGCCTGGACACTGCGTTCCGTAGCTTATCGACCTCACGGCTATGAAGCAGCAGCTTGCGCGGGCGCTTCGGCTCATGGTTGAACCGGTTGCCGTGGCTGAACTCGGGCACATTGGCGTTGACCAGCCACACCTCGTCATCCTTCACTTCGGCATAGCTCTCCGCGATCGAGCCTTCACCAAAACGAAGCGACTTCACTTCGGTGCCGGTCAGCGCGATGCCCGCCTCAAAGAAATCGTCGAGGAAGTATTCGTAACGCGCGCGCCGGTTCTCGGCCACGACCTTGACCTTCTCGAACGTGGGAGGATGCGGACGCGCCATCGAATCATGTCAGCCCAGCATGCGCCAGCGCATCGTCCACGGCCTTGCGGCTCGCTTCGGACGGCGGGGTCATCGGCATGCGAAGCTCGGATGGAAAATCTGCCATGGTGCGTGAAAGCGCATATTTAACCGGGCCGGGTGAAGCGTCGGTGAACAAGGCAGTGTGCAGCGGAAACAGCCGGTCCTGCAGCGCCAACGCGTCCACCCAGCGTCCTTCGAGGCAGGCAGTCTGGAACTGGGCGCACAGCCCCGGCGCGACGTTGGCGGTGACTGAAATGCACCCTTGAGCGCCCATCGCCATCATGCCCAGCGTCATATCGTCATTGCCCGAAAGCTGGCAAAAGTCGGTGCCGCATGCGAGCCGCTGCGCCGAGACGCGCTCGACCTTGCCGCTCGCGTCCTTGACTCCAACGATGGTCGGCAGCTTGGCCAGTTCCGCCAAGGTCGCGACGCTGATATCGGTGACGGTGCGGGCCGGCACATTATAGACTAGGATCGGCAGGTCCGAATGCTCCGCGAGATAGCGGAAGTGCAGCAGAAGCCCGTCCTGATTGGGACGATTATAATAAGGCAGCACGACCAGCGCCGCCGCGGCGCCCGCCGCCTTCGCGTGGTGCATGTGATTGAGGGCCACCTTGGTGTCGTTCGATCCGCAGCCCGCGATCACCGGCACGCGGCCCGCCGCCTGCTCGACGCAGACCGCGACCACATGGTTGTGCTCCTCGATCGACATCGTCGCGCTTTCGCCGGTCGTCCCACAAGGCACGAGCGCCGTGCTGCCCTGCTCGATCTGCCAATCGACCAGCCGGCGAAAAATCGCCTCATCGAACGCGCCGTCGCGAAACGGCGTCACCAGAGCAGGGATCGACCCGCTGAACATGCTCATCTCCCTTCACCCGGCGCGCTTTTCGCGGCATACTCAAATCATGAAGCATATACCGGACTATCAAGCGCCCCTTAATGATCGATCTGCTAGAAAGTCCAGCATGGCGCGCTATTTCCTTTACGCCTCGCCGGTGATCCTCTCCGCCGCCGCGCTCGCGGCGACGCTGACGCCGTCGCTCCCCGGCGGCTCGGCCGCGACCCCGGTTGCACCGACAGCAACTGCGGTTTCGGCCACATCGCTCGATACCGCGCTGCTGAACTGGGACCGCCTTCGCCAGAGCGATTCGTTCGGTTTCAGCGATTATGCGAGTTTCCTGCTGGCGCATCCGGGCTGGCCTGGCGAGGCGCGGATGCGCCGGTTGGCCGAGAGCAAGGCGGATCCGGCACGGGAAACGCCAGCGTTCGTGGTCAGCTTCTTCACCCGTTTCCCGCCGTCCAGCGCCGCCGGCAACGCGCGCTATGCCGACGCGCTCATGATCACCGGCCGCGAAGCCGAAGCAACCCAGGCTGCACGATCGGCCTGGACTGGAGGTAATCTCTCGCCCGACGTCGAAACACGGCTGATGGCCCGGTTCGGCCGGAGCTTTACCGCAACCGACCATGATCAGCGCATGGAACGCCTGCTTTCCGAGCGCGCGACCGGGGCCGCGGCCCGCCAGCTTCCGCTCGTCTCGGCTGCCCGCCAGCCCATCTATTCGGCGCGGCTGGCGATGCAGATGAAGAAGCCCGACGCGCAGGCATCGCTCCCCGGCGGCATGAACGACCCCGGCTTCATCATCGATCGCGCCCGCTGGCTGAACGATACGGGCCGCTGGAGCGAGGCACGCGCCTCGCTTGCAAACCCCATGCAGCTCAGCGCACCGCCGCTCGACGCGCGCCGCTGGCTGGCCACCCTGCTCGATTTCGCGCGGGCCGCCGCCAACGACAACCAGTCGTCCACTGCGCTCGGGATCGCGCTCAACGCCGACAAGGCCTTCGCGCCTGGCACCAACGTCCGTGAAACAGATCTTGGCACCCGTGACGTCTACACCAGCCTTGTCTGGCTCGGTGGCCAGATGGCGTTCAAGCGCCTTGCTCGGCCTACCGACGCGATCACGCTATTCGACCGTTATGGCCGCGCCGCCAAAACACCACAGACCCAGACCAAAGGCCTCTACTGGGCTGGCCGCGCTGCGTTTGCGGCGCGCGATTCCGCACGCGCAACCAGCTATTTCCAGAGCGCAGCGCAGCATGGCGACCAATTTTACGGCCAACTCGCGGCGGAGCGGGTCAGCATGCCTGTCGGGATCATTCCCCAGCCCCTGCCGGTCCAGATCACTGGCGCGGCGCGCACCTCCTTCGAAGCCAGCGAGCTGGCCCAAGCCGCGCGCCTGCTCGGCCAGCGCGGCCGATGGCGTGACCAGACCCTGTTCCTGCGCACCATCGCGGAGAATGTGCAGACCGAGGTCGATCACATCCTCGCCGCCGAGCTTGCGCGGAAGATCAGTCGGCCCGATCTCGGCGTCATGGTTTCGCGCGTCTGGCGGAACAATGGCGGCGGCGACCCGATCCGCGTCGGGTTTCCCGAGCTTTCGATTCCCCAGCCTTATCAGCGGCAATGGACGATGATTCATGCGATCACCCGGCAAGAAAGCCAGTTTGACCGGCAGATCGTCAGCTCGGCTGGCGCGCAAGGCCTGATGCAGCTCATGCCCGGCACGGCGAGGGACACTGCCGGCAAAATCGGCGTCACCTACGACTTCGCCCGGCTGACCAGCGATCCCGCCTACAACATCATGCTTGGGTCGACCTTCTTCGCTAACATGCTGGATTCATTCGGCGGCAATTATGTGCTTGCGGTCGCCGCCTATAATGCGGGGCCGGGCAATGTCCGCAAATGGCTCGCCGCCAATGGCGACCCGCGCATGCCCGGCGTGGACGTGATAGACTGGATCGAAGCGATCCCGTTCACCGAAACGCGCGGCTATGTGCAACGCGTGCTGGAAAATGCGGTGGTCTATGACACGCTAAATCCAGGCGGTGCACTGATTCCAAAGCAGAACCGGCTGTCGGCCTATCTGGGCAAGAACAATCCCGGCTGATGGAGCCAAATTACATCACGCCCGAGGGCTTCGCGAAGCTGCGAGCCCGCTACCAGCTCCTGTTTGGCGAGGAACGTCCCCGACTGGTCGAAACGATCAGCTGGGCGGCCGGCAATGGCGACCGTTCGGAAAATGGCGACTATATCTATGGCCGCAAACGGCTGCGCGAAGTGGATCGCGAACTGAACTGGCTGTCACGCCGGATGAAGGAAGCCAAGGTCGTCGACCCGACCACCCAGCCGGACCGGAGCAAGGCATGGTTCGGGGCAACCGTGAAGATCGTCGACGACAACGATGTCGAGCGCACGGTGACGTTGGTCGGAGAGGATGAGGCCGATGCAGAAAGCGGCCGCATAAGCTGGAAAAGCCCCCTCGCCCGCGCCTTGAAAGGCGCGACGGTCGGCGATGTGCGCCAGGTGCAATTGCCGGCCGGACCAAAGGATCAGGAGATCCTCGAAATCAGTTATCCGGACTGACGCCCTTAGAGCGAAACCCGCGCTCCCGTTTCGAAGCCCTCGATAATCAGCTTCACCAAAGCCTCAGCCACCACTTCCGGTGACTTCAGCGTGGCCTGATCCTCTCCAGGGAATGCCTTGGCCCGCATTTTGGTCGCCGTTGCGCCCGGGTTCAGAACGGCGGTACGGATCGCGCTGATGTTCGCGACCTCTTGCCCATAAGCCAGCACCAGATTTTCGAGCGCCGCTTTGCTTGCCCCATAAGCGCCCCAATAAGCTCGAGGATTTTGCGCGACCGTGCTGCTGACGCCAATCACACGCGCCCGGTCGCTAGCCTTGAGCAGTGGGTCGAACGCCGCGATCATCGCCGCCTGCGCGCCTACGTTGAGGGTGAAGAGCTGCGTGAATTCCTTGGCATCGATCGCCGCCACCGGCGCGAGCGTGCCGAGCATCGCCGCATTGAGGACCAGCACATCCAGCGCCTTCCATCGCCCGGCGATGGCGTTGGCCAGACGGTCGATGCTCTCTCCGTCCGTCAGATCGAGCGGTGCGATGGTCGCGCTGCCGCCGGCATTGTGGATGCGCTCCTCGACTTCCTCCAGCCCGCCCGCCGTGCGGGCGACGAGGATCACATGCGCTCCCTGCGCGGCAAGCGCTTCGGCGGTGGCGGCACCGATCCCGCGCGAGGCGCCGGTCACGAGGGCAACACGGTCGATCAGGGGTTTGGTCAAGGCTTACCTCGTCATGCCAGCGAAGGCTGGCATCCATGTCTCTTGAGCCAGTCGTCATCGCTTATTGTTGCAGAGATGGACCCCAGCCTTCGCTGGGGTGACGATGAATTCAGCTCGCCATCCGCTCCGCGAGCAACGCAAGCTGGTCGACCGGCTCCACGTCTTCGCGGTCGGTAAGATGTGTCGGATAGTCGCCGGTGAAGCACGCGTCGCAATATTGCGGCTGAGCCTCTTCCCGCATGTCCTCGCCCAGCGCCCGGTAAAGGCCGTCGACCGAGATGAAGGCAAGGCTGTCGGCTCCGATGAAATCGGCCATCTGCGGCACCGTCATCTGCGCGGCGAGCAGCTTGGCGCGTTCCGGCGTGTCGACGCCGTAGAAACAGCTGTGCCGCGTCGGCGGGCTGGCGATGCGCAGGTGCACCTCGCGCGCGCCGGCTTCGCGCATCATCTGAATGATCTTGACGCTGGTGGTGCCGCGCACGATCGAATCGTCGATCAGCACGATCTTGCGACCGTCGATCAGCGCGCGGTTGGCGTTGTGCTTCAGTTTAACGCCCAGGTGGCGGACATTGTCGCTCGGCTGGATGAATGTGCGCCCGACATAGTGCGAACGGATGATGCCCAGTTCGAACGGGATTCCCGACTGCTGGGCATAACCGATCGCGGCGGGCGTTCCAGAATCGGGCACCGGAATGACGTAATCGGCCTCGACCGGCGCTTCGATCGCCAGTTCGGCGCCGATCTTCTTGCGCACTGAATAGACCGAGGAGCCATCGACGATCGAATCGGGCCGCGAGAAGTAGACATGCTCGAAGATGCACGGGCGCGGGCGCACCGGCGCGAACGGGCGGATGGAGCGCAGCCCCTGATCGGATACGATCACAAGCTCGCCCGGCTCGACCTGCCGGATGAAGGTCGCGCCGACCACGTCGAGCGCCACTGTCTCCGACGCGAAGATATAGGCATCGCCGACCCGGCCCATGACCAGCGGGCGGATGCCCAACGGATCGCGACAGGCGATCAAGCCCTCCGGCGTCATGCAGATGAGCGAATAGGCGCCTTCAACCTGCTTGAGCGCATCGATGAACCGATCGAGCAGCGTCCGGTAAGTAGAGGTTGCGACGAGATGGATAATCACCTCGGTATCCGAGGTCGACTGGAAGATCGATCCGCGCCGGACCAGCTCGCGCCGGAGCTTCATCGCATTGGAAAGATTGCCGTTATGTGCGACCGCGAATCCGCCCGACGACAGTTCAGCAAACAG
>CAYLIK010000088.1:0-12780 GCA_964383565.1 uncultured Sphingomonadaceae bacterium
ATATTGGTGCAACAGAAGGTGTGCGCGTCAGCACCAATCAGTCCCAGACCACTGGTTCGTCGGTAAGCATGACACGAACCTCGACGCACGGTTCGTCCTCATCCAGTTCGCATACGTCCGGAACGTCGACCAACGTCAGCTTCAACGGCAATGTGGCCGCGGGCGGCCTTTGGACGAATGCGCGGCAATCGTCTGGAGGCGGCGTTTCGATCTCGGAAGGCTTTTCTTCTTCCTCGACCACATCCAGTTCAACCTCGACAAGCGACAGCCTGGGGATGACGGAAGGCCGAAACGAAAGCCAGACAGAAGGCGCGACCCGCACGATCCAGAAGCGCGCACTGTTTACCCCGGATGAAATCGGTCAATGCTTTGCCCGCATCGATGACAAGGATCATGTGGCCTATCCGGGCCTTGCGATCGCTTTGCTTCCCGGACATGACCCCGTCATCGCGCGGCGATCCAACTATTTTGACGATCGGCATTTCATCCGGAAATTCGATCCGCATCCGGATCACGGGTTCAAGGCCCTGCCGCCGCTGGTCCCGGCCCCACCGCTACCGCCGCCGCCGCCATCCATGCGCAGCCAGCTCGAAAAGAGGTTTGGCGCCACCCATGTGGCCAAGGCCCATGCGATCTTTGACAAGATCGCCCATGACTACCCGCATCTGCAGATCCTGAGCGTAAATCGCGACCAGTTGGTTCGGGATCTACTCGAATCCTGCGTGAACAGCATCGAAAGCGCGGCCCGGAATAACCGGGCCCATACTATGACCGAGACGCTCGACATCGCTGAAAACCATTTGGGCAAACTTCTCATCACCGAGAATTGGTCGCAATGGCGCGGCATGCAGATCACCTATGGCGACGAAAATCGCCCGGTGGCGGGCCTGACCGAAGAACAGAAAAAGAATTTAAAGATCATCGGCATCGGCGTTGTCATTCTATGGGTTATCATCATGATAGCATCGTCCTAGGATCGATATGGAAGCACACGACAACTCCTCCGATCCGGACCTGAGGGGATGGTTTTTCGTGCAGGGCGATGCGCAGGAAGGCCCGCTTTCCAATGCGGAACTCAGCGAAGCCATCGCGCAAGGCAAAATCGACCGCACGACGATGGTGTGGAAACAGGGTCAGCCTGAGTGGCTACCCGCATCGGACACCGTAATGGCGCCGTTGCTGGTCCTTCCTGTTGCTGAAGCAGAGGAAGAGCCTGAAGCTCCCCCCGAACCTGCGAAGACGGCGCCCGAGATGTTTTCAAACGGGCAACTCGCTCTCGCGGCTGCGATTTCGGCCGCGATTGGCGGTGCGGTGGAGGCCGCCAAGCCGTTGGTGGGCGTGCAATATGGTCTCATTTATGGCGTAGTGATCGGATTGATGCTCCATAGCCGAGGCATTTTCACGCGCTGGCAGGTCGCGATATTCACCTTCGCCAACCTGGTCGGCTACTCTCTCGCCCGGTCTCATGTTTTCGGGGCGCTTCAGGAACATCACCTGAACAACACACCGATCGCCTCGCCATTTGAACTTGCGTTTGTCGGAAGCCTCTGGGGATCGGGTACGGTTCTGGCTGCGCTCTTCATTATGAAGGCACGTCCCAAGCTAAGCCCGGGTGGCCTTTCTCTCTTCATCCTCTTTCCGGCAATTATCGAAGCCGTGGCACTCAGCATAGCATTGGGCGCGGAACAAACGCATGATGATTGGCCGACCAACAAGGGGCTGATCTATTTGCTGCACGTGCCCTGGCAGGTCGTATTCACATTGGGCCTAGGAAAACTGCTGCGACGTTGATCAGCGCTGCCGGCCCGGCGTGTGCGCGTTTTCCTTTTCATGATTCCGGGCTGCTTCGGCAAACTGTTTGCTCAGCGCCTGATCGTTTTGCTGCGGCTTCTGGACGTTGGCCGGTCGGTTGGCATTGGCGTCCATCTGCCGGCGCTCCATATGAGCCGCCCGGTCCGGCCCCTCCCGCATTGGGCCGGTGGGACGTGGCGCCATGTTGGGCGCCGATTGTTTGACCTGTTGCGATTCCTGGCGGGGCTGCGGCTGCGGGGCCTGTTGCGCCGATGATGCGCGATTGAATGCCGCGGTGATGCGGTCGGCCGAGAGTTCGCCTGGATTGCGTGCCACGATCGTGCTCCCGAATTTGATGCGAATGCTCAACGGACGGATTAGCTCGCAGTGATATCATTCGCGGAAAAGCTTGTCAGCCAACTCCGCATTCCGAATCAATCCAGCCGCGCCTTGAAGGGCGTGAAGTTGGTGCCTTCGTCATAGACGTCGATGCCCTCGCGCCGCTTGAGGAAACCGACCACCGCATAGGTAACGGGCGTCAGCAGTGCCTCCCAGCTCACCTTGAGCACCCATTGGGTGACGAGCACCTGGAGGACAAGCGTGTTGGTCCAGCCTTCGGCACCCCAGAATGCCAGCGGGTAAAAGATCAGGCTGTCGACACCCTGCCCAGCCACGGTCGATCCGATCGTGCGCGTCCACAGATGGCGGCCCTGTGTCCAGACCTTCATTCTGGCGAGCACATAGCTGTTGACCAATTCGCCGGCCCAGAAGGCGACCATCGATGCCACGACGATACGCGGCACCTGCCCGAAGATCACCTCGTAGGCCGCCTGGTTCTTCCATTCCGGTGCGGGCGGCAGTGCGACGACGACGAAGCTCATGAAGGCCATGAACAGGGTCGAACAGAAGCCCGCCCAGATGCAGCGCCGCGCACGGGCATAGCCATAGACTTCGGTCAGCACGTCACCGATCACATAGGACACCGGGAAGAACAGGATGCCCGCCCCGAACGGCCAGTAGCCGATGCCGGGTACCCAGATTTGCGCCACCTTGCCTGCACCCAGCACGTTCGACAGCAACAGGATCGCAACGAACGCCGCCATGACGAAATCGAAATAGCGCAGCGGCCGCGCCCCAAGCTGCGCGGCATCGACATGAACCGGCGACTGATGCTGTTCCCCCGACATGCAACGATGCTTAGAAGTAGCCGAACTGGCCCACAAGCGAAGGATTCGCCATGTCGATCGCAAAACTCCCTGAAGCCGAACGCGCCCGGCTGGCAACCTCTCTGCCGGACTGGGCTTTCGACGGCGAGCGCGATGCGATCCGGCGCAGCTTCAAGTTCCGCGATTTCGTCGAGGCGTTCGGTTTCATGACGCAGGTCGCGCTGCTGGCCGAACGTGCGGACCATCATCCCGAATGGTTCAACGTCTACAACCGGGTCGATATCCTGCTTACCACCCATGACGCGGATGGCCTGTCGTCGCGCGATGTCTCGCTCGCCAAGCAGATCGACGCTTTGGCTGCCTAGCGGATCGGCCCTTCCGCACGGCCCTGGACGAACTGGTCGACGTAAGGGTTGCCCGAATCGTAGAGCCGGTCGCGGGGCCCTCGCCAGATGATCTTGCCCTGGTAGAGCATGGCGACACGATGCGCGATCTTGCGGGCCGACGCCATGTCGTGGGTGATCGTGAGCGCGGTGATGCCGATGTCCTCGGTCAGCGTCATGATGAGGTCATTGATGACATCGGCCCGGATTGGATCGAGGCCGGTGGTGGGCTCGTCGAAGAAGATGATTTCCGGCCGGGGCGCGATCGCGCGGGCCAGCGCAACACGCTTCTGCATGCCGCCGGACAGTTCGTTGGGCTTCAGCTCGAGGATGCTGCGGTCGAGGCCTACGCGCTCCAGATTTTCCTCGGCGATTTTCCGCATCTTGCGCGAAGAAACGATCCGGCCCTGTGTCAGCGCAAAGGTGACGTTGCGCCATACCGGCAGTGAATCGAACAGCGCGCTGCCCTGAAACAGCATGCCGAACTTGGCCCGCATGCGATCAAGGTCGCGGCCACGCATGCCAACCACCTCGACGCCGTCGATCTTGATCGAGCCTCCCTCAGGCTGAACCAGGCCCAGAATGGATTTGAGCATGACTGACTTGCCGCTGCCCGACTGACCAATGATCACGACCGATTCGCCGGGCTCCACAGTCAGTGTCACGCCATCGAGCACGCGATTGGACCCGAATGCCTTGGAGACATTTTCAAGGACGATCTTGCTCATCCGAAGGCGATCACGGTGATGATGAGATTGGACAGCAGAATCAGGATGAAGGTGGACACCACTGCGTTGGTCGTGGCCCGACCCACGCCGGCTGCCCCGCCCGAGGTCTGGAAGCCGTGGTAGCAACCCATCAGCGCGATGAAGAAGCCGAACACCGCCGACTTGATCACCGCCATTAATATATCGCCCGATTCAAGAAAATGGCGGGTCGTCTTGAGATAGCCGACCGCGTTGAAATCGAGCTTGTAGACGGCCAGCAGATAGCCGCCCATGATGCCGATCACATTGGCGATCAGTACCAGCACTGGAATGGTGATCAGCGCGGCGAACAGGCGTGGCGCGATCAGATAGCGATAGGGATCCGTGCGCAGCGTGGTCATGGCGTCGAGCTGTTCGGTGACGCGCATCGTGCCGAGTTCCGCCGCCATCGCGGAGGAAACGCGGCCGGCAACCATCAGGCCGACCAGAACCGGACCCAGTTCGCGGACGATGCCGAGCACCACGATCGCCGGCACCGTCGACGTCGCGTTGAAGCGGGAGCCAGCGGTGAAAGTCTGCTGCGCGAGCGCCGCGCCGGTGAAGATCGCGGTCAGTCCGACCACCGGCAGTGAGAACCAGCCGATCAGCCCCATCTGCTCGAACAGCCGCACCGGATAATAGGGCGGCGTCAAGCCACGTCCGATCGCCCGGAGGGCGAATCTGGTCACGCGGCCGATCCCGGCCAGCCAGTCCAGCGCGATACGTCCAATGAAAATCAGGAAAGGAACGGCGTTTTCCCCGGAGGCTAAGGTTCAGGTCCAGCGGCGCTGATAGCGGTTGCCCAGTCCAGTCAGCAACTCATATTGCGACAATCCGGTTGCGGCCGACGCGCTGGGCAGGTGATAATCGATGCTCAGCCAATCGCCCTCGCCCACATCGGTCCCGGTCACATCGACCGCGATCAGGTCCATCGAAACCCGCCCAAGGACGGCGCAGGCAACATCCCCCGCCCTCGCCGAGCCATTGCCGGCGAAGCAGCGGAGATAACCATCGGCATAACCCAGGTTGAGGATCGCCACCCGCATCGGATGGGGCGTGGTGAAAGTCGCCCCGTAGCCGATCGTCGCGCCAGCGGGCACGTCGCGGATCTGGAGTATCTCTGCCTCGGGCTGCACGACCGGCCTGATGTGGCCTTCTGCCTCTGACCGCTGCACGCCGCCATAAAGCGCGATGCCCGGCCTTGTCAGATCGAAGGCGAAATGCTCGCCGGCACAGATGCCAGCCGAATTGGCGAGACTGTAACGCCGCGCCGGAATGTGTTGCTTCAGTTCGGCGAAGGCGGCGCGCTGGACTTCGTTCATCGGATGCGCGGATTCGTCGGCGCAGGCGAGATGGGACATCAACACGTCGATCGAAAGCCCGTCGAGCAAGCCCGACAGCGCCTGTTCGGGGGTCAAACCCAGTCGGTTCATGCCAGTGTCCACCATGACGTCACATGGCGAATCCGGCGCGGTTTCCCGCCAGCGCGCCACCTGTTCGGGGCTGTTGAGGACGGGCCGGGCATCAATCGACCGCGCCGCCTGAAGATCGTCCTTACGCAGGCCATGAAGGGCAGAGAGCGTACAGCCCTCCGGAAGCGGCCCTAGCCGCTCGGCCTCATCCCAGGTCGCAACGAAAAAATCGCGGCATCCAGCCCCCGCCAGCCGCCGGACCACCTCGACAGCGCCGAGACCATAGGCATTGGCCTTCACCGCCGCGCCACAGGCCGCGCCGGGATTTTGCGCGGCAAGCCAGCGCCAGTTGGCCAGCAGCGCGTCGGAATCGAGAGTCAGTCGAAGGGCGGGAGAAGCAGTCACCGGATTGCCGATAACGGCTCGACCCGGCCTAATCCAGTTCCTTGCCCGATGTTTCCGGCAGGCCGAACAACGTCACGACCAGCGCCATCGCGACAACCGCGAAGGTGTACCAGAGCCCGGCGAACGGATCGCCGGTCTTGGCGACGATATATTGGCTGATGAAGGGCAGAAATCCGCCGAAATAGCCCGTTCCTATATGATAGGGCACGGACATGGACGTATAGCGCACCCGCGCCGGGAACAGCTCCACCAGGAGCGCCGCCACCGGCCCATATGTCATCCCCGAAAGAAAACCGATGCAGACGATCGCAAACACCACCTGCACAGCGCGGGAAAATGGCAGGCTGGTTTTTTCGAGCTTATACCCGGCGGCGGCGAGCGCTGCGTCAAGCGCCCTGGCATCTCCGGCATCCACCGGCTTGCCAGCGATGGTGACGCTTGGCGCCGAACCCGCCGGCCCCTCCACCTTGTTGTAGGCCACGCCCTTTTTACTGAGCGTGTCGAGGACCTGGCCGCACGCCGTGGCTTGCTGCTTGGCAAAAGGATCATAGTCGCATGCGCTGCCCGTCACGACGATGGGCGCGCTTTGCATCGCGGCGGCAAGGTCGGGATTGGCCGCGCCCGCCATCCATTTGAACAGCGGGAAGATCGCCACCAGCGTTAGCGCATAGCCAATCAGGATCAGCTTTTTCCGCCCAACCTTATCGGACAGCCAGCCGAACAGGATGAACCAGAACAGGCTGAACACCGCCCCTGCGCCGAGAATGAGGCGGGCCGTATTTTCCTCGATCTTAGCGGTCGACTGGAGGAAATAGAGCGCCTGGAACTGCGCCGTGTACCAGATCACGGTCAAGCCGGCGGCAACCCCGAACAGCGTGACCAGCAGCATCTTGATCTTCGGCCAGCTGTTGTAGCTTTCGCTGACCGGATTCTTGGCGCATTCGCCGGCATCCTTCATCGCCTTGAAGACCGGGCTCTCCTTGAGCTTGAGCCGGATCCAGAGCGAGACGCCCAGCAGCAGCAGCGAGAAGAGGAAGGGAATGCGCCAGCCCCAGCTCTCCCAGGCTTCCTTGTCGACATACAGGTTCGATATCAGCACCACCGCAACGCTGAGCAGGAAGCCGCCGATCACGCCTGCCTGGATAAAGCTGGTGTAGAAGCCGCGTTTTCCACGAGGCGCATGTTCGGCCACGTAGATCGCCGCGCCGCCATATTCGCCGCCCAGCGCAAGCCCCTGAAGGAGGCGACAGATCACGAGCAGGATGGGAGCCGCGATGCCGATCTGGGCATGAGTCGGCAGCAGGCCGACCGCTGCCGTCGCCACGCCCATCAGCGTGATCGTGACAAGGAAGGTATATTTTCGCCCCAGCTTGTCGCCGAGATAGCCGAACAGGATCGCCCCGATCGGCCGCACCCCGAAACCTGCGCCGAAGGTCGCGAGCGTCAGAAGCAAACTTGCGACGGCATTATCGCTCGGAAAGAACAGCTTGGCGATCACAGCCGCCAGCGTCCCGAATACGAAAAAATCGTACCATTCGAACACCGTGCCTAGTGTGGACGCCACGATCACCAATCGATCACGCTTGGGATCGATCTCGATCGCGCCCGATGCCGCTACACTTGCCAAAAGTCCCTCCCGTTTCAGCTTTTCTATCGGGAAAAGAGGGATATCCGCAAGCTGTGCTCAGACGGACGCCGCAGCGGCCCCTTCGATGATTGGAACGAACTGCGCGGCGGTCAGGCTCGCCCCGCCCACCAGCGCGCCGTCGACATCCGTCACGGCCATCAATTCGAGCGCATTGTCCGGCTTCACCGAGCCGCCGTAGAGGATGCGGACCTTCGCACCTTCCCCACCCAGCAGCGCGCTCAGCTTTGCGCGGATCGCGGCGTGCATCTCCGCCACATCAGCGGTGGACGGCGTGCGCCCCGTGCCGATCGCCCAGACCGGTTCGTAAGCGACGACCAGCGTAGCGCCCGTCCCGGCCGGCGGAACCGAGCCATCGAGCTGGCCCTCCACCACGGCAACCGCACGGCCCGCATCGCGCTCAGCCTCGGTCTCCCCGACGCAGACGATCGCGATCAGGCCAGCCGCGATCGCTGCTTCAGCCTTGGCGCGGACAAGCGCGTCGCTCTCGCCCTGATCGGTGCGGCGTTCGCTATGTCCTACGATAGCCAGGGTAGCGCCGGCTTCCTTGAGCATCGCGGCAGAGACGCACCCGGTATGCGCGCCTTTTTCCGCCTGATGGCAATCCTGGGCGCCGATCGCTAGCCCTGACTGACGCTGTTTGGCGGCCGCGATCAGCGTGAAAGGCGGACAAATCGCCACGTCCACCGCCTTGTTGGCGTTCGCCGCCGCCAGGATGGCATCAAGCTCGGCCAGACTGCCGAGCGATCCGTTCATCTTCCAGTTGCCAGCCACGAGTTTGCGTAATGTCACGATGCACGCCCTTTCCTTTGAGCGCGCTCCTAACCGCGGCATGCTTGAAGGCGCAAGCCCACGCCTCTATGGCGAGGCCTTCGATCGATCATGAGGCACAGAACAACAGGATGATCAGCTTCTTTCGCCGCGCGCTTTCCTCGTGGATTGTGCTTGGGTTCCTCGGCCTCATCATGATCGCGTTCATCGTGACCGGAATCGGCACGCCTACCGGTCTTGGCGACATGGGTGGCGGCGGTGGCGGCGAAGAAGTCGCGACGGTCGGCGGCGAGCGGTTGGGTCTCAATGAAACCACGCAGCGCGCGCAGATCGCGGTCCAGAACCTTCAGCAGCAGCAACCCGAGATCACCATGGCCGCTTTCCTCAGGGAAGGCGGAATCGACAGCCTGCTGCAACAGCTCACCGAAACCAAGGCCTTGGAGCAATGGGCGGCCAAGCAGGGCATCGTCGCCAGCAAGCGGCTCGTGGATGGCGAAATCGCAAGCATTCCAGCTTTCCACGGCCTGACCGGCAAATTCGACGAGGGTACTTATCGTAACGCGCTCGCTCAACAGCGGATCACCGAAGCGCAATTCCGCCGCGATCTGAATGCGGACGTTCTGCGCCGCCAGATCCTGGTGCCGGTTTCCGGCAGCGCCCGGGCGCCGGAATCGCTGGTAACGCCCTATGCGTCGCTGATGCTCGAAAGCCGGCGTGGATTGATCGGGATCGTGCCCACTGAACTGATGCCCCCCGGCACGCCGCCCACCGACGCCGATATCAACGGCTGGTATCAGCGCAACCTCGCCCGCTACACGATCACAGAGCGTCGCGTGGTCCGCTACGCGCTGATCGCCAAGGAGCAGCTGAAGACGCAGCCGCAGGTGACCGATGCCGAGATCACGGCCTTCTACAACGCCAACGCTGCTGAATATGGTGCGAAGCAGATCCGGTCCTTCTCCCAGGTGATCCTGCCCGACGAAGCTGCGGCAAAAGCGTTCGGGGCCAAGGTCAAGGGCGGCAAGAGCTTCAACGATGCAGCGAAGGAAGCGGGCTTCTCGCCTGCTGATACAGCGCTTGGCGAACGCACCCAGGCTGCGCTCGCCGAGCTTTCGTCAACCGATGTAGCCAAGGCTGCCTTTGCGGCACCGCAGGACGGCACGACGGCGCCACTCAGGAGCGAGCTTGGCTGGCATGTGCTGCACGTCGACAGCATTAAGACCACGGTCGCTCGTCCGCTCTCAGCGGAGCGTGAGGGCATCGCGGCCTCGCTCGCCAAGCAGAAGAGTGACGAGGCGATCGCCCGCCTGATCGCGGATATCGAGGATCAGGTCGCCGACGGCTCGACCTTCGACGATATCGTAAAGGCGCGCGGACTAACGGTGGTCACCACGCCGCCGCTGCTCCCGGACGGCGCGGCGCCGGAAGATGCGAAGTGGCAGACTCCGCCCGAGCTACAGGTTCTGCTCAAGCCGGCCTTCGCCGGATCAACCGACGACGATCCCACCGTGGAAACGATCGGCAACGGCCAGCTCCACGCGCTGCTCAAGATCGACCGCATAGTACCGTCGGCGCCGATCCCGCTCGCGCGGATCAAGGACCAGGTCGTCAACGACCTCATGATCGACCGCACGTCGGCGCGGGCGAAGGCGGTGGCGAACTCGATCATCGCGAAGGCCAAGGGTGGCGTTCCGCTGCCAACGGCCATCGCAGAATCCGACGTCAAGCTGCCGCCGCCCCAGCAGGCTGGCGGACGCCAGATCGACATGATGCAGAGCGGGCAGCAGGTTCCGCCTCCGCTGGCGCTGATGTTCAGCATGAAGGCCGGCGAGACGAAGCTGCTTGAGGCGCCCGATAAGAAGGGCTGGTTCATCGTCCATCTCGACAGCATCGAGAAGGGCGATGCGGCATCCATGCCCGGCCTGGTGCAATCGACCCAGTCCGAATTCAGCCGGATGATGGCCGAGGAGTTGCAACAGCAATTCTCCGCATCGATCGCCAAGGCCGTTGGAGTCAGCCGCAACACGGCGGGGATCGCCAAGCTCAAGCGTGAGCTGGGCGGCGCGGGAAGCCAGTGAACGGGTCCCGTGCGCATGACGAGGCCGCCCGCGACGCATTGAAGGCAGGCAAGCCGGGGCTGGTCTGGCGCCAGCAGCTCGCGGACGTCGATACGCCGGTGGCGGCGGCGCTCAAGCTGATCGAGCCCGGACGCGGCGATTTCCTGCTTGAATCGGTCGAGGGCGGCGCGACGCGGGGCCGTTACACGCTGCTGGGCCTCGCGCCGGACCTCGTCTTCCGCGCCAATGGCCGGATCGCCGAGATCAATCCGCGCTGGATGCAGGACCGCGACGCCTTCGCGCCGGCCGAGGGCGATCCGCTCGCGGCATTGCGCACGCTGGTTGAAAGCTGCCGGATGGTTATGCCCGAGGGGCTGCCGTCGGCGCTTGCCTGTCTCGTGGGCTATTTCGCCTATGAGACGGTCGGGCTGGTCGAAACCTTGCCACGGCCCGCGCCCAATCCGCTTGCCCTGCCCGACATGCTGTTCGTCCGCCCGACGCTGATCCTGATCTTCGACCGGCTTGGCGATAGCCTGTTCCTCGTCGCGCCGGTCTGGCCGGAATCGGGCGAGGCGGATGCGCAGGTGGGCGGAGCGATCGAACGGATCGAGGCCGCCGCCGCACGTCTGGCGGCACCCCTGCCTGCTTCGTCGCGGACGACGGACCTGCCCGAAGCGATCGTGCCCGAGCCAGCGCTCGCGCCGGAACGCTATCGCGAGATGGTGCTCCGGGCGAAGGACTATATCGCGGCGGGCGACATCTTCCAGGTGGTGCTGGCGCAACGCTTCACCGCGCCTTTCAGCTTGCCTCCGCTGGATCTTTACCGGGCGCTCCGGCGGATCAATCCGTCTCCCTTCCTCTATTATCTCGACCTGCCCGGCTTCGCGCTGATCGGCTCCTCGCCCGAGATCCTCGTCCGCGCGCGCGACGGCGAAGTGACGATCCGGCCGATCGCCGGAACCCGCCCACGCGGCAAGACCGAGGCCGAGGACACCGCCAATCGCGACAGCCTGCTCGCCGACCAGAAGGAACTGGCCGAGCATCTCATGCTGCTCGATCTGGGACGCAATGACGTGGGCCGTGTCGCGGCGCCGGGCACTGTGCGAGTCACCGACAGCTTCTTCGTCGAGAAATACAGCCATGTGATGCACATCGTCTCCAACGTCACCGGCACGCTGCGGCATGATCGCGACGCTATCGACGCGCTGTTCGCGGGATTCCCGGCGGGTACTGTATCGGGAGCCCCCAAGGTGCGCGCCTGCGAGATCATCGCTGAGCTGGAGCCCGAGACGCGCGGGGCCTATGCTGGCGGCGTCGGCTATTTCTCGCCAGACGGATCGATGGACAGCTGCATCGTCCTGCGCACCGCCGTCGTGAAGGATGGCGTCATGCATGTGCAGGCCGGCGCGGGCATCGTCGCCGACAGCGATCCTGAGTATGAGCAGCGCGAGTGCGAAGCCAAGGCCCGTGCGCTGATCGCTGCGGCCAATGAAGCGATCAAGCGGGCGGGAGAAGCGCGGTTCGGCCAATAAACGGGGGAGGCAGGCATGCTGGACGGAAAATTCGATGCAGCGCCGCTCTGGCTGATCGGCATCCTGCTTTTCCTGCTGCTGGCGCTGTTCTTCAGGCTCGGCGTCTGGTTGCGCAGCCGCGGCAAGCATGGCGAGGGCCGCACCGACGATGAAGGCTATCTTCTTTCCGCCGCGCTCGCACTGCTGGGCCTGCTGATCGCCTTCACCTTCTCGCTCGCGCTCAATCGCTATGACAACCGCCGCAACCTCGTGGTGCAGGAAGCCAACGCCATCGGGACGGCGTGGCTGCGAGCCGGGCTGATCGAGGGTGACACCGGGCGGCACCTGCAACGATCGATCGCGCGGTACGCCGATGTCCGGCTCGATCTCCCGAAATCGGCTGATGACATGCATGTGGCCAGGATCGAAACATACACCGGACGCATGCAATCGCAGCTGTGGCGGGAAATGAAGACCGACATCGCGAGCCTGCCCGCCCCGATCGCCACCACGCTGATCGCCGCGATGAACGAGATGTTCGATATCGCCGCGTCCCGAAAGGCGGAGCGTGAGGCGCGTATTCCGCCCGACATCCTGCTCGTGCTGGTGCTGTGCACCGCCATGTCGGCCGCGATCATCGGCTATGTGCTGGGCAATACCGGGCGCTCGCACCGCACCGTCACGACCATCCTGTTCGCGTTGCTGACGCTGGCGCTGCTGATGATCCTCGATCTCGACCGGCCGTGGCGCGGCACGATCACCGTTTCGCAGCAACCGATGCTCGATATGCGCGCGGGGCTGCGCTGAACGATCATTGGGGCGATCATTGCCAAGCGGCCCGACCGCGGCTTAAGAGGCGGCCATGATACTCGTCATCGACAATTATGACAGCT